>DASYLW010000027.1:0-4534 GCA_036009385.1 Caballeronia sp.
CGCGAAATGCACGCGCAGGAATACGCGGCTGCTCGCCGTGGTGACAGCGATAAGTGTGGCCACCACGATGACGGGCAGGCGCCAGCCGTCCGGCAAGACCCGCACAAGTACATACGCAATGATGCCGTAGGTGACAAGTGATCCCGATGTATGGCCGCTCGGGAAACTCCATCCGGTGGCAGTGGCAATCGATTGGTCATGCACGGGCCGTACGCGTTCGAAAATATGTTTGATGATGCTGTTGAGCAGGCCGTTGCCGGCTATCGCGAGCGTGAAGCCAATTGCAAGCGCATACCGTCGCCGCACAGTCAGGATGGCTGCGCCGAGCACGCACCAGACGGCCAGGACCCATGCATCGCCCAGATGGGTGACCAGTGCGAACGCGCGGATCACGCCGATGGGAACAGCGCTCGCTATGCCGTCAGCGAAAGCTTGATCCACCCGGCCCAGCGTCTCGCCCGCGCCGATCTCATCGGCGATCGCGGCGAACACGGCAGCCGCACCGGCAATGATGGCGAAGCTCGCCGTCAAATTGACCACCAGCAGGACCTTGGGCGACAAGCCGCCGTTTTCCCGCGGCAATCCGTAGCGTTGAACGAGTTGCCATACACTCAGGACCACGACCATCGCGAGAATCAGGAATATCGCAAACACCATCAGTGCATGCTCACCGGCTACATGCGCTACTTCGAACAAGCCGACATGCTGCTGTTCGATCTGTTTCATAAAAGCGTCGCTAATGGAGTCTTGAGTGACTCGCTATCCAGGTCGAGCGGGTGTCGCATATTCGGTTCAAACGATGCGATCACCCGATTGAAATCCCAACGCGTGGCAACCACACGACGATTCACACGGCCTGCGCCTGGCGTGGACGCATCGTAGTCAATCACGTTGACCGAATTGGGCACCTTCCCACGCACGCGTGAAGACAACGAGGTTCCCGCCTGCACGGCCCACATCCGACGCGGCAAGTCCTTATACGCCACGTGCAGCGGCGATACGTACGGGAGATGGATATGACCGCCCAGGATCAGGTCCACGCCCGCTTGCGACCAGCGTTCAATCGCATGTTCGCGGCCGTGCAACAGGTTCCTGATGTCGTTGGCGCGAGCCGCCACCACAGGCTGATGCGTGACGACAACCCGCAGTTGATGCGGCGACGCATGATCGAGGCGGCGCACCACGCGCTCCACTTGCTGCGCCGATATTTCGCCATCCTTACGACGATACGCGCGTGTCGTATTCACACCGATCACAATGAGCTCGGCGGATTCGAACTCGGGTTCGAGATTGTCTCCGAACACGCGCTGGTAATTGGCATACGGATGGACAATGCGCGCGAGGAGGTTATACAGCGGAATGTCATGATTGCCCGGCACGACGACAACAGGCGTTGCACTGAATGTATCGACGAACGCCCGCGCTGCACTGAATTGTGCGCGTCTGGCACGCTGCGTAATATCGCCGGACATGACGACGAGGTCGGGCT
This sequence comes from Caballeronia sp., assembly GCA_036009385.1. Lineage (GTDB taxonomy): Bacteria > Pseudomonadota > Gammaproteobacteria > Burkholderiales > Burkholderiaceae > Caballeronia. The sequence continues at coordinate 1,490 of DASYLW010000027.1, forward strand.
GCAGCATATTAGCGAGACGCAGCAACGCCGCCACGACCAGCGGTTGTTCGGTGCCAAAGTGCGGATCGGAAATCTGGAGCAACAGGGTCATGAGCGATTTGCATTGGCAACGTCGGCCTCGGGCTTGAGCAGGAACAGCGGCTCCGGGGCAACGCGAAATTCGAGCGGCATGGTGATCCAGTTTATCTCGCCATCGGTCGCAACCTTGACGCGCCGGTGACGTTTGGACGGATGCGTCACCGCGATGCGCTTGAACGCAAAACTGGTCACGTTGTCTGCGTCGCTCATCCGGCCTGCCGCGCCCCGCAACGTGAGGCCGAGTTGCGCGAGGCGTCCGATTGCCCGCGGCGCAATCGCAGCGAGCAAACCGCGTTCCAGTTGCGGTGCCTCCGCCATGCCGATCTGTTCAAGCTGCAAGCGATTGTTGCCGACAAAAAGCGTTGATGTCCGGACCTCATGCATTGTGCCATCGTGCTCGATGTGAAGACGCAAATGACGATGCCGGCGTAGCAGCGTCACGGCTGCGGACCACAGTGCAATCAGGCGGCTGCGGCCAAACTGCCGCTTGTAGATCTCCCGGTCTTCCAGCAGCTTCGGGTACAAACCGAGGCTCGCGTTGACGAGAAACATGCGCTCATTCACAAAGCCGACCTGGACCGGAAACGCTCGCGCGTTAAGCAGCAGAGCGATCGACTTTGCAGGGTCAGCGGGGATGCCATGGTCGCGGCTGAAGTAGTTGAACGTGCCGCGCGGAAGCACCGCGAACGCACACCCGCTGCCGAGTACTGCCTGCGCCACGGTACACAGCGTACCGTCGCCACCCGCACCCACCACCACGGCGTGTTGCGCCTGCGCATCGCGTACCGCCTGACGAGCGGTATCGGCGAGTCGGGAAGGATCGGCGACCACGCGAAGTTCAAACTTGCGCCCAGCCCGTCCGAGGATATCGTCGAGCGCAGCGCGCGTTTCATCGCTTTGCTTGCCCCCCGAACCCGCGTTCATCACGATAATAAACGGGGCGTCCGCAGCAATGTCGCGCGGCGCGGAATTGGGGTTGGGATGAGAGGAATCAGCAACCGGAGGTGACGTGGAAAGTTCGGGGGGCGTCATGAACGGCGCTCCTCTAAGGTCAGGGCCGAGTGCAAGTCGGCGAGGGAACAGGCGCGTGAATGTCAGCCACATGCGATCAGGCCGATGCGCGGCATTCCAGAATTATAACAATTAGCTTACAGTGCGATTGACTGAACGAAAGTTGCAGCGGGCCTTGACGCAAGGACGTTGGACTACGCGAGACCGCACGGAACTGCGTGAGCACGATGCATACGCAGCGAACAATAAAACACAGCGCGGCGTTTTCACGCCGCGCTGCATTCCTCCCGGGCAAGCTACATGTGCTCGCCTCGTATGTATCCCTCAAGCTGGTGAATGGTGAGCTCCTGCTCGGACATGATGTTTTTCACCAGATCGCCGATCGAGATCATGCCCACCAGCTTCTCGCCATCGATCACTGGCAAATGCCGCATGCGACGCTCGGTCATCAAAGCCATGCAGTCATCCGTGGTCTGGTCGGGACGCACGAAGCGCACTTGCGAAGTCATGATTTCGCGCACCGGGGTCTGCCGTGAAACACGGTCCATCAGCACGACTTTGCGGGCATAGTCACGCTCGGTCATGATGCCGACGATCGCTTCGCCATGGGTCACGATCAACGCGCCAATGTGCTTCTCCGCCATCATCGCGATAGCCTCGTAGACCGATGCCGTGTCGGCAATCGTGAAGATGGTGCGATCGGGTTTCGAATTAAGAACTTGTGCGACTGTTGCCATCGAACGCCTCCGTTGAACCGCGCGACGCCTGCCGGCTGGCGGGCGTTTCACATGGGTGGACAGCGGGCATCCGGAAACGCGCGACGCGTTTCACAACGGGCTTGCCGAATCCGGCCGCGTTGGATCAATCGTCTTACGTCCCGCGCCTTACATCCATATTACCCAGCCCATTAAAAAAGTATAGGCCAGAGACCTGCTCCGTGAACGCTGGAAAACACTGCTTTTTATGCGTTCAAGGGTCTATCCCGATGCAGCCGCACGCGCGAGCGGACTGGCATGCAACAGTCCCGTCACAAAGCATCGAAAAGCGCTTCAGTTTCCCCGCACCGCGCCGCTAATCAGGAACCGGCTATTTAGAAGCCCGGCATAAATCGATCAGGAGAACCACCTTGAGCAGTTCACAACACGACATCGAACAGCGGGTTCGGCTCGCAGGCAACAACATGTTCGAACTGCTCCTGTTTCGCCTGGGCGAAGCGCCGGACTCCGAACAACGCGAGCTATATGGCATCAACGTGTTCAAGGTGCGCGAAATCCTCGCGATGCCGCCGATCACCGTGGTCGCCGGCGCAAACCCGGAGATTCTTGGCGTAGCCGATATCCGCGGTCAGATCATCCCCGTGATCGATCTGGCACAGGTCACGGGCTGCCAGCCGAAGAACGGTCTCAAGATCCTGCTGGTCACCGAATTCGCGCGCACGACTCAAGGTTTTGCTGTCGAGGAAGTCGATGACATCGTGCGGCTGGAGTGGAATCAGGTTTTGTCTGCCGAATCGCATTCGAGCGGGCGAACGGTGACCAGTTTCGCGCGCCTCGACGGCAACGTGGACGGCTCCCGGCTCGCGCAAGTACTCGATGTCGAACAGATCTTGCGCGACGTGCTGCCGTCGACGGAAGTGGAGATCAATGAGTCAAGCACCGGCCGGATCATCCTGAAACCAGGTACCAAGGTGCTCGCCGCCGACGACTCGGGCGTCGCGCGCAGCCTGATTGAACAAAGCCTGACCGCGATGGGCGTGCAGTTCATCATGACCAAGAGCGGCCAGGAAGCGTGGAACGTGTTGGAAGACCTGCAGAGCAAGGCTGAAAAACACGGCCGATGTGCGGCGGACGAAATCGCGCTCGTCCTGACCGACCTCGAAATGCCGGAAATGGACGGATTCACGCTGACGCGCCGTATCAAGGCGAACGCCGGCATGCAGGCCATTCCGGTCGTGAT
>DASYLW010000028.1:0-11492 GCA_036009385.1 Caballeronia sp.
CGAAACAGGAGTTATGAAATGACACTCGATGAACTGATCTCTGAGTTCGATCGTGGACTGCGGTCGATGACCGGCGTATCCCGGATGTCGCGCCCCATACCGGAGGCGCCTTCGGTTCAACTGGACAGCGCTGTGTCGGCTGGCGACGATGCGGATACAACGCTAAGCGCGGAAGAGAAGGCCCACTCGGCGGCGTTGATGCGTGTGAATCACGTGGGCGAGGTGTGCGCGCAGGCGCTGTATCAGGCGCAAAAACTCGCGACCAACTCGACGACCTTGAAGCGCGGCTTCGAGGATGCGGCGCGCGAGGAAGAAGATCATCTGGCGTGGACCATGCGGCGTTTGCGTGACCTCGACTCGCGTCCCAGCCTGCTTAACCCCTTGTGGTACACGGGTTCCCTGGCGCTGGGGTTTATTGCCGGCAGATTTGGCGACCGCGTCAGCCTTGGGTTCATGGCGGAAACTGAACGTCAGGTAGAGAAGCACCTGAACAGCCACATGACGAGTCTGCCTGCGAATGACCACGCATCGCGCGCGATCGTCGAGCAAATGCGCAGCGATGAAGCTGCGCATGCCGTTGCCGCCATCAACGCGGGCGGCGTCGAGTTGCCGTTTCCGGTGCGGGCGCTGATGCGCGCGACATCGAAGGTCATGACGGGCACCGCGTACTATATTTAATCAATCACGCGTCTCGCCGGATCTGGCGGGATGCGCTCTCACTTCCCTCCTCTTTTTTTGCTTTTCATCTGACCCGCAATACCTCCCGCGGTTCTCCACGAGCAAAACCACCTCCAGTTTTCGTCTGTCATTTCACGTACTACCTTCACATTCGCCACTACGTCATTCATTCATAACGCTTTTCGAAATTTCAGCCTACTTTAGCGGTCTGCGCTAAGTCATTGTTCTAACAAACAAATTTAGTCAAAAAACGCCAGATCGTATTGACCGGCGAAATGCCTTCCTCTACAGTGGGAAATGGTGTGAGAAAGTGTATTTTTGTGTGATTCAGCGCGCACTTTCAGGCATATTCCAACAAAGTTGTGATGCGCCGCTGTGGCGTGAAGAGGAGAGGGCGAGTGTTCCAAGGGGCTTCGGCGCTGTCGCTGGATGCGAAAGGACGGATGTCCGTCCCGTCTCGCTATCGGGAAGCGCTGCAAGGACAGGCAGAAGGCCGGGTTACGCTCACCAAGAGCCCGGATGGATGCCTGTTGCTCTTTCCTCGCCCGGAGTGGGAAATCTTTCGCTCGAAAATCGCTGCACTCCCTATGGACGCAATCTGGGTTCGCCGCATTTATCTCGGCAACGCCATGGATGTCGAGCTCGATAGCGCTGGACGGGTATTGGTATCACCGGAATTGCGCGCGGCGGCATCGCTGGCTAAAGAAGTGACGCTGCTCGGCATGGGCAATTACCTGGAAGTGTGGGACGCGGTGACTTACACCGAGAAGGAAAAAGCGGCAATGGCGCAAGGCATGCCCGACGCGCTGAAGAACTTTACGTTTTGACGCGGCGCTAAAGAACATGGCCCCTGCGATGAAAAACGAGTTGCAGCATCGCACGGTGCTGCTGGATGAGGCGGTAGATGCGCTCGTCACGCGTGTAGACGGTACTTATATAGATGGAACGTTTGGACGCGGCGGCCATAGCCGTCTGATCCTGACGAAGCTGGCCGAAGCGGGGCGCCTGATCGCCTTCGACAAAGACCCGTTGGCTATTGCTACAGCAGGGCAGATTCGGGATTCAAGATTTTCCATAGTGCATGAGAGTTTTGCCTCGTTAGCCGATGCCGCTGCCGAGCGAGGAGTAGGAAAAGTGTCGGGCGTGTTGCTGGATCTGGGGGTGTCGTCGCCGCAAGTGGACGATCCGGATCGCGGCTTCAGCTTCAGGGCCGATGGCCCGCTCGACATGCGGATGGACCCGAGCCGTGGTGAATCTGCCGCGGAATGGCTGGCGCGGGCAACGGTGCAGGAACTGACGGAGGTGATTAAAAATTATGGGGAAGAACGGTTTGCTTTTCAGATTGCAAAGGCGCTTGTTGCTCGCCGGGCAGAGTCCGACCGTCTTGGGCCTCTCGTCAGCACGGGCGAGCTTGCCCAAATCGTGGGTCACGTCGTCAAAACCCGTGAGAAGGGCAAGGACCCGGCAACTCGCACCTTTCAGGCTATACGGATTCACATCAATCAAGAGCTTGCGGAGCTGCAAGTAGTTCTGGACGCAGCATTGGCGTTGTTGGAGCAAGGGGGGCGCCTCGTCGTGATCAGCTTTCATTCGCTCGAGGACCGGATCGTCAAACGTTTCATGCAGGCCCACGCAAGCGGGCCTGCGATCGACCGCCGCCTGCCGATTCGCGCCGCCGATCTGCCCAGTCCGCCGCTCAAGCTGATTGGCCGTGTATTTGCGTCTGACGCTGAAGTCGCGGCGAACCCGCGCGCGCGTTCCGCTGTCATGCGGATTGCCGAGCGGGTTACTGCGCAGACTACCGAGACGGCGCCATGAACCGTCTCAACATCTTCCTGCTGATCGTTGTCCTCGGCTGCGCGCTGTCGGCGGTGAGCGCCTCGAACAAACAAAGGCAAATTTTCATCAATGTGCAAAGGGCGCAGTCGGAAGAGCGTCAATTGCAGCAAGATTTTTCGCAGCTTCAATATCAGCAGAGCGCGTTGTCGAAAACGTCGCGTATCGAGCAGTTGGCTACTACGTCCCTCAAGATGCTGCCCGTCACCACGGGCCGCACGCAATATCTGAACTATGACCCGGCGACGTCGAAGGCCACGGACGCGCCGTTGCCTGCGCCCATTCCGGCGTCGGCTCCTCCCGCACGCGGGGTGAAACGATGAAACCGTCGCCAAAGAAGAACAAGGGCGTCGCCTTCACGCCCAATCCCATTCTCTCGGTGCGCCTCCCCATGTGGCGCTCGAAGCTCGTCGTGTTCATGTTGTTCATGGCGTTCGTCGCGCTCGCGGGGCGCGCGTTCTGGATCCAGGGTCCGGGCAACGCGTTCTTCAAGAAGCAGGGCGAAAGCCGCTATCAGCGCACCCTCGAAATGCCGGCCACGCGCGGCCAGATCAAGGACCGCAACGGTCTCGTGCTCGCGACCAGTTTGCCGGTGAAGGCGATCTGGGCAATCCCCGAAGCCGTTCCCGACGATCTCGGCGCCGATAAGCTCGGCGAGCTCGCCACGCTGCTCGATATGTCGCCGAAGGAACTGCGCTCGAAGCTCTCCATGGACAAGACCTTCGTCTATGTGAAGCGCCAGGTGCCCATGGAAGTCGCGCAAAAAGTCGCGGCCCTCGATATTCCCGGCATTTATTCGCGTGGTGAATACAAGCGCTTTTATCCGGAAGGCGAGATCACCGCGCATTTGATCGGCTTTACTAATATTGAAGACAAGGGTCAGGAAGGCGTCGAACTTGGCGATCAGGGCGTTCTCGCCGGTACGCCAGGCATGCGTCGCGTGATCAAGGACCGGATGGGGCACATCGTCGAAGACGTGGACGAGCAAGTCGTGCCGCATAACGGCGACGACGTGGAATTGTCGATCGACAGCAAGATCCAGTACATCGCGTATACCAACCTCAAAGCTGCCGTGGAGAAGTTCAAGGCGAAAGCGGGCGCGGCGATCGTGATCGACGTAAAGACCGGCGAAGTGCTCGCGCTCGTCAATTACCCGACCTACAACCCGAACGACCGCTCGCGCATGACCGGCGAGCAGTTGCGCAACCGGATCATGACAGACACGTTCGAGCCGGGCTCGATCATGAAGCCGTTCACCGTTTCGCTGGCGCTCGACTTGCACCGCGTCACGCCAAACACGCTCGTGGATACCGGCAACGGTTCATTCGTGCTCGACGGCGCGCGTATCACCGACGACTCCGGGTTCGGCGTGCTGACCGTGGGCGGCGTGATCCAGAAGTCGAGCAACATTGGAGCCACCAAGATCGCGATGCAGTTGCGACCCGAAGAGATGTGGAACATGTATACGAGCATCGGGCTCGGGCAGGCGCCGAAGGTGGGTTTCCCGGGCGCGGTGTCGGGCCGGCTGCGCCCGTGGAAAAGCTGGCGCCGGATTGAGCAGGCGACCATGTCGTATGGCTATGGATTGTCGGCGTCGCTGTTCCAGTTGGCGCGTGCCTACACTGCAATTGCGCATGACGGACAAGTGTTGCCAGTGTCTATTTTCCGGACGCCGGGCGACGCGCCCGTGACGGGGCCGCAAGTGTTTGCGCCGACCACCGCGCGTGAAGTGCGCGCCATGCTGGAAACAGTGACGGCGAAGGGCGGCACGTCGCCGGACGCGGCCGTGCCGGGATATCGCGTCGGCGGTAAGTCGGGTACGGCGTACAAGCACGCAGGACGCGGCTACGATAAATCGCGGTATCGCGCGTCGTTTGTCGGCATGGGGCCCATGCCCGATCCGCGCATTGTGGTGGCGGTTTCGGTTGATGAACCGACGGCCGGCAGCCACTTTGGCGGCCAGGTGTCGGGTCCGGTGTTCTCGGCAATCGCCGGCGATACCTTGCGTTCGCTGAACATTCCGCCCGACATGGCGGTGAAGCAGATGGTGGTGTCCGATGACCCCGCCTCCGGCACGCCCGCCACCGACATCAAGAAGCCGAACGCGACGAATACGAACACGAATCCGCCGAAGAAACTGAAGGTATCGACGAATCCGAAGAATCACCCGGGAGTCGTTCGATGAGCAGTCTGGATCTGGTCAAGCAGCAGGCACAGATCGCGAAAGCGGTTGAGTGGTTGCGTGCGCACGCGGGCGCCGATGCGCAATTGCATGCCGACTCGCGCTCGCTGAAACCTGGCGATGTGTTTTTTGCCTATGCCGTGGATGGCGCGGACAGCCGTCCTTTTATCGATGCCGCGCTCGAAAAGGGCGCCGCTGCGGTGCTGTATCAGCCTGAAAATTTCACCGGCAAACCGGACGCGTCGCGTGCGTTGGCGGTCAAGGCGCTCAACGAACTCGCCGGGCCGATTGCGTCGGCGTGGTACGGCGAACCCACGGAATCCATGCTGGTCGCGGGCGTGACCGGAACGAATGGCAAGACGTCGTGCAGTCATTGGCTGGCGGCGGCGCTGTCGGCGTTGGAAATGCCCTGCGCGGTGATCGGTACGCTTGGCAGTGGCATGCCGGGCAAGCTCGTGCATTCTGGCTTTACGACGCCCGACGCACCGCAACTGCAACGCACGTTCGCCCAGTTCAAGACTGACGGCGCGAAGGCTGTGGCAATGGAAGTGTCGTCGCATGCGTTGCATCAGGGGCGCGCGAACGGCACGAAGTTCGACATCGCCATCTTCACGAACCTGACGCAGGATCACCTGGACTATCACGGCACGTTTGCCGCGTACGAAGGGGCGAAAGCGAAGCTGTTCGCGTGGCCGGCTTTGAAAGCCGCGGTCATCAATCGTGACGACGCGGCTGGTCAGCGTTTGATTGCATCGTGTCACGGCAGGACGCGAACGATTGCGTATGGAATTGCTGAAAACGCCACCGGCGCTGACGTAAAAGCCGACGCGTTGCTGCTTGCCGGCAACGTGCGCGCGACAGCGACGGGCACGGCCTTTCACTTGAGTTCCGACTGGGGCGACGCCGACGTGGAAGTCGCGACGCTCGGCGAGTTCAACGTGAGCAACCTGCTCGGCGTGCTTGGCGCTCTGCTGGCGGCGCACATTCCACTCGATGCCGCGCTCGCGCAGATCGCGAAGCTCGAACCGGTGAACGGACGGATGCAACGCCTTGGCGGTCGTTTGCAGAACGACGAGCCGCTGGTGGTGATCGATTACGCTCATACGCCGGACGCACTTGAGAAAACGCTTGCAGCGCTGCGGCCGATCGCCGAAGCGCGCGGCGGTCAGTTGATCTGCATGTTCGGCTGCGGCGGCGATCGCGATGCGACCAAGCGTCCGCTGATGGGTGCTATCGCGGAGAAGAACGCGGATCACATCGTGATCACCAGCGACAACCCGCGCAGTGAGGATCCGCTTGCGATCATCGATCAGGTTGCTGCGGGCTTTCAGGACGCGTCGAAGGCGCGCCGCATAGAAGACCGCGCGAGCGCTATCCTACAGGCGGTCCGCACAGCGGCGCGCGAGGACGTGGTCGTGCTGGCCGGAAAAGGCCACGAAGCCACGCAGGAAATCATGGGAAAAAAGCGCGTTTTCTCCGATCAGGATCACGCACGCCTGGCGCTTGCCGCTCGCGCCACGCAAGCACGCGGAGGTGGCGAATGACGCTCTTCACACTACGCGACGCCGCGTTGCAGATTCCGGGCGCGATCGTTGTCGGCGATGAAAACGTTACGTTCGACCGGGTATCGACAGACAGCCGCACGGCGGGTCCGGGCGATCTGTTCATCGCGATCAAAGGCGATCGTTTCGATGCCCACAATTTCCTGCCGGAAGTGGCACAACGCGGCATCGCGGCGGTGTTGGTCACGCGCGCACCGGACGCGTTCACTGCGCCCGCGATCAAGGTCAAGGACACACGCGCGGCATTGGGCGCGTTGGCCTACGGCTGGCGCAAGCGCTTTGCGATTCCGCTGATTGCGGTCACCGGCAGCAATGGGAAGACTACCGTCAAGGAAATGATCGCGTCGATCCTCGCGGCGGCTGTCGGCGAAAACGCGCGGCTGGCGACAACGGGTAATTTCAACAACGATATCGGCTTGCCGTTGACGTTGTTCCGCCTGAACGAATCCCACAAGCTGGCGGTTATCGAGCTCGGCATAAATCATCCGGGCGAAACCGAGACGCTCGGCAAGATCGCCGCGCCGACGGTCGCTGTCGTCAACAACGCGCAACGCGAGCACCAGGAATTCATGGCGACGGTGGAAGCGGTCGCGCTTGAGCATGCGTCGGTGATTCACGCGCTGGGCGCCGACGGCACGGCCGTTTTTCCTGCCGACGACAAATACGCCAGCATCTGGCGCGTCGCCGCGACCGGCAATCCGATCCTGGATTTTGCGTTGCATACGGACGCGTCGCAAACGGAAGCGGCGGTGACCGGCAAGCTGGTTGGTGCGACACTCAAGATCAACACGCCGCAAGGCTCGCTTGAGGTCGCGTTGCAAGTCCTGGGCGAACACAATGCGCGCAACGCGTTGGCGGCTACCGCTGCCGCTATTGCCGCGAACGTTTCACTCGATGCCGTCAAGCGCGGGCTCGAAGCTTTTAAACCGGTAAAGGGCCGCCTCCAGGTGAAGCACGCGGCGCTCAAGCCGATCGAAGGCGCGACGGTTATCGACGATACGTACAACTCGAATCCCGACTCCATGCGCGCGGCTATCGACGTGCTTGCGTCGCAACCGTCGCCGCGTGTGCTGGTCATGGGCGATATGGGCGAAGTCGGCGACCAGGGCCCGGCGTTTCATCGTGAAGTGGGTGCTTACGCGGCGCAACAGGGCATTGATGCGCTGTATGCACTCGGCGATGCCAGCATCGATTCAAGCAAAGCCTTCGGCACAGCAGGACAGCATTTCACCGATATCACCTCGCTCATCGCAGCACTCACCGGCGCCGGTTTCGGACCCGACGCCACGTTTCTCGTGAAAGGCTCGCGCTTCATGCAGATGGAACGCGTGGTGGACGCCGTGACGAGTCCACACCAACCCGCAGCGGGCGCTATGCCCGCTGCGCACTGAAGAAGAAGGACCAGCATGCTACTCGCACTCGCGCAATGGCTTCAGAATGACGCCAGTTTTCTGCGCGTGTTTACCTACCTCACGTTCCGCGCAGTCGGCGCGACGATCACGGCGTTGTTCGTCGGCCTCGTCTGCGGCCCGTGGGTGATCCGCAAACTGGCCTCGCTGAAGGTCGGTCAGGCCGTGCGTACGAACGGCCCGCAAACGCATTTGGTGAAGTCCGGCACGCCGACCATGGGTGGCGTGCTGATTCTTTTGGGCATCGCATTTTCCACGCTGCTCTGGGCCGACCTGACCAATCGCTTTGTGTGGATCGTAATGCTTGTCACGTTTGGCTACGGCGTGATCGGCTGGGTCGATGATTACCGGAAGGTCGTGCACAAAGACCCGCGCGGGATGTCGTCGCGGGAAAAGTATTTCTGGCAATCGGTGATCGGTTTGTTCGCCGCCGTGTATCTCGCGTTCAGCGTGTCCGAGGCGAACAACGCACGCGTGTTCGACTTGTTCATGGCATGGGTGCGAAGCGGCTTGTCGATGGGCCTGCCCGCCCGCGCCGACTTGATGCTGCCGTTCCTCAAATCGATCAGCTATCCGCTCGGCACCTGGGGCTTCATCGCGATGACTTACCTGGTGATCGTTGGTTCGAGCAACGCGGTGAATCTCACCGATGGTCTCGATGGTCTAGTGATCATGCCGGTCGTGCTGGTGGGCGCATCGCTTGGCGCGTTTGCTTATGTGATGGGTAGCTCCGTGTATTCGAAGTACCTGCTGTTCCCGCACATTCCCGGCGCGGGCGAATTGCTGATTTTTTGTTCTGCAATGGGAGGCGCGGGGCTCGCGTTTCTCTGGTACAACACGCACCCCGCGCAAGTCTTCATGGGCGATGTCGGCGCACTCGCGCTCGGCGGCGCGCTTGGGACCATCGCCGTAATCGTGCGGCAGGAAGTCGTGCTGTTCATCATGGGCGGCGTGTTTGTCGCGGAAACGCTGTCCGTGATGATGCAGGTCAGCTATTTCAAGTACACGAAAAAACGCTTCGGCGAAGGGCGGCGCATCTTCAAGATGGCGCCGCTGCATCACCATTTCGAGTTGTCGGGATGGAAGGAAACGCAGGTAGTCGTGCGCTTCTGGATCATCACGCTGATGCTGTGTCTGTTCGGTTTGTCGACGCTGAAGCTGCGTTAATAAGTCACGCAAATTCGTGCGTTGATTTTTAGTTGGCCGGGAAAAAGGTAAAGCGATGTTTGGCGAGAAGTTCTTCGATCGGCAGAGTCCGATGGTGCTTGTGCTGGGGCTCGGTGAATCCGGCCTCGCGATGACGCGCTGGTGCGCGCGTCACGGGTGCCGTTTGCGCGTGGCCGATACGCGCGCCACGCCGCCGAACCTGTCGGAACTCGCTGTGCATGGCATCGATGCGGATTTTGTCGGCGGTGAATTCACGCCGGCGCTGCTCGATGGCGGTATTGAGATTGTTGCAATCAGCCCGGGACTGTCGCCTCTGGCTGATGATTTGAGGCCGCTCCTCGACGCCGCGCGGGAACGCGGCGTCCCTGTGTGGGGCGAGCTGGAATTGTTCGCGCAAGCGTTGAAGTCGCTTGGCGCGAACGGCTATGTGCCGAAGGTGATTGCTATTACGGGCACCAACGGCAAGACCACGACAACCGCGCTGACCGGGCTGTTGTGTGAACGTGCCGGCAAGACCGTGGCGGTGGCGGGAAACATCAGCCCGGCGATGCTGGACAAGTTAAGCGAAGCAATCGACAACACCGCGCTGCCCGACGTCTGGGTGCTGGAGTTGTCGAGTTTTCAGCTTGAGACAGCACACTCGTTCGCGCCGGACGCTGCTGCTGTGCTCAACATTACGCAGGATCATCTGGACTGGCATGGCGGCCTCGACGCTTACGCTGCAGCGAAGGGCCGCATCTTTGGTGAGAAGACGGTGCGTGTGCTCAATCGTGACGACGCGCGGACCATGGCGCTGGGATCGGGAAATCCCGCGTCGGTGGTCACGTTCGGTCTGAACGAGCCGAAGCGTCTCGGCGACTACGGTCTGCTGCGCGAGAACGGTATCGCATGGCTCGCGCAAGGCAACGACCGCGATCTCAGCGATGAACCCGCGCCCACGCGCCGGCGTAAAAGCGATGTCGCTGCCGAGCCGAACGTGTATTCGAAGCGCCTGATGCCCGTCGATGCGTTGCGTGTCCGCGGCCTGCATAACGCGGCGAACGCGCTGGCGGGTTTGGCGCTTGCACGGGCAATCGATTTGCCTTTGGCTTCGCTCCTTCACGGCTTGCGTGAATATCAGGGCGAGCCGCATCGGGTGGAAGTGATCGCGCAAATAGAAGGCGTCGATTTCGTCGATGACAGCAAAGGCACTAACGTCGGCGCAACCGTCGCGGCGCTCGATGGCCTGGCGCAAAAGACGTTGCTGATCGCGGGTGGCGACGGCAAGGGCCAGGACTTTTCGCCGCTGGCGGCGCCGGTCGGGCGTTGGTGCCGGGCGGTGATGCTGATCGGCCGCGATGCACCGCGCCTTCGTGAGGCGCTGGCGGACACGGACGTGCCCTTGCACGACCACGCGACGCTCGAAGCGGCGACACAAGCGGCCGCTCAACTGGCTGAACCGGGCGATGCGGTATTGCTGTCGCCGGCGTGCGCCAGCTTCGACATGTTTAGAAACTACGCACATCGCGCGGATGTATTCCGGCAAACGGTGGCGGACATTGCGGCAGATCGGGGAGTGATGCTATGAGCTGGTCCGAACGTTTTGGCTCCAAACTGACGGGTCAACGCAACGCCGTTGCCAACGACAGCGCCACGCTCGGCGGCCGCGCGTCGCGCACGGGCGGCGTGGGCGGGCTTGGCGGTATCGGCGCGCGCGTGGCTGAGCGGGCAAGCGGCATTTCGAGCGCGGTCAACGGCGTGACGCCTGTTCGCTCGCGCATGCTCGACTACGACTACTCGCTGCTGTGGGTGACGATCGCGTTGCTCGGGCTCGGTATCGTAATGGTGTATTCAGCGTCCATCGCCATGCCGGATTCGCCGAAATATGCGCAGTACCACGACTACTTCTTCCTGGTGCGCCATCTTGTATCGATAGCAACGGCCGTCGTGGCGTCGATCATCGCGTTCAAGATTCCGGTGTCCACGTGGGACAAGTACGCGGCGAAGTTCTTCCTGTTCTCGCTATTCCTGCTGGTGATCGTGCTGATTCCGCATATCGGCAAGGGCGTGAACGGCGCGCGTCGCTGGATTCCGCTCGGCATCACCAACATGCAGCCGTCCGAAATCATGAAGCTCGCCGTGACCATCTACGCGGCCAACTACACGGTGCGCAAGCAAGAGTTCATGCATAGCATCGGCCGCGGCTTTTTGCCGATGGCCGTTGCGGTCGGCTTCGTCGGCGCGTTGCTGCTGCTCGAGCCGGACATGGGCGCTTTCATGGTGATCGCGGTCATCGCCATGGGCGTGCTGTTCCTCGGCGGCGTGAACGCCAAGCTGTTCGGCGGCTTGGTGGCAACGGCCGTTGGCACGTTTGCGTTGCTAGTGTGGGCATCGCCGTGGCGTCGTGAACGGATCTTTGCTTACCTCGATCCGTGGGACGACCGCTATGCACAAGGCAAGGCGTACCAGTTGACGCACTCGCTCATCGCGTTCGGCCGCGGCGAATGGTTCGGCGTGGGACTGGGCGGCAGTGTCGAAAAGCTCAACTATCTGCCGGAAGCGCACACCGACTTCATCCTCGCGGTGATCGGCGAGGAACTCGGCTTTGTCGGCGTGCTGATCGTGATCCTCCTGTTCTACTGGATTGTGCGGCGCGCATTCGAAATCGGCCGTCAGGCG
>DASYLW010000029.1:0-3484 GCA_036009385.1 Caballeronia sp.
CGTCAATTGCGCAAAAGCAGCCTATGCGCCGTTCTCGCATGAGCCGGCTATTTCTCGCGCCCATGGAAGGGCTTGCGGACTACGTGCTGCGTGATGTGCTGACCAGCACAGGCGGATTCGACGGGTGCGTGTCCGAATTCGTCAGGGTGACCGGCTCGGTGCTTCCCCGAAGTGTCTACGAGAGAGATACGCCCGAAGTCCTCCACGGAGGCCGTACACCCAGCGGCGCTCCAATGATGATCCAATTGCTCGGCAGCGATCCTGAGTGGATGGCGTTGAATGCGGCCACGGCTGCCGGTCTGTCGCCGCATGGAATTGATCTGAACTTCGGCTGCCCCGCCAAAATCGTCAACCGGCACGGTGGCGGCGCGATGCTTCTGGCGCATCCTGAACAACTGAACCGGATCGTTTCGTCCGTGCGCGCAGCGGTGCCTGCCGGCATCGCCGTGACGGCAAAAATGCGGCTTGGCGTATCCGATACGTCGCTCGCGATCGACTGTGCCACGGCGCTGGCGGAAGGCGGCGCCGCCTCCCTTGTCGTGCATGCCAGAACGCGTGACGATGGCTACCGGCCGCCAGCCCACTGGGAGTGGATCGCGCGTATTGACGCCGCCGTAGCCGTGCCGGTCGTGGCCAACGGAGAAGTCTGGACCGTGGCCGACTGGGAGCGTTGCAAGGCGGTCAGCGGCTGCGCAGACGTGATGATCGGGCGCGGCGCTGTCTCGGATCCCTTCCTGGCCTTGCGTATCCGCGGATTGATAGACAGGACGCCTTCCAGCGAGGAATGGCCGGCCGTGCTGCGTCAACTCGCCGATTACCTTGGAAAACTGCAAGTCCGTGTCGCGTCCCGTCATGAGCATGGACGCGTCAAAATGTGGCTCAGCTATCTCAAGCGAACCTGGGCGGAGGCCGCCGAGTTGCACGCAGTCATCCGGCGCCTGAATGATCCGCGCGAAATTCTTGAAGTGATCGAGCGCGCTTTGGCGGTTCGCGACTTGGGGCACGACTTGACACCGGCACATCAACGCGCGGCCGTCGGTCTACCAACGCCTTACCACCTGGCCGGCTCCGACGTCGCTGGCGCGGTACAATAAACGGTTGCGTGCGCGGGACGTTGTCCGGGCTGTGGTCCTTACGGACATCGGACCTCTTAGCCTTGCCGCACCGTCCCCATTTGTCGCCATCGTCACTGCTATACGCCGGACTCACCTATGTCGCAGACCATTTCCCCCGCCGTGCCGACCCCTTCGGCCCCTAAAGTCGGGTTCGTTTCACTCGGATGTCCGAAAGCCTTGGTGGATTCCGAGCAGATCATCACCCAACTGCGCGCGGAAGGTTACGAGATATCCCCCTCCTACGACGGCGCGGATCTCGTCGTGGTCAACACCTGCGGTTTTATCGATGAGGCCGTACAGGAAAGTCTCGACGCCATCGGCGAGGCGCTCCACGAGAACGGCAAGGTGATCGTGACTGGTTGTCTCGGTGCGAAAAAAAGCGCGAGCGGGACAGGCCTGATCCAGGAAGTGCATCCGAAAGTGCTGGCCGTCACCGGGCCGCACGCAACCGCCGAAGTCATGAGCCACGTGCATCTGCATTTGCCCAAGCCGCACGACCCGTTCATCGATCTCGTGCCGCCCGCCGGCATCAAGCTGACGCCGCGGCATTATGCGTATCTGAAGATATCGGAAGGATGTAACCACCGGTGCACGTTCTGCATCATCCCTTCCATGCGCGGCGATCTGGTCTCGCGGCCCGTGGCCGACGTGATGCTCGAAGCCGAGAACCTGTTCAAATCCGGCGTCAAGGAACTGCTCGTGATTTCGCAGGACACGAGCGCCTATGGCGTCGATGTCAAATATCGCACCGGTTTCTGGAACGGCAAGCCGATCAAGACGCGCATGACGGACCTTGTCGGCGCGTTGGGTGAGCTCGCTGTGCAATACGGCGCGTGGGTCCGGTTGCATTACGTGTACCCGTACCCGAGCGTGGACGAAGTCATTCCGATGATGGCCGAAGGTCCATTGAAGGGCCACGTGCTGCCGTATCTGGACGTCCCGTTCCAGCACGCGCATCCTGAAGTGCTCAAGCGCATGAAGCGCCCGGCGAATGCCGAGAAGGTGCTCGAGCGCGTGCAGAAGTGGCGTGCAGTGTGCCCGGACCTGACCATCCGGAGCACGTTTATCGCCGGCTTCCCGGGTGAAACAGAAGAGCAATTTCAGACGCTTCTGGACTTCCTTCGTATCGCCGATCTGGATCGGGTCGGATGTTTCGCCTATTCGCCGGTTGAAGGCGCAACGGCAAACGAACTCGACGGCGCACTGCCCGACGAGGTACGCGAGGACCGTCGCGCACGATTCATGGAGCTGGCCGAAGAGTTGTCGGCGGAACGCATGAAACGCAAGATCGGCAAGACGCTGAAAGTGCTCGTCGATGAACTGAGCAACGAAGGCGGTGTCGGCCGGACCGCGGCGGACGCACCGGAGATCGACGGCGTGGTGTATATCGAGCCGGCAAAGAAGGCGTCGAAGCGCTACAAGGCGGGCGATTTCGTGTCGGTGAAAATCACCGGCGCCGACGGTCACGACCTGTGGGGCGAAGTCTGAGCGTCCGATTGTGATTTCACGTTCGGTGCGGCGCTATACACAAAACAACTGAGACGAAGGAGCGGTCATGGTGCAACGTGAAGTGATGGTGGTTAGCGGCGTGCGGACCGCAATTGGCGATTTCGGCGGTGCACTGAAGGACTTCAGCCCGACGGATCTCGGTGCTCGCGTGGTGCGTGAGGTTTTGTCGCGAGCGAATGTATCGGGTGAGGACGTCGGGCATGTGGTCTTCGGCAATGTGATCCAGACCGAGCCCAAGGACATGTACCTGGCGCGCGTCGCCGCGTTGAACGGCGGCGTGGCGCAACATGCGCCCGCATTGACCGTCAACCGCCTGTGCGGTTCGGGCCTGCAGGCGATCGTCTCGGCTGCTCAATCCATTCTGCTTGGCGACACCGATGTCGCCATTGGCGGAGGCGCGGAAAGCATGAGCCGCGCGCCGTATCTCGCGCAGTCGGCGCGTTTCGGCCAGCGCATGGGCGACGCGCGTCTCGTCGACATGATGCTCGGCGCACTGCACGATCCCTTCGATGCAATCCACATGGGCGTGACAGCAGAAAACGTTGCCGCGAAGTACGGCATCTCGCGGGAGATGCAGGATGCACTTGCGCTCGAATCGCATCGGCGCGCGGCGCGGGCTATCGGAGCGGGTTATTTCAAGGAACAGATTCTCGCGGTCACGCAGGCTTCGAAGAAAGGCGACATTGTCTTCGATACCGACGAGCACGTCCGTCTGAACGCCACCCTACAGGATTTCACGAAGCTCAAGCCTGTGTTTGCCAAGGAAAACGGCACGGTGACGGCGGGCAATGCGTCGGGCATCAACGACGCGGCCGCGGCCGTCGTGCTGATGGAACGCGGTATGGCCGAATCACGCGGCC
>DASYLW010000030.1:0-12481 GCA_036009385.1 Caballeronia sp.
CCGCCCTCCTCGCCCTCCCGGCGCTTGCTTTAATCCCGCTCACCGCCCAAGCCGACGCGCTCGATAACGTCACGAAAGCCGGCGTCCTGAAGGTCGCCGTGCCGGAGGATTACCCGCCGTTCGGCGCAGTCGGCGGCGATATGCAACCGCAGGGTTATGACATCGACATGGCCGCGCTGCTCGCCAAGTCGCTTGGCGTGAAGCTGGAACTCGTACCGGTCAACAGCGCGAATCGCGTACCGTATCTGACGACGAATAAAGTGGATCTGGTGATCTCGTCGCTGGGCAAGACGCCGGATCGCGAGAAGGTCATGGACTTCTCCGCAGCCTACGCGCCGTACTTCCAAGGTGTATTCGGCCCCGCTGATACCAAGGTCACGGGTCCCGCCGACCTCACCGGCAAAACGGTAGGCGCGACACGCGGAGCGCTCGAAGAAATCGCGCTGACGCAAATGGCGCCGAACGCGACGATCAAACGCTTCGAGGACAACAACGCAACCATCCAGGCATTCCTCTCCGGTCAGGTTCAATTGATCGCGGCCGGCAATATCGTCGCGGCAGCGATCCTTGCGAAAAATCCCCCGCGCCGTCCGGAACCGAAATTCGTCATCAAGAACTCGCCCTGTTTTGTCGGCATCAACAAGAACGAACCGCGCCTGCTGGCCAAGGTCGACACGGCCATTGCCCAGTCGAAAAAAGACGGTTCGCTCGAAGCGATGTCGCAGAAGTGGTTCAAGGCGCCGTTGCCGGCCGGTCTTTAATTCAGCCTGCGAATCAACACTACCCAAGCTTAAATAACAAGGTGCCGCTTTAATGGCTTACCAACTCCAGTTCGGCGATCTCGGGCAGTACGCCGGCATGTTTGCGAGCGGCGCGGCAGTAACACTTGGGCTGACCGCCGTGTCCACCGTGCTCGGCCTCGCGGTGGGCATACTCGGCGCAGCGGGCAAAGGCAGCAAATACCCGGCGGTGCGCTCGTTCGTTGGCGGTTACGTGGAAGCGATCCGCAATACGCCGTTCATCGTCCAATTGTTCTTCGTGTTTTTCGGGCTCCCGGCGCTGGGCATTCGCATTGACGAATACGTTGCCGCCGTGCTCGCGATGACGCTCAATCTCGGCGCGTATTCGGTGGAGATCATCCGCTCGGGTATCGCGGCCGTGCCGAAGGGGCATCTTGAAGCGGCAGCGTCGCTTGCCATGACCCGCGGCGAGACCTTCAGGCACGTGGTCTTGCCGCAAGCCATCGCCAAGGTATTTCCGGCTCTCACAAGCCAGATCGTGATCACGATGCTCGGCTCGGCGGTGGTATCGCAGATATCCGTCTCCGATCTGACCTACGCCGCGAGCTACATCCAGTCGCGCAACTTCCGCGCGTTCGAAACGTATTTCCTGATCACGGCCGCGTACCTCGTGATGGCGATCCTCTTGCGCTTCCTGCTCAACGAAGCAGGCAAACGCCTGTTCGCCCGCAACCTGCGAGGCGCCCGATGATCGAATTTACATTCGAACAAATCCTCACCAACCTGCTGCTCGCGGCGCGCTGGACCATCGTGCTGTCGATTGTTTCGTTCGTGGCCGGCGGGATCGTAGGCTTCGTGCTGCTTGTGATGCGGGTGTCGAGTTCGCGTGTTTTGCGGACTATCGTGAAGGTCTACATCGAGATATTCCAGGGCACGCCGCTTCTGATGCAACTGTTCCTCGTGTTCTTCGGTTTGCCGCTGCTCGGCATTGAAGTTCAGCCGTGGATTGCTGCAACGGTTGGCCTTACGCTATTCACCAGCGCCTATCTCGCCGAGATCTGGCGCGGCTGCGTTGAAGCTATTCCAAAGGGTCAGTGGGAAGCATCGTCCAGCCTCGCGATGAATTACTTCGAGCAACTGCGTCATGTGATCCTTCCCCAAGCCACACGGATTGCTATCGGCCCGACGGTCGGATTTGGCGTGCAGGCCGTGAAGGACACGGCACTGGTTTCGATCATCGGCTTCACTGAACTCACGAAAGCCGGAACGATGATTTCGAACGCGACCTTCAGGCCGTTCGTGGTCTACGGTCTTGTTGCCGTGATCTATTTCGTGATCTGTTATCCGCTTACCCGCTACGCGCGCACGCTCGAAAGGAAATGGAATGCCGCTCGTTGAAACGCAAAACCTCAAGAAGCAGTTCGGCGCGAACCAGGTCCTGAAGGGCATCGATTTTTCGGTGGAATCGGGACAGGTGGTGGCAATCATCGGACGGAGCGGCTCAGGTAAAAGCACCTTGCTGCGGACCTTGAACGGACTGGAAAGTATCGACGAAGGGTCGATCGAAATCGACGGCGAGCACATGGACGCTCGTCATGCGGACCTGCGTGCGTTACGGCTGAAGGTCGGCATGGTGTTCCAGCAGTACAACCTGTTTCCGCATCTCACCGCCGGACAGAACGTGATGCTCGCGCAGACCGTGGTGAAGAAGGTTCACAAGGCAAAGGCACGCGCCACCGCGGAGCAAGTGCTCGAACGCGTCGGCCTCGCCGATAAATTCAACGCCTATCCCGAACAGCTTTCGGGTGGACAGCAGCAGCGCGTGGCTATCGCCCGGGCGCTTGCAATGAAGCCCTCGGTCCTGCTCTGCGATGAAATCACCTCAGCGCTCGACCCCGAACTGGTGGGCGAAGTATTGGCCGTTGTGGAAAGCCTCGCCGCCGATGGCATGACGCTCATCATGGTCACGCACGAGATGCGCTTTGCGCGGCGCGTGTCGAACAAGGTCGTGTTCATGCACCAGGGGCGCGTGTGGGAAAGCGGCACGCCGGAGGAAATTTTCGAGCGGCCGACGACCATCGAATTAAAGAAGTTCATCCAGTGAAATCGTAGGGTTGCCATGCCAGGATTTCTTTTAACTTCAGCACTTCATACAAGACACGTTCCGAACCCATGAAGCTTACCCACCGCGAAAAAGACAAGTTGCTGATCTTCACCGCTGCGCTGCTCGCCGAACGGCGTCGCGCACGCGGGCTGAAGCTGAACTATCCGGAGGCCATCGCGTTCATCTCGGCGGCGCTGATGGAAGCGGCGCGCGACGGCCGTACCGTCGCCGACGTAATGCACTACGGCACCACGCTGCTCACACGCGACGACGTGATGGACGGCGTGCCGGAAATGATCCCGGACATCCAGATAGAAGCCACCTTTCCCGACGGCACCAAGCTCGTGACCGTCCATCATCCGATACCCTGAACTTGCAGCACCCTTATAAAAGGAGCCGCGCATGATTCCCGGCGAATATCTGATCGACGATGGCGAGCACGAACTCAACGCGGGCCGCGAGACGGTGTCCGTGACGGTATCGAATACAGGTGACCGGCCAGTGCAGGTCGGCTCGCATTTTCATTTCTTCGAAGTCAACACGGCGCTCACCTTCGAGCGCGACAAGGCGAGAGGCTTCCGGCTGAACATTGCGTCGGGTACGGCCGTGCGCTTCGAGCCCGGCCAGGAACGCACGGTAGAACTCGTGGCGCTGGCAGGCGATCGCCGCGTCTACGGCTTCAACGGACTCGTGATGGGTCCGCTTTGATCTCAACTTCAGGATTACCGACATGACGCTACGCATCGGACGCCGCGCTTACGCGGAGATGTTTGGCCCGACCACCGGCGACCGCGTGCGTCTCGCCGATACCGACCTGCTGATCGAAGTCGAACGCGACTTCACGACCTACGGCGAGGAAGTGAAATTCGGCGGCGGCAAAGTGATTCGCGACGGCATGGGCCAGTCGCAGCGCGTGCACGCCGACGTGGTGGATACGGTCGTGACAAACGCGCTGATCCTCGATCACTGGGGCATCGTGAAGGCGGATATCGGCATCAAGAGCGGGCGCGTGTTTGCGATCGGCAAGGCGGGCAATCCCGATATCCAGCCGGGCGTGACCATTGCGATTGGCGC
This sequence comes from Caballeronia sp., assembly GCA_036009385.1. Classification (GTDB taxonomy): domain Bacteria; phylum Pseudomonadota; class Gammaproteobacteria; order Burkholderiales; family Burkholderiaceae; genus Caballeronia. Next base: position 3,919 of record DASYLW010000030.1, read on the forward strand.
GGCCACCGAGGTCATTGCAGGTGAAGGGATGATCGTGACGGCGGGGGGTATCGACTCGCATATTCACTTCATCAGTCCGCAGCAGATTGATGAAGCGTTGGCCTCCGGCGTCACGACGATGCTCGGCGGCGGCACCGGTCCTGCAACGGGCACGAACGCCACGACCTGCACGCCAGGACCGTGGCATCTCGAACGCATGCTGCAAGCCGCCGATGGCTGGCCGGTGAACCTTGGCTTTCTCGGCAAGGGCAATGTGAGTTTGCCTGCGCCCGCGATCGAACAGATCAAGGCCGGGGCGATCGGGCTCAAGCTGCATGAAGACTGGGGCACTACGCCGGCTGCTATCGATAACTGCCTGTCCGTTGCCGACGATACCGACACACAAGTCGCCATTCACACGGACACGCTGAACGAAGCGGGTTTTGTTGAAACTACCGTCGCCGCATTCAAGGGCCGCACGATCCACACGTATCACACCGAAGGCGCGGGCGGCGGTCATGCGCCCGACATCATCAAGGTCTGTGGCGAATCGAACGTGCTGCCTTCATCGACGAATCCTACGCGTCCGTACACCATCAACACGCTCGATGAACACCTCGACATGCTGATGGTCTGCCATCACCTCGATCCATCGATTGCTGAAGATATCGCGTTCGCCGAATCGCGGATTCGACGCGAGACGATTGCTGCCGAAGACATCCTTCATGACCTGGGCGCGCTGTCCATGCTGTCGTCGGATTCGCAGGCGATGGGGCGTGTGGGCGAGGTTGTCATGCGTACGTGGCAGACAGCACACAAGATGAAAACGCAGCGTGGCGCGTTGCCGGAAGACTCGTCGCGCAACGACAATTTCCGCGCGAAACGCTACATCGCCAAGTACACGATCAACCCGGCGATCACGCATGGCATCGCGCATGAAGTCGGTTCAATCGAGCCGGGCAAATGGGCCGACCTGGTGTTCTGGGAACCCGCGTTCTTCGGCGTGAAGCCTGCGATGATTCTGAAAGGCGGCATGATCGCGGTCGCGCAGATGGGTGACCCGAACGCATCAATCCCGACGCCGCAGCCGGTGCATTATCGCGAGATGTTCGCGACTCGCGGCGGCGCGCTGGGCAAGACATCGCTGACGTTTGTCTCGCAGATGGCGCTGGATGACGGCGTTGGCGAACGGTATGGCTTACGTAAGCAAGTGGTCGCTGTGAAAAACTGCCGGAATATCTCGAAGGCCGACATGGTTCACAATGCGTACAGGCCGTCCATTACCGTTGATCCCGAAACGTATCAGGTTGTAGCCGACGGCCAGTTGCTCACCTGCGAGCCGGCAACCGTCTTGCCAATGGCGCAGCGCTACTTCCTTTTTTGAGACTTTCATGCGCACGATCGACAAACGTATCGAAGCGAAACTTGCCGCACCGCTGATCAAACGCGCGCCTACACTGACCCTTGCCTTCGATGACCGCTGCAAGAGCCGGCTGGCCGCGACGCTGGATAACGGCGAGGAAGTGGCGCTGGTGCTGCCGCGCGGCACGGTGCTGCGCGACGGCGACATGCTGGTAGCCGACGACGGTGGCCTGGTCCGCGTGATCGCTGCGCCGCAGGATGTGCTGGTTGTACACGCCCACGATCCCATTACGCTGACGCGCGCCGCGTACCACTTGGGTAATCGCCACACGCCGGTGGAAGTGGCCGCGGGGCAGTTGAAACTGGAAGCCGATCCCGTGCTCGAAGACATGCTGAAGCGTCTGGGCGCGCATGTGGATCACGCGACGGCGCCGTTCCAACCGGAAACCGGTGCGTATGGCGGCGGTCACAAACACGGACATGACGAGACGTTTGTAGAGGACTACGCGCTCGCGCAAAAGGTCTTCGATGAACATCACGGGCACGCGCACGGCGCGGGCCACGATCATGGCGATCATTCGCAGTGCACGCATGGGCATGCGGACCACGGCGCGCACGACCACGCGCACGACCACGCAGCCCACGCTCACGGCCAGGGCCACGACCACGGCGATCATTCGCAGTGCAGCCACGAAGGCCACGATCACGGCCACGGCCATGCGCATCGCTGAGCTAACTGCCCTGCTTCATCTGGCATCGCCGGCATTGCCTATCGGCGCGTTCAGTTACTCGCAGGGTCTTGAGTCGGCGATAGAACATGGTTTGATCCACGATGGCGACAGCGCCCGCGAATGGATCGCCAGCGGATTGACCCATGTGCTTGCGCGCGGCGAGTTGCCGTTCCTTGCGCACCAGATGACTCGCTGGCGCGATCACAATGCAGCAGGACTTGCCGCCGCCGATGAAGAATTCCTGGCCAGCCGCGAGTCGGCGGAATTGCGCCGCGAGACGCAGCAAATGGGCTGGTCGCTTGCTCAGTTGTGCACGCAGCTTGAATGGGGCGACGTTGCGCGTTTAGCCACGCTAAACGCCATCAAACCGATTTCACAGCCCACGGCGTTCGCCTTCGCCGCCTACGCTCACGATGCCGCCACCGACGCCGCCCTCGCCGCCTACGCATTCTCCTGGGTCGAAAACCAGGCCGCCGCCGCGCTAAAAGCCGTGCCGCTAGGCCAGATCGCGGGGCAGCGAATCATTGTCGCGCTGCGTGCTGCCATCGATACCGCTGTAGAAAAAGCGCTCGACACCTCGCCCGATGAAATCAACACCTTCGCGCCGCAACTCGGCATTCTCTCGGCGCGCCACGAATCGCAATATTCACGCTTGTTCCGCTCTTGAAAAACATGAACGCACCTGTCTATTCCGCCGCTGCCCGCCGCTCCAAGAAACTGCCGCCCTTGCGCGTGGGCGTGGGAGGCCCGGTCGGCTCCGGCAAGACCACCTTGCTCGAGATGCTCTGCAAGGCGATGCGCGATCAATACGACCTCGTCGCGATCACCAACGACATCTACACCAAAGAGGATCAGCGCTTGCTCACGGTCGCGGGCGCGTTACCGGCCGAACGCATCATGGGCGTCGAAACGGGCGGCTGCCCGCACACGGCGATCCGCGAAGACGCGTCCATCAACCTGGAAGCCGTCGACCAGATGATCGAGCGTTTCCCGGACGCGGACATCGTGTTCATCGAATCGGGCGGGGATAATCTCGCGGCCACTTTCAGCCCGGAATTGTCGGACCTGACTATTTATGTGATCGATGTCGCCGGCGGCGAAAAAATTCCGCGCAAGGGCGGTCCCGGCATCACGAAGTCCGACCTGCTGGTCATCAACAAGATCGATCTTGCACCGTATGTAGGTGCAAATCTCGACATCATGGCCTCCGATGCCAGGAAGATGCGCGGAGAACGGCCATTTGTGATGTGCAACCTGAAGGCGCTGGAAGGGCTCGACGTGGTGGTTCGTTTCATCGAAAAAAAGGGGCTGCTCGCGCTCTGAGACCCGGTTTCCGGTCTTGGGAGAAACTGTTCTCAGCCGATCGAGTGCGTTAGCATGTCGCCTTGCCCTTTTTTACGGCTATAGGCCCGCTTTTCGGAGATATCTGATCGACAGCCCCGATACGCTCCTCACTCCCGACGCAGCCGTGCGGCCCAATTCGTCGCCCGCAGCGTCCTCAATACCCATGTCGCAACCCTCGAAGCGCGTTGCCGTGCTGTTTCACATCGCGGATTTCAACGACGGCGGTATCGAATCGTCGTTGATGCAGTGGCTGCGGATCTATGACCGCGCGCGCTTCACGGTGACGCTGTCCGTGATGTTTTCGTCGCCCGCGTTCGAACAGCGCTTTCGCGCGCTGGTTCCCGCGGATGTCGGCGTCGAGATTCTCGCCGACAAACCCTGGCTCAACCTGTTCCAGGCGCGTCGCTATGCGCAGCGGTTGAGCAAGCTCGGCCGTGTCGGCCGCGACGTCTTCAACACGCTCGCCGTGCGACCCTACGTGAAGGCGCGTGTGGCCGCGATGGCGCAGCGTCACGACATCATTATCGACTTCGACATGTCGCTGCGCCGTCTGGCTGGCCGTTTCGGCGTGGCGTGGCTCGGCGTGAACCATTTCAGTTTCGATGCGCGGCTGGGCGGCCGGCGCCGGAAAATGAAACGGCTGCTCGCGCAATATGGCCGGTATGACGGCATTGCCGCGCTGAACCGCCAGATGGCCGATGAAGCGCGCGAGCTGTTCGACGGCCATCTGCGCAATGTGTTTGTGCTGCCGAATGCGATCGATATCGACCGGATTCGCGAGAACGGCGCGTATGTGGAAGCGCCGCCGTGTGCCGGGCCGTACATCGTTTCGGTGGCGCGGCTCGACGAGATCCAGAAAGATCACCGGACCCTGTTGCGAGCTTACGCACAGCTTGTCAGGACGCAGGGTGGCGGCGGGTTGCGGGAAGATCTGGTGATTGTCGGCGACGGTGGTTTTCGCCACGAGCTGGAAGCGCTGGCGATGGAACTGGGGGTGGGCAAGCGCGTGCATTTCACGGGGTATCGGAACAATCCGCATGCGGTCGTGGCGCGGGCAAGTGCGCTGGTGCTCAGCTCGCGATACGAAGGCATGCCGATGGTGCTGCTCGAGGCGCTGGCGCTTGGCAAGCCGGTGATTTCGACCGATTGCCCGACAGGGCCGCGAGAAATTCTGGACGATGGCCGGTTCGGGCTGCTGGTTCCTATCGGCGATGTAGACGCCATGGCCGGGGCGCTGTCGCGCTTGTTATCGGACCATGCCCTGCGCGATCGCTTTACGCGTGAAGCGCTGGAACGGGCGCGGGCGTATGGCGTGGAGGCGAGCAATGAAAGGTTCGTTGCTTGTGTGACGCGGATTCTGGAAGAGCGCGGTTAAACGCTCTTTACCGCCTGGATCACTGCTCCTCGGCCTGCGTGCGCAACAACGCCCCCAGCACCGCCACCGTCCTTTGCGTCGCCCCGCGATGCTTCGCCGCAAACGCCGACGCCGCTGCGCTCATGGCGAGCCGGCGGGGTTTATCGGAGAAAAGGTCTTTCAGGCCGCGCGCCAACGCCGCCGGATCGCTCACGCGCAACGCCGCGCCTTCGGTGATCGCATCGTTCGTCGCTTGCGTGAAGTTGAAGGTGTGTGGACCAATCAGCACCGGAACGCCTGCCGCACACGCCTCAATCAAGTTCTGCCCGCCCAGCGGCAACAAACTCCCGCCGATAAACGCCAGATCCGACGCCGCGTAATACGCGCTCAGCTCGCCCATCGAATCGCCGAGCAACACGTTGACGTCCGCAGGCAAAACCGGCGCGGCATCAATTCCCGATCCCGCTGCCGCCGCCCTTCCCGCCCACGCGGAACGCCGTACATAGGACTGCGCGGCGGCATCGATCAAGACGGCCACTTCATCGAAGCGCTGCGGATGGCGCGGCACGAGGATCAGCAACGCGTCGGGCAAGCGGGTCCGCAAGGCCGTGAACGCCTGCAACACCAGCGCTTCCTCGCCCTCGCGCGTGCTCGCCGCGACCCAGACCGGGCGCTCCCCGATCGCCGCGCGCCACGCATGGCCACGGGCGTACAGTTCGGGCGGCGCGGCCATATCGAACTTCAGGTTGCCGAGCACCGTGACATTGCGCGCACCCAGCGCGCCCAGGCGGTCCGCGTCGGATTGTGTCTGTGCCAGCACGCGCGTAAAACCGCCGAACACTTCGCGTGTCGCATTACCGAACTTCGCCGCGCGCTTGAACGAGCGCGCCGACATCCGTGCGTTGGTCAGCACCAGCGGGATATCGGCCCGTTTGCATTCATCGATGAGCGTCGGCCACACTTCCGTTTCCATCACGATGCCCAGCGACGGCCGCCATGCGCGCAGGAACCGCCGCACGAGCGACGGCGAATCGTAGGGAAGATAGCTGCGCGAAATTCGATCGCCATATAGCTCTACGCCAGTCGCGCGGCCGCTTGGCGTCATGTGTGTGAGCAGGATGCGGGCATCGGGATGGGCTTGGCTCAACGCTTCGATCAGCGGCTGAGCCGCCCGCGTCTCCCCGACAGACACCGCATGCACCCAGATCAACGGCGCGAGGTCGTCGGCGCGGCGAGCGGGACCAAATCCAAACCGTTCGCCGATATGTTCACGATATCCGCGCTCCCGCCGCGAGCGGATCAGTAGCCGCAGCACGGCGAGCGGCGCGACGAGCCACCATAACGCGCGATACACGAGCCTCAGCATCGGCCGCCCTCGCGGCAGGCCGGCAACAATCGCTTGCCGTGCACATGAGAACCCGGGCGGACGCCCGCGCTGAAGCCCGAAACCACGGAACATCCCCACCCGGCGGCGCTCAAACCAGCGCCCTGCCTTTCAGGCGTTGCAGGATTCCGAGCGGCGCGCAGTCGGGCTGGGCCATGGCGCTGACGGGGAGGAAGAAGGTTTGCTCGAGCATGTATTGGCCGGACATGACGGCGTGCGAGGTCTGATCGGAGAAACACACCCAGACGCAACCGGGCGGAAACGGCATCTCCTGCTGCGGCGATTTCGCCTGATAGTCGAGATCGGCCTTCATTGCATCATGCAAATTGAGCATCAGGTGGTCGTATTCGCTGCGCGGCGTCTTGGTGATATGCAGGAGATTCATGAGCCACGCCGCGCCGGGGACGGGGGCTTGGATTGCTGGCAGGAAGCGTTTTGCCATGTCCTCGAACGGCTCGCCGACGCGCCACACGCGCGGCGCGCCATCAGGGTTGACGTTGGTGAACACGCGCAGGATGCGCTCGCCATAATTCGGCCGCGACGGAAACGCATCGACGTGAAGGCGGCTGTCGTCCTTGCGCCACGACGTCTCGCGTGTTTCCACGCGGTGCAGCCGCAGGCTGGTCGGCGCGACCCGCAATTTGCCGCGATATTCAGGGAACAGCCCGTCGACCAGCGAGCGCGCGTTCGCCTGATATCGCGCGATCAACGCCCGTACGGCCGATTGCGTGACGGCGTCGCCGAGTACGCCCACGAGCGGGCCGCCGTTGGGCGCGAGGCTGATGTTCTTGCGCTCCGGGTCAGCCACCTTCGGGTCCAGCAGCGCACGTTCGCCGCCTTCTACGGCAAACGCCAGACGCGGGAAATACAGGACCTTGCCGCGCTCGACGCCGGCCAGCAACGCCTCGCGCGGCACGGAAAGCTGTTGACCCTGCCAGTCGGCGGAGGCAACTTCAATAATTTGAGATTCAGTCATGTGCCTTCGATTTGTTTGGGTGAGCGAGTGAACGGGCTCGATTTATCGTCAACTGGCTGCAATCGGCTGCAATCAGCCCCGATTGGCTTCGATCGACGTATCGGGGAAACGTCGCGCCCGGTGAGCGCGTTGCATTTTCGCTCAAACCGACCGCAAACACGCCGCGTGAAAGGCTGGCAGTTGACGAGCCTCAACTGGACCTCAAGCCGCCGGGTTTTGCTTTGGGCTTCGCTTGGGCTTCGTCAAACCCGCCGCCGGCTTATCTCGGCGATTGAAAACCCATCCTTCGAACGGAAGCCGCTTCCTCACCGCACCGCCTTCCACCCTATCCGATACCGCTACTGCCCCATGCATCAAAGCAGCCCGAAGCTTGCGAGGATCGCTTTGACTTGCTGCAACGTCGGGTGCTGGTTTGCGCTACCCAGATTCACCACGTGCGGCGACCAGTAACCGCCGGTGCGCCAGGCGGTCGAGAAATTGTACAACTCGATGGTCGGTCGCTTGAGCGCCGCCGCGATGTGCACGAGCCCCGTGTCCACGCCTACCGTTGCTGCCGCGCCATCGATCAGGCCGACTACGGCCGGCAGCGACAGTTTCGGCGGCACGACCGCTGCTGCGCCGAATTCTTTCGCCAGTTTGTCGCTCGTTTCGCGTTCGGTCTCGCTGCCCCACGGGAGCACGATGGACACGCCGCGCCGGATCAGCGTCTGGCCGAGTTCGATCCATGCGGTGTCGGGCCATTGTTTATCGGCGCGGGACGTGGCGTGGACGAATACCACGTACGGTACGGGCAGGTTCAGCCCTGCCTCCGACAACGCCAGTGCGGCGCGGCGGGTATCGATGCCGAATTCGATTGTATCGGTGGGTTCCGGGCGTGGATCGCCCAACGCGGCGGCTGTCAGTTGCCGGGTGCGCTCGACTACGTGCGTGCGTGGTTCGATGGGTACGCGTTTGTCGTAGAAGAAGCGGACCGGCCATTCGTAGCCGGCGCCGTCGGTGCGGTTACCGAGCCCGACTAGCTTGCCGCGTGCCCAGCTTGCGACCCATGCGGTTTTGATGAGGCCCTGGCAGTCGATAACGAGGTCATACTTTTCAGCGGCCAGGGCGCGGCGAAAGCGCTGGATTTCGCGCCAGTTGTCGAGTGAAAAGAGGTGTTTGCGCCAGCGCCGCAGTGAGAACGGAATGGCGCGACGTACGCCGTCGACAAGTTCGACGAGATCCGCGAAGCTCTCTTCGACTAGCCAGTCGATCTGGGCATCGGGGTGGAGACGACGGATATCGGCGATAGCCGGCATGTTATGGACGACGTCGCCTAGGGACGACACCCGGACAATCAAGATCTTTTGCACGCTGGACACGGTGGGCGCCGTCGGATTGGACGGCGCGTGGACAATTTTGAGATGGGGCGGAGTTTACCGCTGGCGCTTGGGATT
>DASYLW010000031.1:0-38571 GCA_036009385.1 Caballeronia sp.
CTGATGTCTGCGGCCGATCCTGCCTAAACATCCTTCCATTGACGATACGTCGCGGCCTGCCCGCAATAGACTCCCTCTCGATTGACCAGGTTCCACACCGTCACATTCTCGATCCAGAAGCGCCTTCCCGACTTGGCTATACGAAGGCCACGGTATCCGCTTGCATAGCCTTTGGTTCGCACGGATTCCAGCAATCCGTCGCGTTCATCGCGGTTAGGATGCTCCGCGGATAACCGGGAACGCAGCGCCGTCATTTCGTCCCACGTGTATTCAAAACATTGCTGAGCCGCCCGGTTTGCGTAGACAAACCGCGGGTCGGCGTCCGTGTTGTGCGCGACTACGCAAAATGGCGCATCTTCGTACAACCATCGTGCGGCATCGGCCGGCTGGATTTCCGGATCGAGCAACGGCGCACCCACTATTCGAAGGTGGCTGTCCGTCAGCAAGTCGCAGAAGCTGGGGTCGAGAGGGAGTGACATCGTCATGGGTCGAGTGTTAAGAGCTTCAGTTTCGAGCAACGATATTACCGCGCTAGTCAAAAACCCGTCTCTGCACGAGCAAGACGGAATCCATTTTTTCTAATGCTCGCTAGCGTCACTGTGCATGCCGCTGAGCCAGGGCTCCGCTTAGCAACATCGGCATCTGCTTCAGCGGAGCGATCGGGTTCGCGTCGACCTTATAGTCCGATTCAAGCGTTGTTGTCACGTCCTGGTAGTCCACCCATACTCCGCTCCCGGCCTCTTCCCACACCACGGCCTTTAGCGGCAACTCGAGCGCTGCGTGCGGGTTTGCTTCCATGACCGGCGTACCCGTCTTCGGATTGCCGAACAAAAGGAGCCGCGTGGGTCTTAAGCTCATACCGGCCTCGGCAGCGGCGGCGCTCTGGTCAATGTCGGCGAAGAGCGTTATGCCGCGCGCGGCCAGCGCTGCCTTGAGCCGGGCAACGGTCGCCTCGAAGTCGTACTTGCTCTGAAACTTAACCACCGATGAAGGGAATGCAGCACCGGCGTCAGTTCGTGCGGTCATGGTATGGGTCATCCGGTAAGTGGCAGAATCGGGCGTATTCTTCAGGCTACCCGCGCCAACGACCCTCTATAGTTCTCCACGCCACAGCTTCCCGGCAATCGCATAACGAGATCAATGAGCGAGACCAATGAGCGGGTTCCTGCGCCCGCTCAAGACAGCAATTCAAACCGGATATACAGTCGTTTTCCACGTACGACAGATGGCAAGATAATGACTCAAACGACCCATGCTCATTTTGGCTGACGAGAAAAATGCCCGTCTGGTTCGTCCGGATTTCACGGCCTGCATGTTGGCGCGTCGCTGCGCTTGCACTGGCGATCATCGCCGCCCTGCCGCTAACGCCCGCGCTTGCCGCACCGCTTATCGTCGCGCATCGGGGCGGCACTGGGGACACACCGGAGAACACCCTGCAGGCGTTCAGCACCGCTCTTGAGAATGGCGCTGATGCGCTCTGGATGACTGTCCAGGTAACGAAGGATGGTGTCCCCGTGCTCTATCGCCCGGCGGACCTCGGCTCGCTGACCGATGGACAGGGCCGTCCGGACGAGATCACGCTTAGCAAGCTTCGCGAGCTCAACGCGGGCTATTCATTCGCGCTGCCGTCAAATGCTTCAAGACCAACGGCGGCGTGAAGATCGTCGTGTTCGGTGTTGACTCGGCCGGTGCATACGCGGCCGCTGCCGCGCTTGGCATCGACGCAGTGATGACTGACTCGCCGCACGCCATGCGCATCGAAAAGAAATTGGGTGACGGAAAATATCGCGGCCTTACACAGTCGTAACCCATGCACGAGCAATGTGCACGAGGGCCTTGGCGCAGTGCACCGAGGCCCAAACTTGAGCACGGGTCAAGAGCCGGGTCTTGGGCAAACAGGGACTCGCGCCGATGGCACGCTTATCGCTTAAGAGAAAATGCAAGGAGCCGGCGCAGCATCCGGTCAAAGCACACAATCTGGAAATGGATGACTAGGGTTCCGGCCTGCTTGGCTTGGTCGAGCGGGTGCTGGTCCGAGAGTTGTCGACCTCAGGCGAGGTTACACGGCGGGATAAAAGCCCGGGAGAGAACGCGATATTCGCGCTGCTCCTGGCCGTCCGCTAACCGTCCCTCGAGGTCACACTCATGCGTAAGCTTGTTCGCTTGTTCGGCATCGCCGCTTTCTCTCTCGTCACCCTCGCCTCCACCCCGTCATTCGCCGCCGGCCGTACAGACTTCAAGGTCTGCTGGACCATCTACGCAGGCTGGATGCCTTGGGGTGAAGCCAAGACCCAGGGCATCGTCTCCAAATGGGCCAAAAAATACGGCATCAACGTGGATGTCGTGCAACTCAACGACTACGTCGAATCGATCAATCAATACACCGCAGGCAAGTTCGACGGCTGTGCAATGACCAACATGGACGCGCTGACGATTCCCGCGTCCGGCGGCGTTGATTCGACTGCGCTGATCGTCAGCGATTATTCGAACGGCAACGACGGTGTGCTTATCAAGGGCAAGGGCAAGAAGCTCACGGACCTCAAGGGCCAGCAGATCAACCTGGTGCAGTTCTCCGTTTCCCATTACCTGCTCGCACGCGCACTTGAAAGCGCCCACATGACCGAGCGTGACCTCAAGGTCGTGAACACTTCGGACGCCGATATCTCAGGGGCATTCGCCACGCCCGCGGTCCAGCAAGCGGTGACCTGGAACCCGATGCTCGCCGATCTCAAGGCGCAGCCGAACGTCACCGAAGTCTTCGATTCCAGCAAGATCCCTGGCGAAATCATGGACATGATGGTCGTCAACACGAAGACGCTGCAGGAGAACCCGGCGCTCGGCAAGGCGCTAACTGGCGCGTGGTTCGAGATGGTCGCGCTGATGCACGCCAACAGCCCCAACAGCACGGCCGCGCTCACCGCAATGGCCAAGTCTTCAGGCACCGATCTCGCGGGCTTCAAAGGTCAGCTCTCCACCACCGCCCTCTTCTACACGCCACAAGCCGCACTCGATTTTGTCAGCAGCCCCAACCTGCCGGTGATCATGACGCGCGTCGCCAAATTCTCGTTCGATCACGGCCTGCTGGGTCAGGGTGCACCAAGCGCGGATGCGGTCGGCATGGCGTTCGACAAGGGCGTCGTAGTCGGCAGCAAGAGCAATGTGAAGCTGCGTTTCGATCCGTCGTATGTCGCCATGGCGGCCGCAGGCAAGCTCTAACCGGCATCTCTCCAATAAGGCGCGCGCCATGCGACTGATCAATCGACATCCCAGCCGAAGCGGCGGCCTCATGCTGCTGTTGTTGCCGTTCATCGTGCTGGTGGCGATCTATTTCACCGGGTCGTCGCTGCGGCTAAAGGTCAATCCCGACGACAAGCTGCTGCCAAGCGCCACACAAATGAGCGATGCCATCAAGCAGGTCGCGTTCACGGAAGACAAGCGCACCGGCGAATACCTGCTGTGGGACGACACGCTGTCGAGCCTGAGACGGCTAGGCATCGGACTCGCGGTCAGCGCGGCTATTGCAGTGGTCGCGGGAATCGCGACGGGCGCGCTGCCGCTGGTCGGCGCGACCTTCTCGCTGTTCATTACGGTGCTGTCCATGATCCCGCCGCTCGCGGTGCTGCCCATCCTGTTCATCGTGTTCGGGCTGGACGAGTTGTCGAAGGTCGTACTGATCGTGATCGGCATCACGCCGATGATCATTCGCGACCTGCAGTCACGCACCCGCGAGATTCCCGCCGAGTTGTGGGTGAAGGCCCAGACGCTTGGGGCGACAAGCTGGACGCTGATCCTGCGCGTGATCCTGCCACAGTTGCTGCCACGTCTCCTGGTTGCAATGAGGCTGTCGCTTTGCTCGGCGTGGCTGTTTCTCATTGCGGCCGAAGCCATTGCGTCAACCAATGGCCTCGGCTACCGCATCTTCCTGGTACGCCGATATCTGGCGATGGACGTAATCCTCCCGTACGTGATGTGGATCACGCTCCTCGCATGGCTGATGGACGAAGCGCTAAGACGCCTGACACAATGGATGTTCCCTTGGTACAGCGGAGGCGCCCGGTGATCGAAGTCCGCAACGTATGGAAAAAATACGGCGACCAGGTCGTACTCGAGCGGCTGAACCTGAGCATTGCCGAAGGCGAATTCTGTTCGATGGTCGGCGCGTCCGGTTGCGGCAAGTCCACATTCCTGCGCCTGTTGCTGGGCCAGGAAAAGGCGACGCGCGGAGAGATCCTGCTCGACGGCCAACCTTTGCCTGCCGAGCCGGACGAACATCGCGGCGTGGTGTTCCAGCGCTACTCGGTGTTTGAACATTTGAGCGTGGTCCGCAATGTCCTGCTCGGGCTGGAACTGCCCCAGGCGAAGCTCACCGGCAGGCTGTTCGGCGCGCGCCGCCGCGCGGCGCTGGACGAAGCGGTCACCATGCTCGAACGCGTCGGCCTGGGCGCAGCATTGGAAAAATACCCGCAACAACTCTCGGGCGGCATGCAGCAACGTCTGGCGATCGCACAAGCGCTGGTGATGAAACCACGCGTGCTGCTGCTCGACGAACCTTTCGGCGCACTCGACCCCGGTATCCGCCGGGACATGCACGAACTGCTGCTTGGTCTCTGGCGCGAATCGAACCTGACGATCTTCATGGTCACGCACGATCTGAAAGAAGGCTTCACGCTCGGCAGCCGCGTGCTCGTATTCGACAAAGTGCGCGTCGATCCTCATGCACCGGGTGCATATGGTGCGCGTATCACCTACAACATTCCACTCGATCACAGCCGCGATTCAGCGTCGTCCCTGCATGTGGCGCAAGCTGCCGTGCAAGGCGCTCTGCGCGCGGACGTGATCCCGGTTTAAAGGAAACCCAAGATGGAATGGCTACTAGAAGAAACCGTCCCAGGCGGCGGCCATGCATCGCTGATCGTGAAGCGTGGCCAGTGCCTGCGTCTTACGGACTTGCGCGGCGGGGCCAACGTCAGTGTCATGTTCGTCAACGCCACTGAGAAAAGCGAACGGCTGAATCTCCCGGATACGCTGAAGTGCCAGCACACCGCGAAGTTGACCGCCGGACATTGCCTGTACTCCGACATGGGCCGTGTGCTCGCCGCCATCGTCGCCGATACATGCGGCTGGCACGACGCCCTAGGCGGTGTCTCCAACGCGGACGAGGTGAACAGTCAATACGGCGTCGGCCGCTATCAGGAACTGCGTAACGCGTTTTATCGCAATGGCACGGACAACCTGCTGGTCGAACTCGGCAAATGGGGACTCTCAATCTCCGACCTGCTGATGACACTGAACCTCTTCAGCCGTGTCGATGTCACGGGCGAAGGCGCGCTGGATTTCGTCCCGGGTAATTCAAAGGCGGGTGACTATGTCGAACTCTATGCGCCGATGAACACGCTCGTCGTGCTGACTGCAATCCAGCATCCGCTCGACCCAAATCCCGACTACGCGCCCAAGCCGGTCAAGCTTTCCCTCACACAGGCAGACCGCCAGGTCGCCGAATTCTGCCGTACCTCGTGTGAAGAAAACGTGCGTGGCTTTCTCAACACCGACCGGTTCTTTCTCTAAGCGGGACCTGACACCATGACTACAACGCTTAACCACAGCGACCGACTTCCCGAACACGCTGTCTTGCGCGAAACGCTTGCTGCCGGGGAACCGTGGCTTCACGAAGTTAAGGCCGGCCAAACCCTGCGTATTCTGGACCTGGAGGGCAATCAAGCCGTAGATACATTGTTCTACAGCCTTGCTGATCCACGCGAACGCTTCGATCCGCAACGCACGCTGCGACGCCAGAAAAGTTTGTACCTCACCACAGGAACGGTGCTCTATTCAAACCTCGGCAATCCGATGCTTACCATCGTCGCCGACACCTGCGGCCGTCACGATACGCTCGGCGGCGCATGTGCTCAGGAGAGCAACACGGTGCGTTATGCGCTGGAAAAACGCTACATGCATAGCTGCCGCGACAACTACTTGCGAGCCTGTGCGCACGACGGACGTCTGTCGAAACAGAACATTGGCGCGAACATCAACTTCTTCATGAACGTGCCGGTTACGTCCGACGGCGGCCTTAGCTTCGAAGACGGTATCTCGGCGCCGGGCAAATACGTGGAACTGCGCGCGGAGATGGACGTGATCGTGCTGATCTCCAACTGCCCGCAACTGAACAATCCTTGCAACGCCTACAACCCGACCCCGGCGGAGTTGCTCATATGGAACTGAAGCACTGGCGAAGCTGGCTCTACTTTGTGTTGCTCGTGCGCTCCGGCCGCTGCTGCACTCGCACGCGAGAAGAACTAAGGCTCAAGTAGACAAGCGCGTCCAGTGACTCAACGACGCGTTTTGCCGTGGACGACCGCGGCATGCATTTCCCCGTGGCGGGACGGCCCGCCCACGCATCCGCCATCCCTCATGTTCGAGAAAGTCCTTATCGCCAATCGCGGCGCCATAGCGTGCCGCATCCTTCGAACCCTTCGCGCACTCGATGTTACGGGTGTCGCGGTTTACGCCGAGGCAGATCGCGCCAGCCTGCATGTCAGCGAGGCCACGATTGCTCATGGTCTCGGCGACGGACCGGCGTCGGCCACCTATCTGGACGCCGCCAAGATCCTTGACATCGCGCGCCGCGAGAACGTGCAAGCGATCCATCCGGGCTACGGTTTTCTCTCCGAGAACGCGGCGTTCGGCGAAGCGTGCGAAGCAGCGGGCATCGCGTTTATCGGACCCACGCCCGCGCAATTGCGCGCCTTCGGTTTAAAGCACACGGCACGCGCGATCGCAGCGGAACAAGGCGTACCGATGCTCGAAGGCACCGGTCTTCTGGAAGACGTGGACGCCGCGTTGCAGGCCGCCGGCAAGATCGGCTACCCCGTCATGCTTAAAAGCACGGCGGGCGGTGGCGGCATCGGCATGCGTGTCTGCTGGAATGCAACCGAACTCGCTGCGCATTTCGATGTGGTGAAGCGGCTTGGCCAGAGCAACTTCAGCGATGCGGGCGTGTTCCTTGAGAAGTACATCGAGCGGGCCAGGCATCTTGAAGTCCAGGTGTTCGGCGATGGCCGCGGCAACGCGATTGCGCTCGGCGTCCGCGACTGCTCGGTGCAGCGGCGTAACCAGAAGGTGCTGGAGGAAACGCCGGCGCCATGTCTGCCGGACGGTATGGCGCAAGCGCTTTGTGAAGCTGCGATCAAACTCGCCAAAGCGGTGGAATACCGCTCGGCGGGCACGGTCGAATTTGTCTACGACGGCGCCGCTCAACAGTTTTATTTCCTCGAAGTGAACACGCGCTTGCAGGTCGAGCATGGCGTGACCGAACAGGTCTGGGGAGTCGACCTGGTGCGCTGGATGATCGAACTGGCGGCGGGCACGCTTGCCCCCTTGAGCGATCTGGCCGCGGCGCTGAAGCCTGCCGGCCACGCAATCCAGGCACGTGTTTACGCCGAAGATCCAGGCCGCGATTTCAAGCCGAGCCCGGGCCTCTTGACCGACGTTACCTTTCCTCCAGCCGACGGTCGTGCGTTACGCATCGATACCTGGATTGAAGCAGGTTGCGAAGTGCCTCCTTACTTCGACCCCATGCTGGCAAAGGTCATCGCGTGGTCTCCCACGCGTGATGCAGCCCGCCGTGCTCTCGCCAATGCGTTGCACGACACGCGTCTCTATGGCGTAGAGACAAACCGTGATTACCTGCGCCAGATTATCGACGACACACCGTTCACTTCCGGTGAACCGTGGACACGCTGCCTTGAAGGATTGCGATATCGCGCGAGCACAGTGGAGGTTGTGAGCGGCGGCACGCAAACTACCGTACAGGATCATCCGGGACGGCTCGGCTACTGGGCGGTCGGCATTCCGCCATCGGGCCCGATGGACGATCGCGCGCTGCGGCTCGGTAACCGTTTGCTGGGGAACAACACTGACGCTGCCGCGCTTGAGATCACAATGAGCGGCCCGGCGTTGCGCTTTAACACCGACGCCGTTGTCGCCGTCACCGGTGCGAGCTTGCCCGTATTGCTGGATGACGTGGAACAACCGCTGCATACCACGCTGTTCATTGCCGCCGGCTCGACGCTCGCGCTGGGCACGATTCGCGGCGCAGGCGCCCGTGCTTACCTGTGCGTGCGAGGCGGCTTCGATGTGGCAGTCTATCTGGGCAGCCGCAGCACATTTACGCTCGGCCAGTTCGGCGGTCACGGCGGCCGTGCGCTTCGCGCAGGCGACGTGCTCCATCTCAATCCCCTGAGTAATGTCAGCGCAGGGGCCGTCCTGCCCCTCGTGCCTCAACTGGCTTCCGTGCGCACGCTGCGTGTTATCTATGGTCCCCACGGCGCGCCCGAATACTTCAGCTCGCGGTATATAGAGCAGTTCCTCGCGACCGAATGGGAAATCCATTTCAATTCGAGCCGCACCGGCGTACGCCTGATCGGGCCGAAGCCAGAATGGTCGCGCGAGGACGGCGGCGAAGCCGGGCTGCATCCATCGAATATTCACGATAATCCGTACGCAGTCGGGGCGATCGATTTCACCGGCGACATGCCCGTGATTCTCGGACCGGATGGTCCGAGCCTGGGCGGTTTCGTTTGTCCGGTCACCATCATCGAGGCAGATCTCTGGCAGATCGGGCAGCTCAAAGCCGGCGACAAAGTGCGCTTCGTCCCGGTGCAGATCGATGCGGCGCGTGAGGCCGTGGCCGCCCGGCTGCATGAACTGGAGACGCTGGAAATCCAGCACGTGCCCGACTACGCTGCGGGCGAACTGGAACCACTCACTTCGCCCATCGTTCTCGACACTGGAACCGATGCCGCGCGGCTGGTCGCAAGGCTCTCGGGCGACACACATTTGCTGCTCGAAATCGGACCGCCCGAACTCGATCTCGTGCTGCGTTTTCGCGGCCACGCGCTGATGCAGTCGCTTGGAGCTCTCGCGTTGCCGGGCGTGATCGACCTGACGCCGGGCATTCGTTCCCTGCAAATTCACTACCAGCCGGAACGCCTGCCGCTCAAGCACTTGATCGCCGAGATCGAGCAAGCATGGCAAGAGGTACTACTGCAGAAAGATCTGCGCGTACCATCGCGGATAGTCCATCTGCCGCTCTCGTGGGACGATCCCGCGTGCCGGCTCGCTATCGATAAATACATGACCACTGTGCGCAAAGACGCACCGTGGTGCCCCAGCAATCTCGAGTTCATCCGTCGAATGAACGACCTTGATTCCATCAATGCGGTGAAGCAGATCGTGTTCGACGCGAGTTATCTGGTCATGGGTCTCGGCGATGTCTACCTGGGTGCGCCGGTCGCCACGCCGCTCGATCCGCGTCACCGGCTGGTGACGACCAAATACAACCCGGCACGGACGTGGACGGCAGAGAACTCGGTGGGAATCGGCGGAGCGTACCTGTGCGTGTATGGCGTGGAAGGGCCGGGCGGTTACCAGTTCGTCGGGCGCACATTGCAGATGTGGAATCGCTATCGCGAGATCAGGGATTTCGCGGGGCGCCCCTACCTGCTGCGTTTCTTCGATCAGATTCGCTTCTACGAAGTCTCGGCCGACGAACTCATGCGCATCCGCGCTGATTTTCCGCTGGGCCGGTACCCGTTGAAGATCGAGGAGACAGAGTTATCTCTTGCCGACTATCAGGTATTTCTAGCCCGCGAAACAGAGGGCATATCGCACTTCCGCGCGCGCCAGCAGGCTGCCTTCCAGGCTGAGCGCGAGCGTTGGCGTGAAGCCGGTGCGTCAGAGGAAAGCCTTGAAACACCGGCCCCCGAGAGCGCGGAAATTGCGCCGTTGGAAGACGGTCAGGTAGCGGTCGACAGCGAGATCGCCGGCAATCTCTGGCAGGTGCGCGTGAGATCCGGCGATACCGTTTCAGCGGGGGATGTCCTGCTTATCATCGAGTCGATGAAAATGGAAATATCCGTATGCGCGCCTTGCGCGGGGATTGTGGGCGAAGTGTATGTGTCGCCGGGCTCGCCTGTGCATGCGGGTCAGCGGGTTGCAATCATCGAACGGTCTTAACCGGTCAGATCAGGAAAAACAATGTCTTCATTCGACTTGCGCATGCCAACGCTGCGCGCCGCTTATCGTGCAAACGAAACCACGCCCCGCAAACTGATTGCCAAACTGCTCGCGAAAGCCGCCGCCCTCAATCCCGAGTTTCATTTGTTCATCCATTTACTGAGCGAAGCCGACATCGCGCCTTATCTGGACGAGCTGGAGATGCGGGATATCGACATGCTGCCGCTCTATGGCATTCCGTTCGCGATCAAGGACAACATTGATCTGGCCGGCATTCCGACCACTGCCGCTTGCCCCGCATTCGCCTATACCCCCACTGAATCGGCAACGCTGGTTGCGCAATTGATTGCGCTTGGCGCCGTGCCCATCGGCAAGACCAATCTCGATCAGTTCGCCACCGGCCTCAACGGCACGCGCTCGCCCTATGGCAAGTGCCGCAACAGCGTGCATCCGGATTTCCCTGCGGGCGGGTCGAGCGCGGGCTCGTCGCTGGCGGTGGCGTTAGGCGTAGCGAGCTTCGCCCTCGGTACCGATACCGCAGGCTCTGGCCGCGTGCCTGCTGCACTGAACAATCTCGTCGGCCTGAAGGGAACCAAGGGGCTGCTGTCGACAACAGGTGTGGTGCCAGCTTGCCGGACGCTCGATTGCGTGACTTACCTCACCGCAACTGCGCGAGAAGCCAGTGAATTGCTGGCGCTCACGGCGAGGCCGGATCCGCACGACGCTTATAGCCGCGTCAACCCGCAGTTCAATGACGCGAGTGCGTTCGGTGAAGTAGCGGCGTTTCGATTCGGCGTACCTTCGGCACTCGAATTTGCGGGATGCACTGAAAGTCCCGCGCTGTTCGAGCAAGCCCGGAAGGCGCTGGAAGCTGCCGGAGGAACCGCCGTTGAAATAGACTTCGGACCGTTTGCCAAAGCCGCCAGTTTGCTTTACGAAGGACCGTGGGTCGCGGAGCGTTACAGCGTCGCGGGAGCGTTGATCGAGACGCAGCCCGATGCCGTATTACCCGTGATTCGCGACGTACTTGCCAAAGCACCCGGCTCGACCGCCGTCGACGCATTTCGTGCACAGTACCGGCTTCAGGCGCTCAAGCAAGCCTGCGACGCCGTCATGGGACAGTTGGACTTCGTCCTGACGCCGAGCATTCCTCGCCCCGTTACGCTGGCTGAACTGGAGACCGACCCTATCGGCCCTAACTCCTTGCTGGGGTATTACACCAACTTCGTGAATCTCCTGGACTATGCCGCTGTAGCGGTTCCGGCTGGATTCACGGCGAACAAATTACCCTGGGGTGTCACGGTTTTCGGCCGGCCGTTTACCGATCAATATTTACTCAGCATAGCTGATCGATTACAACGAATTCATGGATTGCCTGTGGTTGGAGGCAGCACTCCCGATCTGACGCCACTACGCCGGCAGGCTCATGGCGATCGCGCGCGGATCGTAGTCTGCGGTGCGCATATGGAGGGACTGCCCTTGAACTGGCAGTTGCTTCACCGCGGCGGCCGGCTGGTTGAACGCACGTTGAGCGCATCGCGCTACCGCTTGTTTGCGATCGAAGGCCCAGTGGCGCGGCCCGGGATGACCCGCGTTTCGGATCAAGATGGTTCCGCTATCGAGGTCGAGGTATGGGAGCTCCCGAGCGCGGAATTAGGGTCATTCCTGACGGGAATTCCCGCGCCTCTCGGGCTCGGCAAAGTCGAGCTCTCCGACGGCCGCTGGGAGACCGGATTTATCTGCGATACCTTCGGGCTGGCGGGAGCGCGCGAGATTACCTCGTTCGGCGGATGGCGGCGGTGGATTGCCAGCACCGTTCCTGCCGCCGCGAACACGACGAGCCGCGCGGTCGCGGAGTAGCTTGTTCAGGAATCGGGCGTTGTCAGCCATTCCCGCTCTATGGCGTTCTTACGCCATGTCCGCGATCAACGCCTCCACTGCTCATACTTGGTGCCGCTCCTGAAGGAGCGGCATTGTCACGTTTTTGCTAATGACCATGACCGCCGCAGTCCGGCCGGCATGGCGAAATCCCCGGTTCGCTTATCCTGCGGCGGTTCTCCAAGAGAATCCGTATATGCACGATCTGCACGATCTGCACGACACCCCGTCATCCGTACCACGCCTCACCGTCCTGACCGGTGACCGCCCTACCGGCCCGCTGCATCTGGGCCATTATGTTGGCTCGCTGAAGGCCCGGCTCGATCTTCAGGAAACACATACGCAGTATCTCCTCGTCGCCGATACCCAGGCCCTGACCGACAACGCTCATGATCCGGACAAAGTGCGCCGTAACGTATTGGAAGTCGCGCTGGATTATCTGGCTGTCGGTATCGATCCAAACAAGACGACCATCGCCCTTCAGTCAGCCTTGCGGGCGCTCGGGGAATTGACCCTGCTTTACATGAACTTCGTTACCGTCCCGCGCCTCGAACGCAATCCCACGATCAAGGAAGAGATTCAATCCCGCGGCTTTGGGCGCGATATTCCGGCGGGCTTTCTCTGCTACCCCATAGCGCAAGCGGCCGATATCACCGGGTTCAAGGCTCACTTTGTTCCAGTGGGCGAGGACCAGGCTCCGCTGATAGAACAAACCAATGAAATCGTGCGCCGCATTAACCGCCAAGCGGGGCATCGACGTCCTGCCGGGAGCCGAGGCATTGATCCCGACGATGGGCCGTCTCCCCGGCGTTGACGGCGAAGCCAACATGAGCAAGTCGCAAAACAAGTCGATTGCGCTTTCTTCTTTGCCCGATGTCATACGCGAAGCAGTGAAGCGCATGTACACCGATTCCAACCATCTGCGTGCATCTGATCCGGGAACCGTGGAGGGCAGGTGGTTTTCACATACCTGGACGTATTCGACGATGACCGTGTCGAGGTTGAACGGCTGAAGGCGGCGTATCGCGCAGGAGGGCTTGGCGACACGGCGCTCAAGCACCGGCTGGAGGATAAGCTTCAGGCGCTGATAGCCCCAATACGGGAACGGCGGGAGCGATTTTCCCAGGACCCGGAATACGTCTTTAGTGTGCTTAAGGAGGGCACGCAGCGCGCCAAGGCTGTCACGCAGAAAACGCTGGATGAAGTACGGAGGGCGCGAGGAACATTTTCGTTTGAATGCGTAAGCTCCTGGAAATAATCATGCATCGTTGGAGAGCGCCAACCTGCTCGGCCGATATGGTTATCTGCATTTGATATTTAACGTTTGCAGGCCCGGGTGCTAGCCTTTGAGACTGTTCACTGGTGTCGATTGTTTGAGCCTTCAACCCGTTCGCACCAGGGACACTCGCCGGGACTGGCCCTGGCCGCTAGCCGCACAAGCTCATCCAGGCGAGTCAGAACGCCGCTTGAACGCCAAAGGACATCAAACAATGAGCACTCTCACCGACACGCCCGGTCTCACCCTGCACGCCACGCCCGCCCGCAAGTTCTGGTTCGACGAAGTCCCGGCTCCGGCTACGCCCGCGGCTGAACGCCGGCATCGTCTGGAGCGGCTTGCCGGCGCATTTCGCCTGTTCGCCCAACGCGGTTTCGATCAAGGCCTGGCCGGCCATATTACTGCTCGCGATCCCGAATGGCCCGACCATTTCTGGGTCAATCCTCTTGGCAGGCACTTCGCACGCATGCGGGTTTCCGACTTGCTGCTGGTGAACAGCGCCGGCGAGATCGTGGTCGGCAAGGGTCCGGTTAATCAAGCCGCGTTTGCGATTCATGCGGCCATTCACGAGGCTCGTCCGGATATTGTCGCGGCTGCGCATACCCATTCCCTCTACGGAAAAGCATGGTCGACGCTGGGACGCAAGCTCGACCCGTTAACGCAAGACTCTTGCTCTTTCTATGAGGATCACGAACTATTCGACGATTTTCAGGGTGTGGTGCTCGACACGAAGGAAGGCGCACGTATTGCCGAGGCGCTGGGTTCGAGCAAAGCTGTGATTCTGAAGAATCACGGCATTCTCACTGCGGGTCCGACGGTCGAAGCGGCTGCATGGTGGTATCTCGCGCTGGACAACGCGTGTCACACGCAACTACTCGCCGAAGCCGCCGGTACGCCTCAGCGCATTCCGCATGACGTGGCCGCGCTCACGCACGAAAGGGTCGGCCGTCCGGGAGGCGCGCTGTTTTCGTTCGAGAGTTTGTATGAAGGCCTGGTCGAGGCGGAACCCGATCTGCTTGATTGACTTGAATCGGCGCTGAGTGGTCAAGGCGATGCATCACACGTCGCCTTAACCGCCTAACCACGGTCAAGCCTTGGCGATCTGCGTATCCGACATAGCGCGCACATCTACCCTTCTTGGCAGTATGGCATCGCGGAAAGCACTATCCGCGACTCGCTGCAACGCGACAATATCGTTCTCGGCAACAAAGCGTTGCTTCAGCGCTGACCGCGCGGTAATAGTCTTGGCGGCATCGAGAGGCAGGCGGGTTAATGACGCGTAAACTTGCGCGTACGCATCGGGATTGGCGACCGCCCAATCACCCGCGCGCTGCAAGCGCCGGAGCACATCTGCAATGACGAGGCGCTTCAAGGGATCAGCCGCTGCGGTGCCGGAAGCCGTTACAAAGCCCAGACCGCTATTGATTCCGCTGCCATCCCTCAGCACCCGCGCACCCCGTTGAACCGCGGTTCCGAAGTACGGATCGAACGTCGCCCATACATCGATGCGTCCCGATTCAAAGGCGGAGAACGCGTCGACCGGCAATACGAACCGCACTGACACGTCCTCGCGCGAAAGACCGGCTTCGGCCAGCGCGCCATAGAGCTGGAATTGCGAAATGCTCCCACGCGCCGACGATACAAACACCGACCGTCCCTTGAGTTCCGCCACGCTGCGCAACGTCGAATCCGCCGGAACAAGAATGCCCAACTGCGCACCCGAGCCAACGCGCGTCGCCACAATCTTGAGTGTCGGATCGCCAACGGCCGCCGCCAGCACCGGCAAATCGCCCGCAGGCGCCAGGTCGACAGCCCCCGCGCGCTGCGCTTCGAAAAGCGGCGCAGCACCCTGGAAATTAGCCCACTTGAAGGCATACGGTGTGCCGTCGAGCACCTTGGCAGCCTCGGCCAGCGCACGCGTGCCGCCCGCCTGATCGCCCAGCACGAGCGTGACTGCGCCCAGGGCCGCGTCCGCCGCCCTCGCCTCGCGCGACCCAAGACCGCCTAGCGCAACGACAGCCGGCGCGGCGCCTAGCAAGCGCAATACGCGCCGCCGTCCAGCGAAAACATCGGAACCATCCATCTGCATAACTCCTCGCGGGCGAAATCAGCGCCCAGAGTAGCGACGCCGCGCCGCCTTGAGAATTATTCAATTCCGATATGGTTATGACCGCTGGATACGTAAGCATTACAGGTTTCCGCGCAGCCGCGGGAGACGCGTGACGATGCCTGCGGGTGAAGCCGAGCGCTGGAACACGACGCCACGGGCGCGCCAACGTCGCTCCGAAAAATATTGACAACGTATCTTAAGATATATATCTTAAGATGTGTTTTACGATAATCACGGAGTTTCACGATGAGACATCACCGCAATCGCGAGTTCACTCGCCCCGAAGCTGGATTTGAATCGTCAGACCGTTTTTCCATGCACGCTCTGTGGCACGCGATTGGTCGCCATGACCACCGCCATGACGACGGCCGCTTCCCGGGAGGCCCAGGCGGCCCGGGCGGATTCGGCGGCCGCGGTGACGACGGCATGCCGCGCGGCCGCAAGTTCACCTCCGACGACCTGCAATTGCTCCTGCTCGCCCTTCTGGCCGAAGCACCGCGCCACGGCTACGAGTTGATCAAGGCACTGGAAGTTCGCTCGAATGGTTTCTACAGCCCGAGTCCAGGCATGGTCTATCCCGCACTGACTTACCTGGAAGAACTGGGCTATGCAACGGTCGAAGTGGAAGGTAATCGCAAGCGTTATGCATTAGCCGAGGCCGGCAGCGTCCACTTGGCGACCAACCGCGAGCGCGTCGATTTAATGCTGGCGAAATTAAGCCATTTCGCCCGCAAGATGGATTCAGTACGCCGCGCATTTGCAGGCGAAACCGATGAAAACGCGGACGCCAACGGCGACAGCAACGCATGGCTGCCCGAGTTCATCCAGGCACGCCGCGCCCTCAAGCACGCGTTGCTGATGCGAACCGACGCACCCGTTAGCGAGCAACGCCGCATCGCCGCGATCTTAGCGCGTGCGACTGCCGAGATCGAAGGAAAAACCGCCGGCGATCCGGCGTGAACCAACGCTTGAATCAATCAACGCTTGAATCAATACTAGAGAGAACACTCAATGCAAAACAGCAGACCCGATCTGGCGGTCGGCCGCGTCCGCCATCAACTTAAATTTCGCCTCGCTCAAGTCAAGCGGGTTCAACCGCTTACGCCCCACCTCGTGCGCATCACGCTAAGTGGCGGCGATCTTCAAGACTTCGAATCGGCGTCCTTCGACGACCACATCAAGGTCTTCTTTCCGCCGCCGGGAGCCGACAAACCGGTCATGCCGACAGCCGGCCCGAATGGCCCGCTGTTCGCAGACGACCAGCCGCGACCGATCGCACGCGACTTCACCCCGCGCCGATACGATCGCGAAGCATGCGAGCTCGATATAGAGTTCGCGCTGCATGAGGCAGGACCTGCCGCAACGTGGGCGGCGCAAGCGAAGGTCGGACAGTATCTGGGAATCGGCGGCCCGCGTGGCTCCTTCATGATCCCCACGAGTTTCGACTGGCATCTGCTGATCGGAGACGAGACCGCGCTCCCTGCCATTGCACGTAGACTGGAAGAGCTACCGCCCGGAACTCGCGTGGCCGCGCTGATCGAAGTGGAAGATCCATCGGCGCGCATCGATTTCACGACGCGGACCGACCTGTACGCCGAATGGCGCTACCGCAGCGAATCGGACTTCCCCGGTGCGGCCTTGTTGCTGGCGTTGCGAGAAATGTATCTGCCGACCGGCGAGGGCTACGTGTGGGCCGCCGGCGAAGCGACGATCATGCGTGCCGTTCGCCAACACCTGTGCACGGAACGCGGTGTCGACAAGACCCGGATTCGCGCGGCAAGTTACTGGAAACGAGGTGCGGAAGCGGTTCACGAATCCATCGACGACTGACTCGGGCCTTGCCCGTTTTAGCTGCTATTGGAAATCTAATCAGGATGACTATATGCATAATCCAGACGCCAGCCAATCAGTGAGACGCTTACCTGTTTTTTTGAGTAGTTATCCGAATGACAATTGTATTTACGTCAAATTGCGTTGCATTTGACTTGTTCTCGAACTGGATATCCCCGGCCTCGACAGGCACCGCTACGCTCCTGAAGCCAGGGTGCGCGGGATCTGCCCAACCGCGGCAATAAGCCGCCGGCTTCGGCGACTAGTCAAAACCGTTCAAGCGAGCCAGTCAACTCCGGTACGACCGTGAACAAGTCACCCACAAGTCTATAGTCCGCCACGCCGAAGATTGGCGCTTCTGCATCCTTGTTGATCGCGACGATGACCTGGCTACGCGCCCGCTATCACAGCTCGATCCCGCGCCGCTGGCATTCGATGAGATCGGTGTGAGAAGACGCCGAACGTCGGCAGTCGGCCGATGGGGCACCTCCGGAATCCTTCGCTGGTGATGTGGCCGCTGCCAAAGCGCGGGCAAGTGATCGTTTACAAAAAGCCGCCGCGAGTCATGTGCGCTCGTGGCGGTTTTCTGACAATCGCCAACGCAATCTATACGACGATGGTTGGTAGTCGAGAATCAATCAGTAGTCCCATTGAACTGGCACGAAACGGAAGCCTTCACCGTTCTTTGCAATGTGACCGATGGACGGGAACGCGACATGCGCTGCGGCCAGCAGAGCGCCGGTTTCAGCGGCTTCGTTGAGCAGCGCGATGCGCACGTCGATAGCCCCTTCAGGATCGTGCTCGAAGCCATTTTGCCATTTGGGATTGTCGAAGTTGACTTCGAAAATCGCGTCGCCTATGCGATCTCCACGACGCAGTGCCCCGGCGTGTGCCCACCCGTCACGCGCGCCGACACGCCCGCTGCGACTTTTACGGTCTGATCGAATTGCACGATTTTTTCGCTGCAGAGTTCCACGAACTTTGCAGCAGCCTTGCGAAGCGCGGGAGGAACCGTTTCCGGCATCACCGTCTTGCTAAAGTCCGGATTTTTCCAGAACTCCATCTCCGTGGCCGACACGTGGATGCGCACGTCTTGGCGCAGCTTGACCTTGACGCCATCAACGTTCAGGCCGCCGACGTGATCCATGTGCAAATGCGTAATCACGATATCTGTGATCGCGGCCAAGCCGATGCCAGCCGCTTCCAGGCGCATCACTGACCGACCGGCGCGCGCGAAGTATTCGAATCCATCGCCTACGCCCGAGTCAATCAGGAGCCGCACTGCGCGGCGCTGTTCACGAGCACGACCACTAATGTCGCGCGCTTCCTTTCGCTCGCACTTCGAAGGAGCGTGTGACAGATTGTAGTCAGGGGGGCGCGAGCCAGTAGCATCGCGAATGCGTACACCATGTTGTCCGAACGACAACAATCCACGACGGACATGAGAGGCAATGCGAGTGACAGTCTTATTGATCAACGTTTCCTCAGGAACGTCTTCATCCATGAGGCGTCTATCCTATTAACGCCTCTATCCGGCGCCGCCAGCACGGATTCATATTTAGAGACGGTTTCATAAAGGCTGCTCGGTGCGCCGGAGGGTATTCCAGCAGATGAGGCAGCAACCGACTTTGAGGAAGGCCGGGAATGTCAGCGCGGCACTCGCAACGAATACGGAGGCGCCGGGAAGGATGCAGCCAGGCATGCGTGCGTTCAACAACCCAATGCTATTTACCAGGGCCTCTAGCCTATGCGGTACGGTGTTTGGCGATCACCGGCTCGGTCGCGCGATTGCGCAATGCCGGTGTCGCCTGTAGATACAACAAGAATGAGCCATGGCATAAAGCAGGCCGACCAACAAACATCCTGTCACCGTCCTTTTCCGGATTTCTTAACGCCGGCAAGACGAGTCTGCTCAATCAGGTCAGGGCTTCCTTTCCTAGCCTTAGATCGCTCAATCGGACGCCCCAAACCATCCCAGCCGCCAAAGCATAGGTCCCTTACCTTGCCGGCGAAGAACAAGTATGATGAATGAACAAAGCTCGCTTCTCGTTCGATGTCCGCACGATATTTTCGAAGTGTTTAAGGTCAAACTCGCTCGGCAGTTCCCGTCTTTCTTTCCCGATCGTAGCCCGGTCTGGGAACGCGGCGTCGCGCGCAATCTTGCGGGAGCGAGTGCGCTTATCGGCGGCGTTTGCGTAATGCTTTCCGCGGTGGCGTTCGGCGAGCACTACGCGGGCGGTGCGATCCGCTCCCGCGAACAACTCGTCGCCGCCGACATGGTCGAATCGGTCGAGCGCATCCTGCGTCATCTGATGTCGAGTCAGCGCGGGCCGCTCGACCGGCTGCCAGGCCAGCCTTGTGAAACCGTGGCGAATCAGCTCGCCGAATTGAAGACATACGTCCGCTACGTGCGCGGCGTCAACCTCGTTGAGAATGGACGCCTCTATTGCTCCTCTGCGTTGGGACCGATGAACGTACCGTTGTCGGCCTACATCTCCACCACGCAACGCGATCCCGGCATCAGCCTGATCCGTGGCACCCCTTACCAGCCAGCCATCCCGGTACTGGCAGTCTTTCGCTCGACTGGACACGGCACTGGCCTGTTGTACGTCATCGAAGTTCCGTACGTCGCAGATATTCTGGCGTACGGCCTGCGCTACGGCGCAAGCAAGGTGACGCTGTCTGTCACCGGATCCGGTGCGATCGACGAGCACGATGTATTTTCCGCCGCCGGCGTCGCTGCGGCGCCGCCCTCCGGCACGGAGGTGGGATCGGCCGATTTCCCCTTCTCCGTGACGGTGACGGCATCCCCCGCTTTTGCGTCGCAGATGCGCTGGAAGTACGGCGCGATCTGCTGTGGGACCGGCGTTCTGCTGAGTTTTCTAATCGCCGCCGCCTACCTGCTTGTCTTCGCGCCGCGACGATTGCTACTGTCCGCCGTCCGCCAGGGGCTCAGGACCGGTCAGCTCTACATGGTTTATCAACCGGTCGTCGACATCGCGACCGGCCGCATCGTAGGCGCTGAAGCTTTGCTCCGCTGGAGTCACCCTCGCTGGGGGCCGATCAACCCCGCTGTCTTCATGGCGGAGGTTGAATCGAGCAGCCTTCTCGCCGACGTCACCCGGTTTGTGCTTCAACGGGCCACGGCCGATATCCGGACGCCGGCCGACAGCGCGCCGTTCAGGATCGCTGTCAACGTAGCGCCGATGGACCTTGAACGCAAAGGCTTCGTGTCGGAGGTGCTGGCGCTCACTGAACGACTGCCCGAATCGACGATTCTCGTGCTCGAAGTCACCGAGCGTTTCCTGCTGGCTCGGCATCCCCGTGTTCAGAAGACCTTCGAAACTCTGCGAGAACATGGTGTGCGCTTTGCACTTGACGACTTCGGTACGGAGTACAGCAACCTCGATCTGCTTGGGAGGTTCCCGTTCGATTTCGTAAAGATCGACCGGCAGTTCATCGAGCAAGTTGACAAGGGTGGTGCGAGCCTTATCAAAGGGATCGCCGCAGTGGCGGGACACTATGGCATGCAGGTGATCGCCGAAGGTGTCGAAACGCAATCGCAGCACGACGCGCTGCGGAGGCTGGGGATTCCCTACGCTCAGGGCTACCTCTACCGACGGCCGGTGGCCGCCGACGAACTTTTTGGTGTTCGGCCGGCAGTGGTATTTGGCGCAGATCCAGTGAAATGATGCGACGAGACGGGACTGGGTCCTTCGCATTCGAGCAGGGGCTCGCTTGCGTGTCAGGCCCAGTCTCGAGGCGCCATCCATCTCGCAACGGATCATGCTGTTGGCAACAGATAACGCGCTGCGGTCGAGGTAGCGGATCAGCCTGCAAGTGTGAGCAGGAAAATCGCGACGGGCTGGATGCCGTGCAGCCGTGGGCACTTTCTCGTTGTCGTGTGCAGGTTTTTGTTGTCGCCCGGCGCGTTCCCGACCGCTTGGCATCGCGTGCGCGCGGACGAAGCCTGCAATAGCGGTGTTACATCGATGCTTCGAGCAACGTGAGGTAGTCATCGGTCGTCGCTTCGCGTGGATTGGTCCTATGGCTGTGGTCCTTCAGGGCGCCCGCGACAATGCGTGCGAACATCTCGCGGGTCACGCCGAGTTCCGCGAGACCGAGCGGAAGTCCGAGCGTTGCCGTCATTGCACGGATCGCCGGGCCGACCTCGTCAGCCGATGCAAGGCCCATCGCCTGTGCAATGCGTTCGAGCTTGGTTTCGTCCTGCATCGAAGGCGCCGCGCGATTAAAGGCGATGACGGCTGGCAAGAAGATCGCGTTGAGCGTGCCGTGGTGAAGTCGCGGATTGATGCCTCCGAGAGAATGGCTCAGGCTATGCACGCATCCGAGACCTTTCTGGAAGGCGAGCGCGCCCTGCATCGACGCGCTCATCATGTTCAGACGCGCGGCGCGGTCGGTAGGATGGCGAGTCGCGCGTTCGATGTGGCGCCACGCACGCCACAGGCCGTCCAGCGCGATGCCGTCGGCGGGAGGATTAAACGCGGGCGCCATGAATGTTTCGAGACAATGCGCGATGGCGTCCATGCCGGTGGCGGCCGTGAGCATCGGCGGCAGGCCGAGCGTGAGCTCTGGATCGCAGATCGCAACCCTTGGCACGACGTAAGGCGAAATCACCCCGACCTTGCGGCCGTCGTCGAGGATCAGGATCGCGCCGCGACCAACTTCACTGCCGGTTCCCGCCGTGGTCGGGATCGCAATAACAGGCGCCGTCGCCTCCGTGATGCGCGCAGCGCCTCCTTCTATCACCGCGAAGCTTTGCAGCGGACCGTCATGCGTGGCGCAAACAGCCACACCCTTCGCGAGATCGATCGACGAGCCGCCGCCCACTGCAATCACACCGTCGCATCCATGCGCCCGGTACATCGCAACGGCGTCCCGCACGACGCTCTCGTTGGGGTTCGGCGGGGTGCGATCGAACACCGGCAAATCTATTGTGTTCGCGAGCGCCGCCAGCACGGTGTCTACAATGCCCGCTTCCCGGATGCCTGCATCCGTCACGATCAAGGGCCGGCGTATGCCGATGCGCTCGCATTCACCGGCCAGCAGCCGAACCGCGCCATATTCGAACTGGATCTGGGTTATATAGTTGATAAGGGACATGACAGTTGAGGAAGAGTTATAGGGGAGCTATGCTGTTGCTCGGCCTTCGCTTGCCGGACCCGATAAATAAACCCGGAATTTTGCAGTATATGGATCAGCGCGCCGCCGCGATATTGACAACATTTGATACCGCTATAACTTTTGCTCAAGTCCGATGACCCCGTCGCTCGACTCGATTATTTCCCGTCTGCACGTAAAGCAGTTGCGTCTTTTGATCGCGCTCGGGGAACACGGGTCTCTGCTTGGCGCGGCGAAACAGCTGGCGTTGACCCAGCCGGGCGCCAGCAAAGCCCTGCACGAGATCGAAACCACCTTCGGCGCGCGGCTCTTCGTGCGCACCAATCGCGGATTGGAACCCAACGCAGTCGGCCATTGCGTGATCCGCTACGCGCGACTGATCCAGACTGACCTCGTCCATCTGCGCGAGGAGATCGTCGGCATCATGCGAGGTTATGGAGGTCGCGTATCGGTGGGCGTGATCATGGGCGCAGTTCCGCTTCTCACGGACGCGCTCAGCTCGGTGAGCGCGGAGCAACCCGAAATGTCGGTCGAGATTATCGAGGATACGAGCGCTACCTTGCTCAGCCTGATTGACGCAGGACGCCTCGATCTCGCCATTTGCCGCACGAGCGTGAGCCAAACGCCGTACCTCTATGACAGTGTGTTCGTACGTGAAGAAACGCTTGCGGTCATTGCCAACGCGTCGCATCCGCTCGCGCGCAAACGCCGCGTTGCACTCGAAAATCTCGCGGATTACCGGTGGGTTGTCTACCGGGCGAACATGCCGATGCGGCTGCTGCTCGAACGGGAATTCCACGACGCTGGACTTCGATTCCCCACTCATCTGCTGGAAACGACATCGGCGTTCGCAACTGTCTCGCTGCTGCAGAAAAATGTCTCTTTCGTCGCGCTGGTATCGACGGACGTCGCGGACTTTTGTATCGGGCACGGTATTGCCTGCGCCCTGCCGCTGCAGTTGTCGTCACATAGCGAACCCTATGAACTGGTGACACGGCGCGACGCCCCCTTGTCGCCTGGAGCGCGCATGCTGATGCACGCGATAGTCGACGCCGGAGCGAGATAACACTGTCGCTGTTACAGCGGTTTGTCCAATCCGGGTTTGTTTTCGCCATCGGTTAGAGAAGAGACCGCGCTGCCGCGATGACGCGCATTGTTTCCCTTGCGCTGACGCGTACATGCGGGACGGCGCTCGCCGTCGCCGAACACCGGGCGCGCAACGCCTTTCTAAATTCCTGCTCAGGTAAGCTATGGGTTGACGCACGCATCTTGCGAAACACCAAACCAGATTACCGCTTGCCATTGGGAGACTTGTGCTGTGCAGCACCTCACGGACACGAATGAAGCCGCCTCTACCGCCGAACCGATTCCGCGGCCAGGCATCACGCTCAATCAGGAGGCGTATCGGCGGCTGGAGGAAATGATCGTTACGCTGGACCTGGCGCCCGGCTCCCTCGTTTCCGAATCGATACTCAGCCGCCAACTCAACATTGGCACCACGCCAATCCGCGAAGCTCTGCAGCGGCTTGCGCGGGAATATCTCGTGGAGATCATTCCGCGGCGCGGCGTCGTCGTGACGACTATCGATGTCCGCCGCCAGTTCGAAGTGCTCGAAACCCGGCGTGAACTCGACCGCCTGCTGAGCGCGGCCGCCGCGAAGCGCTCGAGCGTGTCGGAACGCACGTCATTCGCCGATAACCTCGCGCTCACCCAAAAAGCAGTCGCCAACAATGACGTGCGCGAGTTCCTGCGCCTCGATGCCGACCTGAACCAGTTGCTCTCGAAAGCGGCGAGAAATGGTACGGCAGCGGCACTAGCCTCCATGCTGCATACGGTATCGCGCCGTTTCTGGTTCTATCACCACGACGAACATACGACTCTGGCCGAGATCGGTCCCATTCACTGCAATCTCGTCGAATCGATTGCTTCGGGCGACCCAGCGCTTGCAGGCGCGGCGTCGAATCAACTGATCGATTATCTGGTCGAATTCGCGCAAGCCACGCTGCCGCACCACCATAGCCTCGGCTAATCCAATCGTCTCCGATACTCCCCGATTCCCGTCGTCATGCTGCATCGCTAAGGGTTAACTCCCCGTTGCCGTCACCCGTGACGACACTTTATTATCGGCTCCATCCGTGGCATGCCAGTGACATGCTACGACAATCGAGGCATTTCGGAGAGGACGATGGAGCAAACGACAGCAGTCAAGGACTATGTAATTTCACCATTGGGCGACGCCCTGGGCGCCGAAGTAAAGGGGCTGGATCTCACGCAACGGTTGAACGCCGAGACCATCGAAGAATTGAAAAAAGCAATTGGGCGATACGGTGTGCTGTGCTTTCGCAAACAGGCGTTGAGCGAGGCGCAGCAGATCGAGTTCTCGAAGCAATGGGGTCCGCTCGAAGATTTCCCGGAAGAAGACAAGACGGTGGCCGCTGCAACGGTGTATCACGTGGCGAATGTCTCAGCCGACGGACAGAGTCTGCCCGAAACGGATTTCCGTGTGATCTTCCAGAAAGTCAATGCACGCTGGCATACCGACAGTTCCTATCGATATGTCCCGGCATTCGTCTCGTTGCTCTACGGAATCGAGGTCATGCCCAAAGGCGCACCGGGCGGACGCACCGGTTTCTCGAACATGATCAAGGCGTACGCCGCCCTGCCCGACGCGCTCAAGGACGAAATCGAGCCGCTGCACATGGTTCACACCTACGAATTCGGCCGCCGGTTGTTCCCTGAACTGCCGCCAGTTTCAAAGCATGAGAAGGAAAGCGTGCCCCCGGTGAGCCAGCCGCTGGTGCGCGTGCACCCTGACCGCGGCAACGAGCGTTCGCTGTATTTCACGGCCAATGCGGGAAATGAAGTCAGCGGCTTGCCGCTCGAGGAAGGCCAGGCGCTTCACAGGAAACTCGTCGAGCACATCTCGCAGCCGGAGTTCACGTACTTCCACGAGTGGGAAAAGGGCGACCTCGTCGTCTGGGACAACCGGACGATGCTGCATAAAGCGGAAGCCTACGATATGAGCAAGTATCGCCGGGTGTTTCGCCGGACTACGGTCGCAGGCGATGGTCCCGTCCTCGGACCCTATTCACGGGCCGTGATCGGCAACAAGCGGGCAGCGAAGTAACAGCCACGACGCGACTCCGGCGCAATGCGTTTGGGGTCGTGTTGCGTCGTCGGCGCGGTGAGATATCGGGCGCCACTTTGATTTTCGTTCGATCCGTTAAACCCGGCCTCTGCCGCACGGGCCGCTATCGACATTTCCTACTAGTAACAGTAACCAGGAGGCAACGCATGGCTGTAGCCAAACCTTCGGCGGATGCAATGACGCCGTA
The DNA here is from genome assembly GCA_036009385.1 of Caballeronia sp. Classification (GTDB taxonomy): domain Bacteria; phylum Pseudomonadota; class Gammaproteobacteria; order Burkholderiales; family Burkholderiaceae; genus Caballeronia. Next base: position 25,589 of record DASYLW010000031.1, read on the forward strand.
CCAATTGCCGTTCCCCAAGGAAGCGGCAAAGGAGATCGTCGTTGAATCGGCGATTCCCACCGACGAACGCCTCTGGGTTCCGCAAGCCGAGAACGTCTGGTTCCGTCCGCTTTGTCTGAACGTATCGACGGGATACTGGATGAACCTCCTGCGCGTGCGCAAATCGGGCGTGCTCAGCCGTCACCGGCATCCGCAAGCCGTGCATGGCATGGTCCTCAAGGGCCGCTGGCGTTATCTCGAACACGATTGGGAAGCGACTGAGGGCAGCTATGTATTCGAGCCGCCCGGTGAAACCCATACGCTATATGTGCCTGAAGACGTGGAAGAAATGATCACCTACTTCCAGGTCAATGGCGTGATGTTCTATTGCGACCCGTATGGCAATTACACCGGCTACGAAGACGTTTTCACCAAGGTCGACATGTGCCGCAAACACTTTGCATCGGTCGGACTCGGTGAGGACTTCGTCGACCAGTTCATCCGGTAACCCTTGCCCTTCCCGTCGATAACAACAGACGTCCTCAACGTTACGAAAAGCATCGGAGGAGACACCATGCTTCTGAAATCCCCGCGCCTGAAGCACATTCAGGTCGTTGCCATCGCGTTCCTGACGCTTGCCGGCATCGTCAATTACCTCGATAGAAGCACCCTCTCGATAGCTAACCATTCGGTAAGCCAGGAACTGGGACTGTCGGCGTCGCAGATGGGCCTGCTGCTGTCAGCATTCTCGTTCGCCTATGCGTTCTCGCAATTGCCCATTGGTATGTTGCTCGATCGCTTCGGCGCGCGCGTGATGCTCGGCCTTGGCATGTTCGTCTGGTCGAGCGCGCAACTCTGCGGCGGCCTGGTGTCGAGCCTGCCGCAATTCCTCGTCGCGCGCGTGGCGCTCGGCATTGGCGAAGCGCCAAATTTTCCCGCTGGCGCCAAAGTCGTCAGCGAGTGGTTCGGCGTGCACGAACGTGGCCGGCCAACGGGCATCTTCATCACGTCGTCGACCATCGGCCCCGCTCTTGCTCCACCCGTGCTCACCGCGCTCCTGCTGCTCTTCGGCTGGCGCACGATGTTCATCGTCATGGGTGTGCTCGGCATTGCCGTATCGATCGGCTGGTATCTCGTCTATCGCGACCGCCGCAAGGTCCCGCTCGAGCGCGACGAGATCGCCTATCTGACTGATGGCGAACCGGAACAGCGCGTCGAACGCCGCATGACGATGCGCGAGTGGCGCGGCCTTTTCAGCATGTCGACCACGTGGGGCATGATCTTCGGCAACATGGGCGTGATCTACATGGTGTGGCTCTATCTCACCTGGCTGCCCGCGTATCTCGAACACGAGCGTCACCTTTCCATCGCCAGCACCGGGTGGCTCGTTTCGATCCCTTATCTGTTCGGCACGCTCGGCATGCTGTCGAGCGGCTTCGTGGCCGACGGTCTGATGGCACGTGGCATGGCGCCCATGAAAAGCCGCAAGTGGCCGATCTGCGTTGGTCTCGTCGGCGCAGCGCTCTTCACCGTGCCGGCTGCATTCACGCCCAACCTGACGCTCGCGATGGTGTACCTCTGCGCCGCGATGTACTTCGTCAATCTGGCGAGCGGCGCGTGCTGGGCGCTCGCGACGGTCGCGGCGCCCCGTCACATGGTGGCGTCACTTGCCAGCATCCAGAATTTCGGCGGCTATTTCGGCGGATCGTTTGCACCGTTTGTCACCGGCATCGTCGTGGACCGGACCCACTCCTTCGTCAACGCGTTTCTGATCAGCGCGGCGGTCGCATTTGCTGCAGCGCTGGTTTATATGTTCATCGTTAGAACGAAGATAGAGGACAGCGAAACTGCTGTCTCCCCTGCCGCTGTTTCGGATTTTTCTTCCTGACCAACATGACTTTTCAAACTGATCTTTTCAAGGGCAAGACCGCCGTCGTGACGGGCGGGACCCAGGGCATCGGTGCAGGCATCGCGCAGCGCTTTGCTCGCCTTGGTGCACGTGTGGTGGCGGGCGGCATCGCGCCAACCAATGCCCAGCGCGAGGCGCTCGGACCCGGCATCGATGCGGTCGAACTCGACGTCAGCGACGATGCGAGCGTCGCGACCCTCGTCGAGCGAGCAGGTTCGATCGATATGCTCGTCAATTGCGCGGGAATGATCCGGCGCGGCGACGAGCTTGAGATCGATGTGTTCGAGCGCGTGATCGCCGTGAACCTTAGCGGCACCATGCGCGTGTGCGGCGCGGCTCGTGAGCGGCTCAAGGCGAATGGCGGAACGATCGTAAATACGGCATCGATGCTGAGCTTTTTCGGCGGTGGACTTGTACCGGCGTACAGCGCGAGCAAGGGTGGCATTGTGCAATTGACGAAGTCGCTTGCGATCACCTATGCGGCCGACGGCATCCGCGTGAATGCAGTGGCTCCCGGCTGGATCGCGACGCCGTTGACGCAAGCGCTACAGGCCGACGACCATCGTTCGCAAGCTATCCTCGATCGCACGCCGATGAAACGCTGGGGCCAGCCTGACGATGTCGCCCAAGTCGTCGCTTTCCTGTGCTCGCCAGCGGCGGCCTTCATGACAGGCGCGATCGTCCCGGTCGATGGTGGGTATCTGGTGGCATAGTGTTCTGGTCGTCACCGCCCTTGGCTGCGTAACGTATGCAAGCCCGGATCTGAGCCGCGATAGTTTCCTACGCGGATCCATCGCGTCAGCATGCATCCGTTTTCCCTAACCGCGTTTCACTGTCCTCGCCAATCGAAAAACTCAGGACCCGTGTATCGAGCTGAGGCGGAAAGGCGCGGGTATTACCGTGCCCGACGGCGCGCAGAACAAGTCGACACATGATGCGGCTCATCGATTCGCGACGTACCTGATGAGCCCACAGGCGCAAGCCATATTGCCACGCCACGGGTTCAATGCGATCGCGATGACGTCACCACAATGACAACGTTGCGTCAGGACTTCACCGCGATCACATCGACCTCTACCAGCCACTCCGGCCGGGCCAGCGCCGTCACGGTGAGCCCGGTCGACACCGCATGCACGCCCTTCAACCAGCGCCCTACGACGCGATACACGGCCTCGCGGTAACGCACGTCGGTCAGGTAGATTGTTACCTTGCAGATGTCTTCCAGCTTGCTGCCCGCCTCTTCCAGCAGCATCTTCACATTGGCCATGGCCTTGTCGGCCTGCGCAGCAGCGTCGCCAATACCAACTGATTCATAGGTGTCAATATCCTGGCCGATCTGGCCTCGAAGAAAAATCATGTTCCCCGCAACGACCGCTTGCGCGAGGTCGTTGTCGAGTGATTGTTCCGGATAGGTTATTTTCGTGTTGAACGGGCGAATGCGAGTGTGTTCCATGAATAGTGTCCGGGGTAGTTCAATGCGTAAGGATGCGCGATAAAAACTGCTGTGCGATCCGCGATATCAGCGGCGGTTATCGAAATAACCTGCGCGGATCGCGCTGCCGATCAGGTTGAGAATCAACCGCCCCGCAGTGATGCACGAGATCTGGTTGACGTCTTTCTCCGGCTGAATTTCGACGATATCCATGCCCACCACGCGGCCCTTCTTCACCAGGCCATGAATCAGCTTGCGCGCTTGCAAAAAGGTCACGCCACCCGGAGCCGGGCCCGCTACGGCCGGCATCACTGAAGGATCGAGCCCGTCGGCATCAATGGTCAGATAGTAGTTGCCGCCGTCCGGGATGCGTGCGAGCACGGCGTCCATGCCAACGTCGTGAAGCTCGTACGCGGTGATCAGCTCTGAGCCATACGCCTTTGCCGCGCGCAATTCTTCAGGACGGCCGCTACCCTGCGCACGCAGCCCGATCTGCACGATCTTCGCGACGTGCTTCATCTCCGAAGCGCGACGGATCGGGCTCGAGAGCCCGTCGCGCACGCCGTTCACTTCATCACGCCAGTCGAGATGCGCGTCGACATGGACGAGCGTGATCGGGCCAAGGCTATCGAAGGCGCGCAGTACCGGCGTTGTAATGCCGTGATCACCACCCATTACTACCGGCAATGCGCCGGCAGCGAGAATCTTCCGCACCACGGTTTCCACGCGCTCATAGTGACTGCCCGGAGCCGCAAGGTCCGCGATCACATCGCCGCAATCGACAAAGCGGATATCGTCGCGTTCCTGCAAGAGCGGTCCATCGATATCGAAATCGTAGTGGCCGGGCGAGCGAACCACGCGGTCGGTCGCCTGACGGATTGCTGTTGGAGCGTTGGTCTGGTCGTTCGTAAAGTCGGCAGCGGAATACGCTGAGCCGTAGGGCATGCCCAGCACGGCAATGTCGGCATCCAGGTTGTCCAGGTCCATCGCCAGGTCCGAGTACAGGAGGGTCTTGTGCCCGGTTTTCGGAGGGACGGTCAGCGGATTTGTCATGATCAGGTATCCTTTATTCAGGTTTCAAGCACCCGGTATGGTGGCCAACATCAGGCGCGCCGGTAACGGGTTGCGTATCGCTCCGACCATTGCCCTGCAATGTCGAGCAGAACACTGCAAAGCCAATAGATCAGCGCGGTCGTACCGAGCACTTCGACGTAAGCGAAGGTGTCGGCGGTAAGCAGGTTGCTCTGATACGTGAGTTCGGTGAGGCTCATCACCGAGAAGATCGACGAGTCCTTGAACATCATGATCGTCAGGCTGGTCGTGGCCGGCGCCAGATACCCGAATATCTGTGGCAGCACGATATAACGTTGAACCTGTAGTCCGGACAGACCCAGCGATCTTGCGGCCTGGACCTGACCATGGGCGAGGCTACCGAACGCTGCACGCAGGATTTCGCAAAAATAACCGCCTGTATAAAACGCGGTCGCGGCTACGCCAATGGCAAACGCCGGCATCGCGATACCAATTTTCGGCAAGCCAAAGAAGCTGAGATAAACGAGAATCAGGAACGGCACATTGCGCACGATTTCCACATACGCCAGCGCGCTTGCCTGCAGTATGCGCAATGCGGAGGCACGAAAGTACGCAGCCAGGGTGCCCAGGACAATGCCAAGCGGAATGCCCAGCACGCAGACTTGCGCCGTGACCTTGAGCCCCTTGAGAAGCGGCAGGATGGACGACTCGACAACGGCGAAGTCAATGGACATTGGGCAGCACCTTCGCGACGCGGCGTTCGAGACCCCGCGATGCGGACGACGCGAGAAACAGGATCGCGAAGTAGACAGCTGCAGTCGCCGAGAACACCTGTAGCGGCAGGTTCGTCTGCAGCGTGGCGTCGCGTGCGACGGTTGCGAGGTCATGCACCGCGATGATCGACATCAGCGAGGAAGCCTTCAGCAGCATCGTGAACTCGTTGGTCAGCGGCGGAATGGAACGATAGAAAAGCTGCGGAAACACGATATAACGCCAGACCTGGACCGGCGGCATGCCGAGTGCCCGGGCGGCCGGTATCTGTCCGCGGCCGAGCGAGTTCAGTGCGCCACGCAGGATCTCGGACACGTATGCCGCCGTGTTCAACGCCAGCGCAAGAATGCCGGCTTGCAGGGGCGAGAGCGGCAGATTGAGCACGGAGGGCAGGACGTAATACGCCACCAGCATCTGGATCAAGGCCGGCGTGCCGCGTATTACGCTGACGTAAAGAATCACGACCGCAGCCAGTGCGCGTCCGCCGTGCTGACGCACCAGCAACAGCAGCGAGCCGATCGCCACGCCGAGCACGAACGCCGCCACGCTAGCTGCGATCGTGGTGACGGCCCCTTCGGCCACATCCTGTAGGAAAGGCCCAAGCGCAGCGATCAGGCCGCTCAGGGAGGCGAACATGCGGCGCTCCGGCTCAAACCGCGCCTTCCGGCAAATAGCCGCTGGTCGGCAGGTTCATTGTGTAACCGAACCACTTCTGCTGCATTTGCGCGAGCTGGCCGTTCTTCGTCAGTTCCGCGAGCGACGTATTGATGAAGTCGCGAATCTCCTTGTCCTGCGGATTCGCAACCCAGGCGAGCATCTTCGGCTCGCCGATCTTGCCGACCACGCGAAACTGCCCCGGCTCCTTCTTCATCAGGACTGCGACAATATTCGACGGCATGATGCCAACATCGAGCGTCTTGTTCGTCAGCGCGACCATCACATCGGGATACGCCTGGAACAGCTTGATGTCGGCATAACCCGCGCCCTTTTTTGCCTTCAGTTGCGTATCGAATGCCTGGGCGATCGGTTGTGACGACGAGCCCATCTGCGTACCGGCTATCTTCCCGGCTGCATCGTCCGTCCTCGCGATGGCGGTGTCGCTTGCACGCACGACCAGGACCGTGTCCACCACGCCAACCGGCTCGGAGAACGCGAAGCGTTTTGCCCGCTCCGGATTGATGCCGACACTGGTCGCCACGAAGTCGAACTTGTGCGTCATGAGTCCGGGCAGCAAGCCCTGGAACGGCAGGTTGACCTGGTTGAGCGTGACCCCGAGTTTGGTCGCCATGTACACGAGAATGTCGTGACCGTAGCCGACTACCTTGCCATTCTCGACGAATTCAAACGGTTCGTAAGCTGCTTCGGTGCCAACCGTCAGTTTGCCGCGCTGGCGGATGTCGGCAAGTGTTCCGCCTTCGGCGAATGCGAACGACGGCATGGCCAGCGCAAGCGACACGCCGCCTGCCATGGTAAGGAATTTGCGTCGGTCGAACGTGGTCATGATTTTCCCCGGGGAACTTTGAGAAGCGTTGAGAAACCTTGGTGACGGAAATGTAGGTAGTCAAAAAAGTTTTGAAAAACCATTTTTTCGTTGATATGGTTCTGGAAACCGAAACCTTTCAAGGCGCGCATCGATGAAGAAAATGGACCTGAACGAGCGCGATCTGCGCTCGCTGCGGGTGTTTTGCGCCGCCGCGCAGGCAAGCGGTTTTGCAGCGGCGGAGCGCGCCTTGTCGATGTCGAAGGCGTCGATCAGCCGGCATATCAATGAGGTGGAGGCGCGGCTTGGCGTCAAGCTTTGCGAGCGCGGTCCGGGCGGGTTTCAGCTCACGGAAGGCGGCGAAGTTGCGCTGCGCGTGGCGCTGCAAGCGCTCGAAGCGCTGGAGCGGATCAAGCCTGAGGTCGATGCTGTGCGCGGGGTTTTGTCCGGGCCCCTGTTACTCGGGATGTCCGAGCATGTGATGACGCATGAGGGGTGCAGGATTTCGGAGGCTCTGGGCGAGTTGCATCGGATCGCCCCACTGGTTCGGCCGACGTTGTCCGTCATGACGTTTAGCGATCTCGGTGCAGCGCTGTCCGAGCGGCGCGTGCAGATCGCCATTCGCGGCGCTTACAAGCGTATCCGGGCGTTCCGGCACTACCCGCTTTTTACTGAAACGCATCGGGTGTTTTATCGGCCGGCGGCGGCAGGCGAGATTCACGCGCGTGACAATACGCGCGCGTTGCCGCTGATTTATCGGCCTCATCCGTTTGTTGAAGATGCGCTTGCCACGCAAGGGTTCGTCCAGGGGCTGGAGGTGAGCGGGCTCGAAGCCGTCGCGATGATGGTGGCTACAGGACGTTATGTCGGGCTACTGCCTGAGCATTATGCTGCGCAGCTCGCTCCCCGGTATGAGTTTGCAGTGCTGCCGGAATCGCCGTTTTATGCAATGCCGTTTTGCGCCATCGTCGAGGAGGTGCGGCCCTTGACGCGAGCGGCGGAAGCGTTTCTGAATTTGCTTTTGGAGGCGCATCGCTAAGGCGTAGCAAGAAAGGCCGCCCTCCTTCTGCCTGGATTTCGTGCGATGCACCGAATCGATCGCCAGGAAGATTAAACTAGGCCGCAATCCAATGACCGGAAGCCGTCCAACATGGAAGGAAACCGCATGACACGCGCACCGGCAGTCCCCACGCAGCAGGTATTAAACGATCGCGCGATAGTCACCGAGTGGCGATTCGCACCAGGAGCTGCGACCGGGTGGCATGTCCATGCGCACGACTACATTGTCGTTCCGCAAACCGACGGAGAACTGCTGCTTGAAACCAAAACAGGCAACCGTGTTTCCGAGCTGCATGCCGGGCAGAGTTATGCCGGATTGAAGGGCGTTGAACACAACGTCGTTAATGCCAGCGACCACGAGGTTGTGTTTGTCGAAATCGAGATCCTGTAAGAGTGAAGCGCGTCGCCTGGCTAGCAAGGTGGACGCGCCCGGCAACCGGCCTCGCGGCTAATTGCGCTGGCTACCAATGCAGGCGACGAGCCGGAAAATCTTGTCGATGCGACGCTCGGTTGTCGCGATGTATTTGATCCCGAACTGGCGATCGGGAAAACCAGCCTGAAGGCCTCCGGGACCATCTCCGCGTTACGGCAAGGCCTCCGAAGCGCGAGGGACATTCACCGATACCGCCTTGCGCCAGCGCACCGTCGCCAGCATGGACGCCACGACAATCAAACCGCCGCCGACCCATGCAATAAGCGATATCTTCTCGCCCACCCACAACCACGCGAACAGCGCGCCGAACGCGGGTTCGCTACCCATCAGCAATGCAACGCGGGTTGGACTGCTGCGTTTGATTGCATAGTTCTGCGCGAAGAACGCGAACAGCGTGCATGCAAAGACCAGATAAAACACGCTGCCCCAAAACGGCTCATGCCCGGCAAACGACGGGACGTGCTGCCACTGCTGCGGCGCGAACACAAGCGCCACGACGGCACTGCCAAACGCGACCACAGCTGACTGCACGGCCGTCACTGACAAAGGCGGCAGCGTGGAATCACGCAACACGCGTTTCGTCACACAGACATTCAGCGCACGCAGCAAGGCGGCCAGCAAGATCAGTGCATCGCCTGGATTCAACACGACGGCGCCGTCACCGGCAAGCAGCCATGCGCCTAACAGCGAGAGCGCGACTGCTGCCCATTCCATCCGTCCGGGCCGGCGCTTGAGCAGCATCCACTCGACCAGCGGCGTCAGCACCACGCATAAGCTAATCAAGAATGCCGCATTGGCGGCGCGCGTCAGCAGCACGCCGAACGTTTCGCTCAAGAAAATGCACAGCAGCAGTAAGCCTGCTATAAACACGCCGCGCAGCGTTCGCGCGTCGGCCTGACGTAAGTTTCGCAACGCCGGCGATAACATCACGAACGTAATGCCGAAACGCAGCGTCAGCAGGCCCAGCACCGGATAGAACACAAGCGCGCTCTTGACGATTCCATAACTGGTTCCCCAGACGACCGCGACCACCAGCAACATGAGGTCGGACAATAAGAGCAGGCGGTCTTGCTTGAGCATGGTCGGACCTCAGTAGATGAGTCCGTATTGTCGAGCGTTGCACATGCGACGATAATCGGGGCTATGCGCAAAGCCTTTATGTCGCAGATGCATTAATCCTGCGCCCCACTCGCGACGGTCCGATGAATCCAACCGAACTCTTTGCATTGCTGCCCGACATGGCCGTATTCGCCCGTGTCGTCGATGCCGGCAACTTCTCGGTCGCCGCGCGCCAGCTAGGCAGCACGCCGTCAACGGTCAGCCGCCAGATCAAACGTCTTGAGGAAGCGCTTGCCACGCGGCTGCTTGAAAGATCCACGCGCAAGGTGAAGGTGACCGAATCGGGCGAACAGGTCGTCCGCTTCTGCCGTGACATTGTGAGCGCGGCGTCAGGCGCCGTGGATGCAGCCGGTTCACTGGTCGGCCGGCCACAGGGGAAAGTCAGTCTGAGCGCGCCAACGGCCTTTGCGAAAACAGTCATTCATCCACTCGTGCCGGGCTTTTTGCGCACGTATGAGGAGGTCGATCTGCAGTTGCTTTATGCGGATCATGAAGTCGATCCGCTTGAGAACGATCTCGATCTCGTGATCCGGCTGACGGATCATCCACCGCCCGGTCTGGCGGGACGGCGGCTGGGTTCGGTGCGCTGGGTGTTGTGTGCATCGCCAGAATATCTACGTGCGCGCGGCACGCCCAGGCACCCACGCGATCTCGCGCAGCACGACTGCCTCTATCTCGGCGAAACCGCCGACGACAACCGCTGGCGTTTTCGCCGAGGCACCGAGACGCAGACCGTGGAGGTGAGCGGGCGATATATAGCGAACCATGCGGGCGCGCGACTGGAAGCGGCACAGCAGGATTTCGGTATTGCGAACCTGCCGGAATTCACCGCAGCCGGAGCGTTAGCAAGCGGCGAACTCGTGCACGTGCTCGCCGACTGGGATCTCGAAGCGCTCGCTTATGTAGGGTCGGTGTGGTTGCTGTATCCGCCGAACCGTTTTCTTCCGCCCAAGGTGCGGGCGCTGATCGATTATCTGGCCGAGCATATAGACGAGCGCAAGTGACTTCGGCCTCGCGCGACGCGTAAATATTCAAGCATGCTGTCTTGGCGCGCTAGCCCATGCTAAAAGTTGAGCCGCCCGAACAATTCATCGAACGGGATCATCACGTGCTCACGGAACGCCGGGCGAAGCTGAAGCCGTTCATACCACGCCTCCACATTCGGAACGTCGGGCCGTTTGATATCCAGTTCGAAATAGCGATAGAGGTTCGAGCCCACTGCAATATCGCCCAGGCTCAGACTGTCTCCCGCAATGAAGGGCCGCTCCGCCAGCATCCGGTCGAGAAGCTGGAAATGCTGTGCGCAGCGAGCAAGGTTCTCGTCAATGCTCTTCTCATTGCGTAAAGCCTGCGGCGTCCGGTAAAAGCCCAAGAACACGCCCGTTAAGAAGGCTGGCTGCAAGCTGCTCTGCGACCAGTCCATCCAGCGATCCGCCTGAGACCGCGTACCAGCGTTGTCACTCCAGAAACGCGGGCTGCCATAACGGGCCGCCAGGTATCGCAAGATGCTGTGCGACTCCCACACAATCGTGCCGTCGCTGTCTTTAATGACCGGCACTCGCCCATGCGGATTCAGGGCCAGGAACTCGGCGCTCTGCGTCAGGCCGAAGCTCCCTCCGGCAGGAATATGCTCATGCGGTAAATCAAGCTCCCCGACCAGCCACATGACCTTCTGAACGTTAGACGAATTGCGTCGTCCCCAAACCTGAAGCATTGAGCGTCTCCTGAAGTTGAATTCCGCTAGCACCTTAGTTAGCGGCTGGACAGAACCGGCCGCTAGTTCACTAACCCGCTAAGCAACTAGCGTGATCGCAATCGAGAGATATTAGCGAAGTAATTTCTAAGCCGCTCGATCCTGTTGAACAGCGGTCTGCGTGCGACAGCATACGCGCCGGTCAGCGAAATTCCGCCGCTATATTGGTGTCGGTGCTTAACCAGATGTGCTCGCCTCGCGTCAGGCGAAGCAGATCGCCTGTTTACAGCCAATAGTAAGGCGAGAAAATGCGCATGCGCTGACGCCGAGGTTTCAGGTGCCGCTCGGAAAACAAACCGATCGCTCGAATTAACCATCATCTTCTCCGTCGATTAAACCGAAAGACGGAGGCACAAAAAAGGCCCAACCGTTTTTCGGTAGGGCCTGCGTACGCCACTGCAGCGGCCGATCCGAGGGCGGAATCAGACGCCGCGCACCAAGACATCGCGCTTGCCACGCCAAGCCTTGATCTCCCCACGCAAAAGATCGATCAATGCCTGCTGGACGGCATTGAGCGCGCCGCCCGCGCTCACCAACGCAAGTTCGGTGGGCGGCAAGTCCGGCAGACTCGTGCAGATCCGATGCTCGGGAAGCACGGCGGCCGTGGGCAGAACCGACACCCCAAGCCCCGACGAAACCGCCGCCTGGATGCCGGTCAGGCTATGACTCCCGAACGCCACTCGCCAGCGCCGCCGCGCTTTGTCCAGGCCACGGATCGCGCGTTGCCGGTACACACGCCCTTGCGGAAACAACGCCAGCGGGACCGGTTCGTCCGTCAGTTCAAGGCCTTCGCCTTTTACCCACACAAGCGATTCGGCCCACGACGCGAGGCATTCTCCACGTCCCGGTTCGCGCTTGAGCAACGCAATCTCGACCTCGCCTGCGGCAGGTTGCGCTGGAGATCGACACTCGTGCCGCTTATCATTTGAAGCCGTACGCAGGGTTTCATCTTCACAAATCCCGACAGCATGGCGGACATCCGGCGCGCGTCGAAATCCTCAGGTACGCCAATGCGAACCGGCTCAAGCGCCACGTCGCTGGTCAACGCATCCTGTGCCTCCCTCGATAACGCCAGCAGCCGCCGCGCATACTGCGCGAGCAACTCTCCATGCTCGGTGGCGCTCACGTGATTGCCGGTCCGATCGCGCAGCAGCAGCGTACGGCCAACTGCCGCCTCAAGCTTGCGGATCTGCTGGCTCACCGTCGACTGGGTACGGTGGACGCGTTCACCGGCGCGCGTAAAGCTGCCTTCATCGACCACGCAAACCAAGGTGTTCAACAACTCGAGATCCAGCATGAGCCACCGCCACTTATTTGAATTTCGATTGACCTTTAGAGTTTAATTTAATTTCCAAATAACGATCAATCCTTTTACGCTTGCGGTATCGACTCAGTTAAGCGAACAAATCAATGACTCTCAACGCGCTTGAACACGGCCAACGGCCGCAATGGCTCACCTTCGACTGCTATGGCACCCTGATCCAGTGGGACGAAGGGCTGCAAGCCGCCGTCCGCAAGATCTTGTGCGGCAAGCAAACTGAGGCGATTGATCCGGCTCGATTTATCAGCATTTATGATCGGCATGAACATGCGCTTGAGCAAAGCTCGCCGCATCGGTCTTTTCGCAGCGTGACCGCGGACGCATTACGTCTTGCATTCGATGAGTCAGGCTTGCGAAGCGACGCAGACGACGCCCGTACGCTAACGGACAGCATCTCCGCCATGCCGCCGTTTCCCGAAGTGATCGCTGCTTTGAAGCAGCTTAAGGAGGCGGGTTATCGTTCGTGTATCGTGTCAAATACGGATGACGGGATCATCGCCGGCAATGTCGCGCAGCTTGGCGGGTTGATCGATCGTGTGGTCACGGCGCAGCAGGCCGGGGCTTATAAACCATCGCGGAAAATATTCGACTATGCTTTTGACTCGCTTGGCGTGACAAAGGACGATGTCGTTCATATTTGCGCCAGTCCGCATCTCGATCACGCCGCTGCACGCGAAGTCGGCTTTAGCTGCGTG
>DASYLW010000032.1:0-2827 GCA_036009385.1 Caballeronia sp.
AAACAGGCGATCGCCGAACGAATGCTTTGCAGCCACCGCTCGACCTGTTCACCGTCCTCAGATTCGCCAGCCGAGTCGCCGGTGCCGGCGTAGTCAAAGCGAAGCGTGGGCATACCTGAGTCCGCGAGGGCTTCGGCGAACACGCGCCAGCCCTTGTGGACCCACATCGCCTCGCGGCCGAAAGGCTGGCAAAGCACCACGCCGCGCGTGGCGGTTGGTTTGCCCTGTGGCTCACCCTCGTGCAACCAGCCAAAGCAATGGTCGAAAATTACAGGCGTCATCTCGAAGTTGCGCCCCGAAGGAGCGTCGTTATTAAGTTGTCTGCGCATTACACTTTCACAACGCTGATGATTCCGTGCGCCCGCACACACTGCGCAAGCGCACCCTGATATTTCCGCCATCGCGAGCACTTCGCCGCCACCGTTATTCCTCCGATGTTCGATGTCCAACAGACCGCTTTTTCATTGCCGAGTCAAATAGGGCATCTCGCCGTGTCGTGCATGCGCGGCACAGAACAAGAAAATGCCGGGGAAAACACATGGTCACCGCTGTTCACCAACCCAGTCCGTCCTGTACGCCGCGCTTCTCGGTATGTATCTGTACGCGTAATCGTCCTGGGGACCTCGCCCGGGCGTTGCGTTCCGTCGAAGGCTCCACGTATGGGGCGCACCAGATCGTAGTATCGGACGACAGCACCGATACGCTCACGCGTGAAATGATGGCCGCTGACTTTCCGCGCGTCGTCTTCCTGGAAGGACCCCGCCGCGGCCTTGGCGCGAACCGCAACTGCGCGCTTGACGCGGTAACCGGCACGCACGTGGCATTCATCGACGACGACGCCACGCTCAGCGCAGACTTCCTGAGCCAGATGGCCGACTCGCTGCAGCATGGCGGGCAACATCCGGAAAAACTTATTATTACGGGATACGAACTAAATCGCGGTATGCCCGTTTATGCCAACGCAACCACCTTCCTCGGTTTCCAGTCACGGCCCTACCGTACCGGCGATCACCACGACACCGTGGTCATCAATAGCGCCATTTTTCCCGCGTGGCTCTTCAAGCTGATCCGCTTCGACGAGCATCTGGTCTATGGTTATGACGAAGTCGATATCGTCATGCGCGCCACGCTGCAGGCAAAGTGCGCGGTCCGGCTTCTGCCCGACGTGTTCAATTCGCACTTTCCGTCGACGGTGAATCGCGACTACTACGCAGCGTTTGTTGAAGCCTCGCGCATCTACGTGACGCATAAACGCTACCGGTGGTTCGAACATAACCGCCCGAAAGCGGCGCTGTTCCTGACGGTTGCCGTGGCTCACAACCTGCTGTACAACCTGCGCGCACACGGGCCCAAAGGTCTTGCGCGCAGCGCTCGCACGGTTTCGCGCGCCATCGCCTGCATTCGCCGATACACTCCGGAAGGACTCGCCATACAACATGAAGATCACCGTACTCGTACCCACGTATCGTCGAGCCTCGGATCTCGCTCGCTGCCTTGATGCGCTCGCGCGGCAACGGCGCGCACCGGACGAAGTGCTGGTGGTGTGCCGCGGCGCCGACGAAGAAACGCAAGCATGGCTAGTGATCGAGAAGTCTCGCGCGCGTCTGCCGCTCGTCAAGGTCGAAGTCACTCAGGGCGGCCAGGTTGCCGCGTTAAACGCGGGCCTCAGCGCTGTCACCGGCGACATCGTCGCGATCACCGACGACGACGCTGCGCCGCGTCCGGCATGGCTCGAACGTATCGAATGCCACTTCGCGAACTCGCCGGACATGGGCGGAGTCGGCGGGCGCGACTGGGTCCATGAGCATGGTGCGACACTCGACGCTTCCGAGCCGGACGTAGGCCGCTGGCAGTTCCCCGGCCGCGCGATCGGCAATCATCATCTGGGCGTGGGAGCCGCCCGCGACGTGGACTTCCTCAAGGGCGCGAACATGAGCTATCGCATGAGCGCAATCAACGCCAATGCGATCCGCTTCGATACGCGTCTGCGCGGCACCGGTGCGCAGGTCAACAACGACATGGCGTTCGCGTCGGCAGTGCGGCGCGCGGGCTGGCGTCTTGTCTACGATCCAGCGGTGGAAGTCGATCACTATCCGGCACAACGCTTCGACGAAGATGCGCGCGCCGTGCGCGGCAGCCGGAGCTGGGTCGCGATCGAAAACGAGTCATATAACCTGCATTTGATCGTGCGTGACGAGTATCGCGGTGCGCGCCGAGGCATGGCCTTGCTGTGGCTCACCGTCGTGGGACACGGCGCGTGCCTGGGCTGGGTCAATCTCACGCGTGCCCGGATTATCCATCGCGAGGCAGCCGCGCTGCAACGCTGGCGCGCGGCGCGCAGCGGCGCGGCGCTGGCCAAGCGCGATCATGCGCAGCGGCGGCTGGAAAGCGTGGAACGCGAATTCGCGGGGTAATTGAAACGCACGGTGGCAAGCAGCGTTCATTAAAAAAGGCGATCAGGATGAGCTGATCGCCTTTTTTATCGATAGAACACAAACGACCATCGCCCAAATCAAGCAGTCCAGAACCTGTGACCGCCGGATAATCTCGTCACGCAGCCGGCGCACGCCGTGTTGACGGACGGTTCTGCCGTTGTTCGCACTGGGCAATCGCTTGCTCATAGACAGCGAGATGCTCGGTGTATACGCGCTGCACCGAAAAGCGCTCGAGATTTAGCTTCGCACGGGCGGCATATTGCGCACGCACCGGTAAATCCATCAGCAACCATCCCATCTTGGTTGCCAGTTGCATCGGCTCCTGCGGAGCAACGAGCACCCCCGCTCTACCGTTTTCCAGCATCTCCGGAACGCCGCCTACTTTGGTCGCG
>DASYLW010000033.1:0-9971 GCA_036009385.1 Caballeronia sp.
ACTGTTTTCTATTCTTGCGAATAGGTCGCTCACTCAACGTACTGACAAGTTCCTCCCATCTTCCAGTTGCCCGAAAGACGCTCAAAACCTACCTTAATACTAGTGTGAGACTTGATACTTTCGCTTCACGGCAGCATCTCCTGAGAAACACCACCACGCTCAAAGCCAAGCACCAAGCGCCCACACTTATCGGCTGTTAGTTTTTAAAGAACATTCGCTACCCACCGTAGAATCCCAACCCTCAGAACCCCACCGCTTTCGCGTCGCTGCATCTGCAGCACAGAAACGAGATTATGAAGAATCTTTTTCTCCTTGTCAACAAGTTTGTGAGCGTTTGCTTTCAAACTTACCGATTTTGGAGGCCGCTTGTTTCTCTAGCGGCCCTCGTTGCGAAACGAGGAGACGAATAATAGGCGATGGAACGTACTAAGGCAAGGACATCCGCAAACTATTTTCGTGAATACCCTAGCGGCCCCTCAACGCCCCTTCCCCAGCCCCATTTCGCCGATGGGAACGGCTTCCGACATGGCCGCGTAACCCGCATCGCCAGGATGGATATGGTCGCCGCTGTCATAGCGGGGCTGGAGACGGTCCGGATGGGCCGGGTCCCGAAGCGCCTGGTCGAAGTCGATCACGCCATCGAATGCTCGGCTTGATCGGATCGAATCGTTCACTGCCGTCCTGATCGCCTCGCGCTCCGGGGGCAGCGAGGCCGGTGTCAACGTTGCACCGTAGATCCGGACGCCGCGCTGGTGGGCCTGAGCAATCAGCCGTTGATATCCGCGCAACAGCGAATCTGTGGTGACAGGCGTGTGGGGATCGTCGCAATCCAGACCGGCACGTGGGGGCATCGACGGGAAATTGATGTCGTTGATGCCAATCATAAGGATCACCGCGCGCACGCCGGGCTGGCGCAATGCGTCACGGTCGAACCGGTTCAAAAGGGCATCGCCATAACACGGCGATCCGCTTAGCAAGCGATTGCCGCTGATCCCTGCATTCACGACCGCGGTGCCGTCGATGCCCTTTTGCGTCAGCCGGCGCGCCAATGCGTCCGGCCAACGGCGGTTCGCGTTCGGCGTGGAGCGCATGCCGTCGGTGATGGAGTCTCCGATTGCTACCAGCGCCCGCGCCGGCGCTGCATCGACGGAAACGCTCGTCAGCCATGCGAATTGCGTGAAGCGCGTCCGGAACGCGGCGCCGTTGGTGTCGGAGGAATGGTTGCCTGGCGTCGATACGTAATTCGTCTGGTTCGCCACTCTGTGCCACGCGGCCATTTTTTGGCCCGCTCCCATATACGTACTGACGGCAAGCGGCTGGTGGGCAGCGACGTCGAAGGGGATCGGATCGCTATCTATCTGGCCACCCGGCGCGATGGTCACGCCCGCCTTGCCAGTGAACGTCACAGGACGGCTACTGCCCGCCCGGATCGCGGCCGCGCCGCCGGACACGGAGCGCGCTACTTGTACCCCCTCGATCACCAGCGGCGCTGTGCCGTACACGTTGCTCAGACGCAGCCGGACGTGTCGACCGTCGATAGCAGGATAGACAATCTGCCGGACCGTCCGGCCGCCAATCTCAGGCGCGCGATACAGCGCCGGCAAATCCGCCCGCTGCGGAATTGCCTGTAACGCCGTGCCCCAGGCGCTGACCCAGTGTTCGGCCGGTGTCTCGTCGGCGAGAGCGCTGGTGGAGGGCTGCAGGAAAGCAAACAGCGTCGCGGCGGAAAGCGCGGAAACGGCGGAAAGGGCGCGAAAGTTCATCAGGGAACGAGGGATTTTTGAGGAAAAAACGATTGTGCCTGAACACGCAAACCACGCGCTTACAGTTCGGCGGATGAATCGCGGCTACGTATGAGCGGCTCGACATGGCTTCCAGCCCCGGCACAGGATCGTTGCTCGTAGACCGGAACCGGTGGAACGCACCATTACGCCATCTAGCTAGCAGCCAGCGTCCGTGTCCACTGACGGCAAATGTACAAACGGACATGCTTTCGCGGCGGTCAAAATCCCATGGCGCGATTCCCAAGCATTTCCACCGAACGCCTTTTTGTCGTCGAAAATCGGACCATTTTGTAAAAAGCCCTCAGAATGTCGGCATTCCGCCTCGCGGTTCTCACTTTGTCCGGTACTTATTCAGCATGCATTCCAAAACTTCTCCCAGCACCAGCGCCGCACCGTCCTACATCGAATGGGAGGAAAAAGGCGAGAACCGTTCGGCGCTCTGGCACTCGGAAAGCGGAATCGCACCGCCCAGGCGCGTGGTGATCGGCGATGACCAGATGACCGCCGACTCCGCGAATCGGCTGGCTTGCGAAGGCACGGCCATTCTTAGGCGCGGCGATTTCCAGAACGCACGCCAGTTGCTGCAGGCGGTTGCTCGACGAATCGAAACACGGCCGAAAAAGTCCGCCAAAGCAAAAGCGAAGGAACGCAGCGCCGCCCCCGATGCACCGCCGGCCGCGCCGCCAGCTCCTGGCGAGGCGTTCAATCTGCATCGGCTCGCCCAGTCGCAGCGGGCGCGCACGCTTGGCATGTTGCTCTTGCCGCTGGATGCTGAGTACGCGATTCCGCTGCGTCGCGCGCCGGTCGTAAAAGAGGCGTGCGAGGAGGCGTATGGCGCGGCGGCCGGTGAGTCGGTTGTGTCGCTGCGTGAGGTGCTCGGGCTGGTCGGCGCGCACGAGTGGCGCAAAAAGGGCGTGGACGTCGAGGCGCTCGGCGCGCGGATTCACCCTTATTACGGCGTGTTTTCGCCAGTGCGCGGCGAGTACATCAAGCTGGTGGCGGATCAGCCGTTGCCATCGAAGGAACTGGCTTTCGATATCGGCACCGGGACGGGCGTGCTCGCCGCCTTGCTGGCCCAGCGCGGCGTGAAGCGTGTGATCGCAACGGAAATCGATGCCCGGGCGCTGGCCTGCGCGCGCGAAAACATCGAATTACTGGGGTTCGACCAGCAAGTGAAGGTGCTCGAAGCGGATCTTTTCCCCGAAGGCCGTGCACCGTTGATCGTCTGCAATCCGCCGTGGCTGCCGGCCCGGCCGAGTTCGGCGATTGAACACGCGATTTACGATCCGGAAAGCCGTATGCTGCGCGGATTCCTTGATGGCCTCGCCGCACATCTGACGCCGGGCGGCGAAGGCTGGCTGATTCTTTCCGATATCGCCGAACACCTTGGCCTGCGAACGCGTGCGCAATTCCAGGAGTGGGTGGACCGCGCCGGGCTGAAGACAGACGGCCGCATGGATGTTCGTCCGCATCACCCCCGCGCCGCCGATAAAACCGATCCGCTCTATCACGCGCGTTCCGCCGAGGTCACGTCATTGTGGCGTCTTGTGCCGGCTTGACTTTCTTTTTTGGCGCCGGCGTTCAGGCGAGCTTCGTACCCGCTATATAAGCCATCGCCGCCTCACCAGCGACCAAACCGCTCGCGAAACACGCCGTGAGCAGATATCCACCCGTTGGCGCTTCCCAATCCAGCATCTCTCCAGCGCAAAAAACGCCGGGTATCGTGTCGAGCATCAGGTTCAAATCGAGCGATTCGAACGTCACGCCGCCCGCGCTGCTGATCGCCTCGGCGAGTGGCCTCGGGCGCGTCACCGTCAGCGGCAATACCTTGATACGTTGAGCGAGACGCGTGGTATCGGCGAAATCTTCACGGCTCAATACCTCGCGCAACAAGCCCGCCTTTGCGCCCGTCAGGTTCAAGCGGCTCTGCAAATGGCTCGACATGGACCGGGCACCGCGTGGATGCGTTACTTCGTGGTGAACACGCTGCGGCGTCAGCGCCGGCAGTAGATCGAGGAAGAACGTGCCGTCGCCGGCGGCTAGACGATCGCGAATGCGCGCGGACATCGCGTAGATCACACTGCCTTCAATACCCGTCGATGTCAGCAAGCACTCACCCGAGCGCCAGTCGATACCGCCATCCTCCCGCGCCAAACCGATCGCAACCGCTTTCAGCGGCTCGCCAGCAAATCGGCTGCTGAAATGTTCGCTCCAGTCGATATCGAAACCGCAATTAGACGGGGCGAAGGGCGACACGCGCACGTCGTGCGCTTCCAGATGTGGAATCCACGCGGCGTCTGAGCCGAGTCGCGGCCAGCTCGCGCCGCCGAGTGCGAGCACGACGGCATCGGCTTCGACCGATCGCTCGCCTTCCGGCGTGGCAAACCTCAAAAGGGGCAACGCTTCATCGCCCCAGCCAAGCCACTTATGCCGCATATGGAACCGCACACCCGACCCGCGTAACCGATGCAACCAGGCACGTAACATCGGCGCGGCTTTCATATCGGCAGGAAACACGCGGCCCGAGCTGCCGACGAAGGTTTCGACTCCCAATCCGTGAACCCAGGCGCGTAAGGCGGCGGCGTCGAAACGGCGCAACAGCGGTTCTATCTGCGCGCGGCGCTCCGCGTAACGCGAGAGGAACAGTTCTGCGGGCTCGGAATGCGTGAGGTTCATCCCGCCCTTGCCAGCCATCAGGAATTTGCGGCCAACCGACGGCATGGCGTCATACAGATCCACTTCGACGCCGCCCGTCGCCAGCGCTTCGGCGGCCATCAAGCCAGCGGGGCCGCCACCGATAACGGCAACGCGCGCGCGACGAGTCTCTAAGGAGGACGGTGACGATGACGGCATGCGAACGACACGATTGGAAGCGAAGCCGCATTGTCGCATTCGGCGTCGGGAGACCGCGAAGCGTCGATGGCTCGCAGCCGGGACAAACTGAGTGCATCCCACCTCCTGCTGGGGAGAATTACAGGCGGGTGTTTGAGGCGAGCGGTCAACGCCTTGTTCATGACCATTGGCGGGGCCGTTCGAGTTCAGCAGCCAACGCATTCAGCTCCTCAGCCAAGCTGAGGGGGACCTGAGCAGTTAACGTGTTCATCGCGACAGGCATCGCACAGCTCATTATTAGAAAATAATGGAATCGTTTTGAATTGATTTCCCGAGCGCAGACGTATTTCTTGCTAGCCGATGGTCGCTGCGAATCATCACCATCTCAAAAAAATAATTATAAACCGACCGGACGGTCGGTTTATAATTGCAGCACAGTGACTTCCTACAGCGAGCGAATCGTCATGTATACGCAATCCCTCGATATCCCCGGCAACGTGCAGTCCATCGATCCGGCGTCCACATCGCCGGAACTCAGCCGTTTTGACGCTGTGATGGCCGCCGACGGCAAGATCGAACCGCAGGACTGGATGCCCGAGGCGTATCGCAAGACGCTGATCCGCCAGATCTCGCAGCACGCGCATTCGGAAATCGTCGGCATGTTGCCCGAAGGTAACTGGATTTCGCGCGCGCCAAGCCTGAAGCGCAAGGCGATCCTGCTCGCAAAGGTGCAGGACGAAGGCGGCCACGGCCTCTATCTATATAGTGCGGCGGAAACCATGGGCGTGTCGCGAGACCAACTCGTCGATGCCCTGCACACCGGCCGAGCCAAATATTCGAGCATTTTCAATTATCCGACGCCCACCTGGGCGGACGTCGGCGTGATCGGCAGGCTGGTGGACGGCGCGGCGATCATGAACCAGATCCCGCTCTGCCGCTGCACCTACGGCCCGTATGCGCGCGCCATGATTCGCATCTGCAAGGAAGAGTCGTTCCATCAGCGGCAAGGTTTCGACGCGCTGCTCTCCATGATGAAAGGCACGCAAGCCCAGAAGGAAATGGTCCAGCAGGCAGTGGACCGCTGGTGGTGGCCGGTGCTGATGATGTTCGGCCCGAGCGACAAGGACTCCATCCATAGCGGACAGTCGTTCAAATGGGGCATCAAGCGGATATCGAATGATGATTTGCGGCAGAAATTCGTCGATGCCACCGTCGAGCAAGCCGGGATTCTCCGCGTCACGCTACCCGACCCCCACCTGAAATGGAACGAAGAACGGCAGGCGCACGACTACGGCGAGATCGACTGGGAAGAATTCTGGCGCGTCGTGAACGGCGACGGCCCCTGTAACAAGGAACGCCTCGCCACGCGAGTCAAAGCACACGACGACGGCATCTGGGTTCGCGAAGCCGCCCTCGCCTACGCCGCCAAACAGGCTGCAAAGCAAGCCGCGCATGCGCAAAAGCAAGCTGCATAAAGGAGCGACAAATGAATAACGAATGGCCGATTTGGGAAGTGTTCGTACGCAGCAAGCAGGGCCTTGATCACAAGCATTGCGGCAGCCTGCACGCGCCCGACGCGCCTGCAGCGCTACGTATGGCGCGCGATGTCTATACGCGGCGCCAGGAAGGCGTGAGCATCTGGGTGGTTCCATCGGCGGCAATTACGGCGTCCGATCCCGCCGATAAAGCCGAGTTCTTCGATCCGGCCGGCGACAAAATTTATCGTCACCCGACGTTCTTCGTACTGCCCGACGAAATCAACCACATGTGACACGAAGGTCTAGCCATGACGACGCCCCAACATCTGTCCTACGTACTACGCCTCGCCGATAACGCGCTGATCCTCGGTCAGCGCAACGGCGAATGGTGCGGACACGGCCCGGTGCTCGAGGAAGATATCGCGCTGGCCAATATCAGCCTAGATCTGATCGGCCAGGCGAGATTGCTCTACTCGCACGCGGCCACGCTCGATGCCGAGCTTTACGGCACGAAGAAAACCGAAGATGACTACGCGTATTTCCGCAACGAACGCGATTTCCGCAATTACACGCTGACGGAGTTGCCGCACGCAGGTCCGCTGTCAGGCACGGCGCGTTCAGATCGTGACTACGCGGTAACGATCGTGCGCAACTTTCTCTACTCGACGCTGATGGCGCATGTGTGGACAGCGCTCACGCAATCGACCGATACGCAACTCGCTGCAATTGCGTCGAAGTCGATCAAGGAAACGCGTTATCACCTGAATCATGCGAGCGACTGGCTGCTGCGTTTCGGCGATGGCACCGAGGAATCGCACGCTCGCGCTCAAGCCGCGGTGGATTACCTGATGCCCTACACACGCGAGTTTTTCAGCACCGATGAGGTGGAAACGAGCATCGCCGATGCGGGCATCGGTCCACTGACCGCTGATCTGGAAACCGCGTGGCGTGAAGACGTGGACGCAACGCTGGCGCAAGCCACGCTGCAAAAGCCCGCCGATGCCGAACACGTGAGCACCGGCAAGCTCGGCGAGCATTCCGAGCACATGGGCTTCCTGCTCGCGGAATTGCAAAGCTTGGCCCGGCAGCATCCGGGCGCAAGCTGGTGAACTCGATGACAACCACCGTTGAAGCTTCGTTCGAGCTCGATCGCGTATGGCAAGTACTGGACGCTGTGCCCGATCCGGAGATCCCGGTGGTGTCCATCCGTGAGCTAGGCATTCTCCGCGATGTCCGACGCGCCGCCGACAACGCCCTGGAAATCGTCATTACGCCCACGTATTCGGGCTGCCCGGCGATGTACCAGATTGCCGAGGACATAGGCGCCGCATTGAATGCAGCAGGCTTCGCGCACCATCGCATCGAAACGGTCCTGGCGCCGGCATGGACCACCGACTGGATGACCGACGTGGCCCGCGACAAGCTCAGGCAATACGGCATCGCCCCGCCCATGGGCAATTGCGGTTCAAACGAGCACGTGGCGCAAGAACGGCCGATTCGCTTCGTGCCACGCATCGTAGACAAACCCGCTTGCCCACGCTGCGGCTCATCACATACCGAACGCCTCGCCCAATTCGGCTCGACGGCGTGCAAGGCGCTGTATCGCTGCATGGATTGCCGCGAGCCGTTCGACTACTTCAAACCGTACTGAAAACGACCATGGCGACTCCGCAATTCCACTCGCTGCGCATCCGCGACGTCCGCCCCGAAACTGCCGACGCCGTCACGGTGTCCTTCGATGTCCCCGAAACCCTGCGCGACGCGTTCCGCTTCACGCAAGGCCAGTTCGTCACGTTGAAGACGCATATTGACGGTGAGGAAACGCGGCGCTCGTATTCCATTTGCGTCGGCGTGACCGATTACGATCGCGATGGCGAATTGCGTATCGGCATCAAGCGCGTGCGAGGCGGCCGCTTCTCGAACTTCGCCTTCGATACGCTGAAGCCCGGCCACGAGATTGAAGTGATGACGCCCGATGGCCGTTTTTTCACCCACCTGAACGCCGATCACGTGAAGCATTACGTGGCGTTCTCTGGCGGCTCGGGCATTACGCCGGTGCTCGCGATCATCAAGACTACGCTGGAAACCGAGCCGACCAGCCGTTTCACGCTCATCTACGGCAATCGCAGCGTGGACGCAATCATGTTTGCGGAAGAGCTGGAAGACCTGAAGAACCGCTTCATGAGCCGGTTCTCGCTGTACCACGTGTTATCGGACGACTTGCAGGACGTCGAGTTGTTCAATGGCGTGCTGAACCAGGAGAAATGCGCGGCATTCCTGGAGGCGCTTGTTCCCGCGAATGAAATCGATGAAGCCTTCATTTGCGGTCCCGGCCCGATGATGGACGCCGCCGAAGCCGCGCTAAAAAGCGCGGGCGTACCGCCGCAACTGGTCCACGTCGAACGATTCGGCACGCCGTTGCCGCAAGCAGGCGTGCCGGCAATCGAAATCACCGACGACACCCCCGCGGCGGATCTGGAACTCATCATCGACGGCAAGAAACGCAAACTGCGCCTGCCGTATCAGGGCGTAAGCGTACTCGACGTCGGCTTGAAAGCCGGACTTGCGCTGCCCTATGCCTGCAAGGGAGGCGTCTGCTGCACGTGCCGGGCGAAGGTGCTGGAAGGCGACGTGCGCATGGAAAAGAACTACACGCTGGAGCAGCACGAGATTGACGCAGGTTTCGTGCTGACCTGCCAGTGCCATCCGATTTCGGATCGCGTGGTTGTGAGCTATGACGAACGTTGAACGCCGGGTTGGCGGATCGCGCTGATTCGATTCGCTTACACTAGGGGTCGCCTGTTCCAAATGCGGTGTGCCGCGCCTCGTCGCCGCACTCGCCGCGCCGGGCAGCCTATTTACGTTTGCGGTCACGTCACTGATGAGCACCATCCACGTTACCAACGGCGACCATGCCGCCGAGATTCTGCGCGAAGCCTTGCAAACAGCGGCTCGCGACGAACGCATCATCCCGCTGAAGGACGATCTTGCGGTCGGCCAGTTGAGGGGCATAGACGACAATCCGGAAACCCGGGCGCTGTTCTGGCAGCAAGTGCTGAACGAACAAAAGTTCGATTTCATATCGAAGCTCAAGGAACAGGACGCGCTCCTGCGCGACCTTGCGCAAGACAGCGGACAGGTCGTGGTCTGGCACGGCCAGAGCGCCAGTGACCAGCTAACGCTGCGACGAGTCGCCTACACGCTGCGCAACGCGCCGCAGCGCTTGAACGAAGCCAGGTTCACCCACGAAGACCTGGCCTTCGTTACCGCCGCCGACGGCACGCAGCAGCGCCGTGGCCGCGAAGACGGCGCGACGGCGGTCGGCATGTTCACAGCGGCCGAGCTGGGTGCCAAGCTGCCGACGGCCGCGCCCATTTCGGTGTTGCGCATCAGCCGTCTTGCGCTGGAATGGCAGGAAGTGAAGCAGATCAATAGCGAAACGCGCCGATGGCGTGACAACACGTTCATTTCCGGCACCTATTCCGACGTCGATGAAACCATCCTCCACATAGCCAGCGATGGCTGGCAGGAAGCGCGCCGGCTCGCCGGCCAGGTGATGGGCGCGAGCTTCGGCTTTTTGGTCAGCGATTCCATTGCGTTCTGGCGCTGTCGCGAACTCGTCGCCGCGGGCAAACTGGAGATTCGCGGCGATCTCGCCAAGATAGCCGACGCCAGACTTCGCCGCGCCGTGCATTAGCGGTGCACTAGCTACACATTAAAATCCCCGATCGACCCAGCAATTCTCCGAGACTCAATGGCCCGTACAAGAGCGCCTGACCACGACACACAACGCGAGCAGATTCTCGAACTCGCCGCAGCCAAATTTGCGCAGACCAGCTACCCGAGCACGTCGATGGCCGATCTCGCTGCGGCCAGC
>DASYLW010000034.1:0-15839 GCA_036009385.1 Caballeronia sp.
CAAGACGATGCAATGTCGATCGTCTTCTATCCATGCTTCAACGGGAATTCGACTCATGAACGACAAGCCTCAGCAACCGGACGCGACTGACGACGAGCCGGCGACACTCTTCGAGCGCGTGACGCGCCGCTCCTTCTTGACACGCGTCGGTGCGGCAGGTGTCGCAGTGGGCACCGGGCAACTTCATTCTCTTGCGCTTGCGGATTCCAACGACGCAAGCCAGAACGGTGCGCCAAGCGGCGGCGTATCGACGGACAGTGGCACTGTTCATGTGCAATTGAACGTCAATGGCACGCTGCATGAACTGGATATCGACCCACGCACCACGCTGCTCGATTGCGTGCGCGAACATCTCCACCTCACCGGCACCAAGAAAGGCTGCGACCACGGCCAGTGCGGCGCATGCACGGTCCATGTGGATGGCAGGCGCGTAAATTCGTGCCTGAGCCTTGCGGCCACGCACGAAGGCGAAGCGATCACCACTATCGAAGGCATTGGACGGCCAGGCAACCTGCATCCGATGCAAGCAGCCTTTGTCGAGCATGACGGCTTTCAATGTGGTTACTGTACGTCGGGGCAGATCATGTCCGCCGTCGCGCTGCTCAAGGAGCCCTACGGCCACAGCGACGAAGACGTCAAGGAAGCGATGAGCGGCAATATCTGCCGCTGCGGCGCCTATTCAAACATTGTCTCCGCGATCCAGCAAGTTCGCCGGAAAGCTTAAGCGGAGCGAACGAATGGAACACTTCCAAATCAAACGCGCGGCCGGCGTCAAACAGGCGCTAGACATGGCAACGGCGCAAGCCAACGCAGCCGGCACACCAGGCACGCCATCAATACGCTTTCTGGCCGGAGGCACGACCCTGCTCGACTTGATGAAGCTCGACGTGGAGCGTCCGGCGCAGGTCATTGACATCCATCGCTTGCCGCTCGATAAGGTCGAAACGCTCAACGGCGGTGGCGTCACGATAGGCGCGACGGTGCGCAACTCCGATCTCGCGAATCATCCGCTGATCAAGGCGCACTACCCGGTGTTGTCGCAGGCATTGCTTTCGGGCGCCTCGGCACAGTTGCGCAACATGGCCACGACCGGCGGCAACCTGCTGCAACGCACACGCTGCGTTTACTTCCGCGATACGGAAACACCGTGCAACAAGCGCGAACCGGGCAGCGGATGTTCAGCGATCGGCGGCTTCAACCGTAATCTCGCCATCCTGGGGACGAGCGAGCGCTGCATCGCGACCAATCCGTCGGACATGAATGTCGCGATGACGGCGCTCGAGGCGAGCGTGCACATCGAAAGTCCGCAGGGCGAACGAAGCATCGCCATTGACGACTTTTTCCTGTTGCCCGGCACGACGCCCGAACGCGAAACGTCGCTCAATGCCGGCGAACTGATCACCCACGTGACGCTCCCCGCTCCAATACCCGGTAGTCGCAGCGTCTACCTGAAGCTGCGCGATCGCGCTTCGTACGAGTTTGCGCTGGCATCGGCAGCGGTTGTGCTGACCGTATCGTCAGGCAGGATCGACCACGTCAGGATCGCGCTGGGCGGTGTGGGCGTGAAGCCATGGCGTTCACACGAGGCGGAAGCGGCGCTTCTCGGGCGCGCACCCGATGCCGCTGCGTTTCGTACGGCAGCCGAAGCCGCGCTGCAGGCAGCTCGCCCGCAAAGCCAGAATGGCTTCAAGGTCGAACTGGCGAAGCGTTGCATTCGGCACGCACTCGCCCTTGCCACCCAGACTGCCTGATTGCCTGACTGCCTGATTGCCTAGCGCAACAACGCGTGGCGCGGAGAACACTATGCAACTAGCTACAAAGAAAGCGCAGCCATTGATTGGCGGCGACTTCCAACGAATTGACGCCCCGCTCAAGGTGAGCGGCCTCGCGACGTATACCTCGGATTTCATCTTGCCCGGGATGCTCTACGCCGTGCCCGTTTGCGCGACGATCGGCAAGGGACGCGTAACGCGGCTCGACACCGCTGCTGCCGCGAAAATGCCCGGCGTGAAAGCGGTCTTCACACGCGAGAACATCGGCAAGTTTTATCGTGTCGGCTTTGCATCAGAGGCGAGAATCGACGAGAAACGCCCGCCGTTCGAGGATGACACTGTCTACTACTATGGCCAGTACATTGCCGTGGTAGTCGCCGACACCTTCGAGCAGGCAACCGCGGCGTCCGGTGTGGTGAAGGTGGCCTATTCAACGAGTCAGCCCGATGTACGCACGGAGATGTCAGCGGAAGACACACCTTCGGTCGATACCCAGCGAGGCGACGTTGACACCGCCTTCGCCACCGCGCCCAATGCGCTCAAGATCGATCAGACCTACACCACTCCAATCGAAACGCACAACCCGATCGAACTGCACGCGACTGTCGCCGCCTTCGATGGAACAAATTATACGTTCTACGAAACATCCCAGTCGATTGTCAATCAGCGGCAGGTCATGGCGCTGATGCTCGGCGTGTCGGAAGACCAGGTGCGCGTGATCATGAAATACCTCGGTTCCGGCTTCGGCGGCAAACTGTTTCCATGGTCGCACTCGTTGCTCGCCGGCGCCGCTGCCCGTAATCTTCAGCGTCCCGTCAAGCTGGTGGTGACCCGCGAAATGATGTTTCATAACGTCGGCCACCGTACCAGCACGCAGCAGCGCATGCGTTTGTCGACAACCCCGGACGGGCGTTTTACCTCCTTCCAGCAAGACTATGTTTATCAAACGGCTCGCCGGGAAACTCGCAAGGAGAACTGCGGAGAGACGACGGGTTACCTGTACAGCTCACCTAACCTGCGCGTCACTGCGGCCCTTGCGCGACGAGACATTGCGCCAAGCACGTCGATGCGCGGTCCAGGCGCGGTGCCTGGCCTGTTCGCGATCGAGTCGGCCGTCGACGAACTCGCCATCAAGCTCAACGTCGATCCGCTCCACCTGCGGCTGATCAACGAGCCCGCCATGGACGAAAGCCGGAACGTGCCGTTCTCGTCGCGACACCTCAAAGAGTGCCTGACGGTCGGCGCGGACAAGTTCGGCTGGGCGAACCGGACTGCAACCGTTGGTTCGATGCGTCGTGATGGCCTGGTGGTCGGTTGGGGCATGGCAGCGGGGTCGTGGGCCGCGCGGCGATTGCCGACGGAAGCGATCGTCGAACTGCATGCCGATGGGACCGCTCGCGTAGCGACGGCGACTCAGGACATTGGTACGGGCACCTATACCATCCTGGCCCAGATGGTCGCCAACCTGACGGGTATCGCGCTCAACAAGATTTCCGTGGTGATTGGCGATACCCGTTTGCCGCCAGGACCGTTGTCCGGTGGCTCGATGGTGACCGCGTCGCTGGTTCCCGCCGTGACGCAGGCCACCCAGGCTGTCGTCGAGCAACTTCTTGCGACGGCCGCCGGGGCGGATAACTCGCCGTTCAAGGGGCAACCAGTGGACGTGCTGGGTTTCGAACACGGCATGGTCTATCGCAAAGGGACATCGCCCGGAGCGGGTGTGCCATTCGAGCGAATCCTGGCGCCTGCGCAGGTCAGCATCTTGATGGGCAGAGGTCGTTCCGGTGCGAGCGGGGCAGATGCCGATGCAGACAAAGTGTCGATTCACTCGTATTGCGCGCACTTTATCGAGGTCACGTGGCAGCCGGAAACTGCACGGTTACGCGTGAGCCGGGTCGTGAGCGTGATCGACGGCGGCAAGATCATTAATGCGCGCACGGGTCTGAACCAGATCGAAGGGGCGATCGTGATGGGTGTCGGCATGGCGCTGTTCGAGGAGACGCACTACGACTCGCGTTCAGGCGCGCCGCTGAACCGCAACCTCGCCGATTACGTGATGACCACGCATGCCGACTCGCCAAAGATGGACGTGACGTTCCTGGACTATCCGGATTTCGCACTGAATCCGCTCGGCGCGCGCGGGATCGGAGAGATCGGCATGGCAGGCATTGCGCCTGCCATTACCAATGCCGTCTATCACGCGACGGGCATACGCGTGCGCAATCTCCCGGTGAGAATCGAAGACCTGTTAGCCGCGCCGGAAGCAGCGTAAATGTGGCGCCCGCTGATTACATCGGCGGCGCAACGCCATCCTTCTCGACCACTACGCGCGAAGCTGCATACTCGGTGCCGTTCACCGGCGCGGCCACGATAAACACCTTCTTGCCCGCGACCAGATCCGTGCGCGCAGCCGGCGCGAACGTCACCACAGGCACGCCGTCCGGCACCGTCACCGTGTTGCTGCCACCCTTGTACGACAGCTTCAGATCGCGACCGGTCGTGCCCGTGACAACCTGATCAACGTTGGCATTCGTCATCGTGCTGTTCGGCGAAAGATCCCATGCATAGTGGCCTTCGCCCGTGCCGCGTGCCGCTTCCGGGAACACCACTACTTCGGTCGCCGTCATCTTGCCGTCGGTGCCGGTGGTCGCTGCCGTGCCGATAAACGAACCCGGCTTGATGTCGGCGAGCTTGATGTTCTTCACGGCCGTGACCGGCGTGTCCTGCTTCATGTCGATCGTGACGGTGTCGCCGCTGCGACGATGCACAGTCAGCGTATCGCCGGACAACGAGACAATATCGCCACGAATACGCGCTGGTTTAGCCGCCGGCGCCTGGGCAAACGCAACGCCTGCAAACGCGAGCGCAACAGCCGACACACCGAGTTTCAAACGCAAAGAAGTAGATGACGCAATAGACATGGAGGCTCCAGTTTTAGTATTTAACGCGAGAAAATTCAGGCACCACCGAACCAGTTGTAACCCTGATTCTCCCAGTAACCACCGGGATATTCGTTCGTCACGGTAATCGCGACAATGTGCTTCGGGTTCTTGTAGCCGAGCTTGGTCGGCATGCGCAACTTCATCGGAAAGCCATATTTCGGCGGCAGGACCTGGCCGTCATACGTCAGCGTCAGGAGCGTCTGCGCATGCAGCGCAGTCGGCATGTCGATGCTGGTTGAATAGTTGTCCGCGCAGTGGAACGCCACGTATTTGGCCGTGGTGTCGGCGCCGGAACGCTTGAGGAAATCGGCGAAACGCACACCGCCCCACTTGCCAATAGCGCTCCATCCTTCAATGCAGATGTGCCGCGTCACCTGGCTTTCCTGCGGCAACGCGCGTAGCTCTTCAAGCGTCCAGACGTTCTTGCCCTTGACTAATCCACCGACTGGCAGCTTGTACGTCGCTGCGTCGACGATGGGTACGTCGTCGATGTCGTAAAACGCGTTGAACGGGAACGGCCGCGTGATCATCGACTCGGGATAAGTCGGCGCGAGCTTGTCAGGGTCGAAGAGGAACGCTTGCGCTTCGTCGTTGAAACGCGACATGGTCCGCAGCACGGTGTTGACGGACTTATCGTCGGAGATATTGCAGCCCGACAGCATCATGAGACCGCCAAGCGACAAAATGCGCTTGCCGAACAGACGCCGCGCCGGCGCCTTCAGTTCATTGCGCGCATCCTTGAGGATGTTGTCGACATCGAGATTTGACGCAATGAGTTCGCTCTTTCTGTTCAGCATGGTTCAGCGGCCCCGGATCATCAGCAACAACGAGCGTGGAACGAGCGCGACCATCACCACGTGCAATACGAAAAACGCCACCAGGAAACTCATCGCGAAGAAGTGGACCACGCGGGCGTTGTCGTAACCGCCCATCAGGTCCCGCAGCCACGGGAATTGCACCGACTTCCAGACCGCAAGACCCGACAAGATCACGACAACAATATCAACGATCACCGCCAGATACGCAGCCTTCTGCACCGCGTTGTAGTGCGTGAGATCGTCATGCTTGAGTTTGCCGGTCAGCGCGGCGCGCAGATCGCCAAACAGGCTTTTGATGCTGAGCGGAAACAGCTTCCGTTGAAAGCGTCCGGAGATGATGTTCAGTCCCACATACACCAGGAAGTTTGCGACCAGCACCCACATGGCCGCGAAATGCCACAGCAACGCACCGCCCAGCCATCCGCCTAACGTGATGCTTGAGGGAAAGACGATCGAAGGAAAAATGGGCGATGCGTTGTAGACCTGCCAGCCGCTCGTCACCATGACTACAACCGCAAGCGCGTTGATCCAGTGCGTGATGCGAACCCAGCCGGGCTGGGTTATGGCGTGAGTCGAAAGTTGAGTCGAAGATGAATTCAAGCTCGCCTCGTGGTGGATGGATCGAACAGGGTGCGAAGATGCTTTGACTTGAGGATTCGGGGACTTGATGGCGGGCACGTGGCCACGCCGCCAGATGCTATGCGCGAAGGCCTCATCTGGATTGCATCTTAGCGACCGCACGCTGATCTGCGCATGACTGGTTAATGACTTTTTTGTCATCTTTTCCCCGCGCCGAAGCAGGTGGATAGAATGGACCATATTTCTTATGGAAAGCAATGCACCCGCAGCATGACCATCCTGGTTATAGAAGACGACCGCAAGACAGGCGACTATCTGAAGAAGGGGCTCACGGAGTCCGGGTATCAGGTCGACCTGATCCGCAATGGCGCCGATGGCTTGCATCAGGCGCTGGCGCATCCTTACGAGCTGATCGTGCTCGACGTGATGTTGCCCGGTCTGGACGGCTGGCAGATCATGCAGGCGTTGCGTGCGAAACGCGACCTGCCGGTCATCTTTCTGACCGCGCGCGATCACGTCCGGGACCGTATTCACGGCCTTGAACTGGGCGCGGATGACTACCTCGTCAAGCCCTTCTCGTTCACCGAACTCGTCTTGCGCATCCGCACGTTGCTGCGGCGCGGCGTAACACGCGAGTCGGACGTATTCCAGGTCGCGGATCTTCACGTCGATGTCCTGCGCCGCCGCGTGACGCGCCAAGGTATGGACATCGCGTTGACGAACAAGGAATTCGCGCTGCTCCATCTCTTCTGCAAGCGGCAGGGCGAAGCGTTGTCGCGGACCCTGATTGCATCGGAAGTGTGGGACATGAATTTCGACAGCGATACCAATGTAGTCGATGTCGCCATCAAACGCCTGCGCGCGAAACTCGATCAGCCGTTCGACATCAAGCTGATCCACACGGTGCGCAGCATCGGGTATTCGTTCGGTGCATCCGGGGACTCGCATTGAGTCCGCTATGGCGCTCGCGTTCGCTGGTCGTCCGGATCACCTGCCTGTTCGCGCTGATCGTGTGTGTGGTGGTCAGCATGGTCGGAGGATCGCTGTATCACGCGACCAGCGCCACGCTGTCCACGCGCGCCGACTACCAGTTGATCGGGCGTGTCGAACACTTCCGGTCGCTGCTGCACGACCTCTACACGATCCAGGAAATCGAAGCGCGGCCCAAGTTGTTCGAGACCATGCTCGGCGACAGTCAGGACGTCATTATTTTCCAGCGCCCGGGTCTCCCGCCGTTCATCAGCGTGAACCCGGAAAACATGCCGTTGCCGCCGCTCGTCCCGGTGCCCGTGCAACGCGCCGTCAGCCTCGACGCGCTTTATGAAGGCACACGTCGGGACGGGGTGCGCATGCGCTGGGTCGCGGCGCAAGCGCGCGTAGGCGATAGCGGCGAAGTCATCGAGATCATCGCGGCACATGTGATGACCCAGGAAGCGCGCGTGCTATCCACGTATCTCCTGCGTGTCTGGATCACCGTGGTGAGCGCGGTGCTGATTACCGCGCTGCTCGCGTGGTGGGTATCGAGCCGTGGTCTTGCGCCGCTGCGAAAAATGGCCGACAGGGTTGCCGGGATCACACCTGACACCTTGTCCGCGAGACTCGATATAGAAAACACGCCGACCGAACTGCAGAGCCTCGCGATGTCGTTCAATGCCATGCTCGACCGCCTGGCGACCGGGTATGAACGGCTGCTGCAGTTCTCCGCGGATCTGGCGCACGAGGTGCGCACGCCTATCGGCGTGCTGATCGGACAGACGCAGGTCACGCTCGCGCATACCCGCAGCGAGAGCGAATACAAGAGCGTGCTGGAGTCGAATCTGGAGGAGCTGGAGCGGCTCGGCCGCATCGCGCAGAACATCCTGTTTCTTGCGCAGGCGGATCACGAGCGGCAGGACATCGAGCGCACGCCGCTGAACATTCGCGAACAACTGGAAACCATTGCGACCTACTTCGAGGGACTCGCCGACGAACGCACTCTCAGCTTCGAAGTGCATGCGGAAGGCGAAATGTGGGCTAACGCGATCATGTCCCGACGCGCAATCAGCAACGTGGTTGTCAACGCGGTGCGTTATGCCGAAGCCGGCACCACGATCCGGCTGACCGGCAGCGACGACGGACAAGGGGCGCTTATCGTGATCGGCAATCAAGGCAGGCGAGTAGCGCCCGACGATCTCGCGCGCCTGTTCGACCGGTTCTATCGCGGCGATGCAGCCCGCAGCGAGTTCACAGAATCGAGCGGCCTGGGCTTGTCCATCGTGCAGGCGATCATGCGGCTGCACGGCGGGTCGGCGTCGGTAAGTTGTTCAACGGACGGCTGGATAGAATTCACGCTTCGATTCGCCGCCCGTCCGCCTTCCACGCCGCCTTCCACCCTGCCTACTCCACCGCGCCGGCCTTGAGCGCCAGCTCCTGACGCTCGGCCAGCAGGCCGTGAATCTGCGATACGACCGCCGCGCCCTCGCCCACCGCCGCCGCCACCCGTTTCGTGGATGCCGAGCGCACATCGCCAATGGCGAACACGCCCGGCACGCTGGTTTCCAGCGAGCTCGAGCCATCGGCATGACCGCCGTGGGCAGCCGCTCCCGTCAGCACGAAACCCTTGCCGTCCGTGTTGACATTGCAGTTGCGCAGCCACGCCGTGTTCGGGTTGGCGCCGGTGAAGAGGAACAGATGCCGCACGTCGAGCGTGAGCGGACCGTCAGGCGTCTTGCAGTGCACGGCGGCGAGCGTCCGGCCATCGCCTGCCAGCGACTCGATCTCCGTGCGTGCATGCACCGTCACGTTCGGCAACGCCGCAATCCGGTCGATCAGGTACTTCGACATGCTTAGCTCCAGCCCCGGCCCGCGGATCAGCAAATGCACGCGCGCTGCATGCGAGGCGAGATACACCACCGCCTGGCCCGCCGAATTACCGCCGCCCACCAGCACGACTTCCGAGCCCTTGCAGAGCTTTCCTTCGACCGGCGACGCCCAGTAATACGTGCCGTGCCCCTCGAATTTGTCGAGCCCGACAATGTCCGGCCGCCGGTAAGCCGCGCCGGTCGCGACCACAACCGTATGCGAGCTCACGCGCTGACCGTCCATCAGCTCGATCTGGATCGGCATGCAGTTGCAGTGAAGCGCCTTGATCTCCGTCGGAATGGCAATGTGCGCGCCGAACTTCTGCGCCTGCACGAACGCGCGTCCCGCCAATGCCTGGCCGGAAATGCCGGTCGGAAAGCCGAGATAGTTTTCGATCCGCGAACTCGCGCCGGCCTGGCCGCCGGGCGCGCGGCAATCGAATACCGCCGCCGACAACCCCTCGGACGCCGCGTAGACAGCCGTCGCCAATCCGGCCGGTCCGGCGCCGACGACCGCGACGTCGTAGATATGCGCAGGATCGAATTCCGGCAGCCAGCCGAGTTGCGACGCGAGCTGGTTCTCATCGGGCGCACGCATCACCGTGCCGTCAGGACAAATGACAAGCGGGAAATCCGCCTTCGATGTCGAGATCCGTTCGAGCAACGCAATGGCTTCGGGGTCGGTACAGGCGTCGATCACCGTGTGCGGATAACCGTTGCGGCTCAGGAAGCCCTGCAGCGATACCAGCCGTCCGTCGTCGGACTGGCCCACGAGAATCGGCCCGCTGCCCTTTTCGATCAAACCAACGCGACGCAGGATCAGCGAGCGCATGATCCGTTCGCCGAGTTCCGCTTCCGCCACCAGCAACGCGCGCAGCCGTTCGGGCGCGATCAGGATGGCTTCCACGTCTTCTATCGCGTGACCATCGACCAATGCAGGCTTGCCCGACAGCTGGCCAACTTCCGCCAGGTATTGCCCGGGGTCCGCCTCGGTCACCAGGTGCACGTGGCCCAGTCCGTCGCGCCGCGTCACCCGCACCCGGCCGTGCAACAGCACGAACATGCCCGGACCGGGCACGCCGACTTCGAACATCAGTTCGCCTGCACGCCAGTACTGCACGCTGCCGAAGCGCCGCATGCGGTCGATTTCCTCAACGGTGAGATACGGGTACATCTGGTGCTTGCGGCTTTGCAGCGGCGAGAACGGAGCATCGGCGGCGGCTTCTGCCGGCGCCACGCTGACCGTGTCGTTCATGATTGCGTTGAGATCCTCCGACACAGGCTGCGCACCGTCGCGCCATTCCGCGTGAGCGTGACCAAGGTTGGGCGCTTCGTTGGTCCCTTCGGGCGTGGTACTCATGCGTGGCGATCTCCATGCAGGTAGACGGCGTCATGCAGCGCGCCTTTGTCGGCAGCCGGCGCTTTGGCGGGCCACGGGCACATGGCGGCCATTTCGCCCAAATCCTCGCGCGCACCGCCGAAGTCGGTCAGCGGCTTGAGGTTGAGACCGGCGAGACGCCAGGCGTCGAGGCCGCCGGTCAGCGGCACGACGTCCTTGAAACCCGAATTGCGGAGCGCTTTAGCCATCCACGCCGCCGATACCTCATTCGGACACGAGCAATAAATGATGATCTTCTGATCCGGCTGATAACTTTCCACGATCTTCTGCAATTCGCGCTCATCGGCGAAAACGGAGCCTGGAATCACGAAGGGATCGAGCACACGTTTTTCGGCGGAACGGATATCGAAAATAGCCGGCAGCGGTTCGTTCTCCATCAGCGCGTACAACTCGTCGACGGTAATGCGCGCCGTTTCCAGCGTCTTCATCAGCATCTTCCGGCGCCAGTAGCGGTAAGCCACGTAAGACGCCAGCGCGACCGCCACGACCAGCAACGCCTGCTTGCCAAGCCGCGCGATCATGGCGAACACCATGTCGAGTTCAGCCGCGAAGACCACGCCCACCGCCAGTCCGACCGCAGCCCATAACGCCACGCCCCCGCCGTCATGCGCAATGAACGAGCGCGTGCGCACGCCCATTGCACCGGCGAGCGGCACTGAAACCAGCGACAAACCCGGAATGAATTTCGCGACGAGCAGCACACGCACGCCCCATTGGCCGAAAAAGCGCTCGGTCTTTTTCACGCAGGTATCGCGCGACAACGAGAGTTTGCAAATGGTCTTGAGCGTGCGATCACCGTAACGCCGGCCGCCCACGAACCAGACGAGATCGCCCAGCACGCCGCCGAGCACGGCAATGCCGAGCATCAGCGCGAGATGGGGCCACAGGGCCTGGCCGTTGAAGCCCATCATGGCCACCGATGCACCGACCACGATCAGCGTTGGCATCGCGGGAACAGGCAGGCCGAGCGCTGCGCCCATTACGTTGAAAAAGACGATGGCCGGGCCATACCGGTCAGCCAGATCATGCAACAGCATGGGATTCTCCTGCAGGTTGTGCAGCGCTGGATTCGGGTGTGGAGAGCCTGGACGCCGCGGGCGCTTTGCGCAAAGCGCTTACTTTATACGGCTCGTTTGACGGCTTTGCGATGAAGCGCGATGAGTCCGGAAACGCCGCTGGAAGCTGCGTCGAGCGATGAGCCGCCCGGCGCAACATGTGGCTGTTTCTAGCCACTCCGCGTTCCCGTCATGCGCGCCGCGATGCGCCGCTGCATTCATGAAATAAGTGTAGCGCGGATTGGCTAGAATGCCGATGGCCGCAGCCTTTCCCAAATCCCGGTTTGTGCGGCGCGCACGGTCTGGAACGCTTGCCTGAACTCGCTTGATTCCGCTTGATTCCGCTTGTTTCGGCTTCTTCGTCACTTCGCCGTCACTTCGCCGTCACTTCAGCCCGAAGTCTACCCGCGTAGGCGCACCCTTGTCCTTGATACCCTCGGCGTTGAGATGCGGCGCGACGATGAAGATCCGCTTGCTGTCGATCTTGCCCTCGAAATATTGCTTCACCACCGACGCGCGCCGCTGCGCGAGCGCGCCGAGCGCACCCTCGTCCACTGACGCGTGCTCCGCCAGCGCGGCCTTCATGTCGGCGTCGGGCACGCTCTTCGTCATGCCGATCAGGTTGCGCGGTTTCTTGAAGTCCGCGCTTTTATACGCCTTCGTCAGAAACTTGCTGTATTCATCGGCGGAAATGGAGATGCTCATTGGATTGATGTTCGGATTGTCTTCCCTCGCGTCCTGCATCTTCGCCAGACGCACCTGGCGGTCAACGTAGGCCGCGCGCAAACCGGGTTCGTCCAGCGCCGGGTCCACCCGCGCCGATACCTCCAGCGTGATCGACGGTTTGTCAGCCAGCGCCCGGTCGATGGTGTCGAGCTTCTCCTTCGCCGCGTCGCTCAATGTGGCCGAACCCGGATCGAACTCCACGTAGCCGAGTTCTTCGGGATTCTTGCCGCCGAACGCGTTCGCAATCAGCGAGAACGGCGCCGTCACCGCGCGCTCGAGCAAGTGAACGATGGCCGTCCACACCAACGCGCCTACCGAGAATTGCGGGTCCGAAAGCGAGCCGGAAATGGGGATATTGACGTCAATCTCGCCTTTTGAATTCTTCAGCAGCGATACAGCCAGCCGCACCGGCAATTTGGTGGCG
The DNA here is from genome assembly GCA_036009385.1 of Caballeronia sp. Classification (GTDB taxonomy): domain Bacteria; phylum Pseudomonadota; class Gammaproteobacteria; order Burkholderiales; family Burkholderiaceae; genus Caballeronia. Next base: position 12,556 of record DASYLW010000034.1, read on the forward strand.
GTGGTGTTGTCGACGTGATCGCCGAACGTGAGTTGATCGATGAAAAGATGGTTGTTCGCGGTGAGCTTTTCGTCGGCGAGCGTGTAGTGGAGATCGACGTTGAGCTTGCCCTTCGTGATCGGATAACCCGCATATTTGGTCGAATACGGCGAGATATTCGGCAATTCGACATCGTGTGCGCTCGCGGTGAGATCCAGCGACGGTTTCGCGATCAGCGGATTCACGACCCCCTTGATCGATACCGGTCCGTTCGCCGACAGTTTTGCGGCGACATCAACGGGAGCCGGCGTGGTCGAGTGCGTGCCGAATGCGCCGATCGTGCCGGTGATCGATACCAGGTTCGCGGTGAAATTCGGCTTGATGAAGTTATCGGTGTAAGTCACGCGGCCGTTTTGCAGCACGAGCTGGCCAAAGCGCAAATTCGCCGATGACGACGCGGTTTTCGGCGCGTTGGTAGTGGCAGGCTCGGCCGCGCGCGGAGCAGATGCGGGCGCAACGGCCACCGCTTGCGTGGTGGCCGCTCCCTTGTCCTTTGCCACGATATCGGTGAGATTGAGCTTGCCTTGCGCGTCGAGCAGCACGCGGCCGTAGAAGTTCGCGAACGTGATGCGCGCGGCCTCGACGTCGGCGCCTCGTTCGTCGTAACGGGCATTCAGCCTGGTCAGGCCGAGCAGTTTCCAGCCGGCCAGTGGATCCGAATTCGCCCGGTCGATCAGCCGCACGTTCGACAACGACACATCGCCCTTGTAACCGGCCTTCAGCGCGCGTCCTTCACCCGAAAACGATGCGTCCCCGTTTGCGCTCAGCAGCGCGCTTGAGACCGTCGCATTCAGGTTGCCGCCGAAGTACGGCTCGAACGCCGATGCGTCGAGTGCGTTGGCGTCCACGTGCAGCGCGAGGCTCAGCGGTTTCGCGGTCAGCGTGCCGGCCACAGCCAGCGCGCCTTTGCCGTTCATCGTCAGCTTGCCGTCGATAGCGAGGGGTTTCGTGAGATCGTCGGTGACCTGCTTGACGCCCAGTTGCAACGGCGCAATGTGCAATTTTACCGGGCGCGGCGTGGATTCGTCGGTGAAGTCGGCGCTGCTGTCGTTAAGCGACACCTGCGCGATTTGATAACGCCACGCCGGACCCGCCTGATTCGCCTTTGCGACCTTGTGCGTCACGCTGGCTTCCGGAGCGGTTTCGTGCGGACCGGCGAGCGTGGCGAGATCGATACTGCCGTCCTTCAGGCGTTTTGCATCGATGGAAAGACCGTTCAGCACGACGCTGTCCAGCGCTGCGGTGCGGGCCGCGACATCGATCTTCCGGATCTTCGCTTGCGCCGACGCCAGTGCAATAGGGGCAATGTTCGCCGCGTTGTTCCCCTGCGGTACGAGTTTCAGCGACTTGAGCGTGACATCGCCGGCGCCGGCCTGGATGGACGGTTCAGGCTTCGACCAGTCCACTTGCAGCGGCAGATTTGCGCCGAGCGAACCGTCGGCGATATGCGCGGCCACCGCGTTCGCGACGTAGGGTTGCAACGGCGCCAGCGGCAAATCGCTCAGCGCGAGTTTTGCGTCGGCATTCTTGCCCGGCAGCGTGAAACTACCCGATGCGTCGAGGCCGCCGCCGTGATCGAAGGCCGTCTTCAGCGTGTAGCGCGCCGGGGGTTTGCCGAGCGTGGAGAAGTCGTCGAGCGTCACGTTCAAAGCGGTCAATCCGAGCGTGGCGGATTGCGTCATCAAGTGGTCATCGAAGACGATATGGCCCTGGTCAATCGCCAGATGTTTGACCGCGAGGTCGAGCGGTTGCGCTGCGGTGGTGTCGGTGCCGGCGGGTTTGGCAGCGCTGGCGGGAGTGGGTGCAGCTGTTGAAGCGGGCGTTGTTGCGCTGAGTTTCTGGAAGTTGAATGCGCCGGTTTTATCGCGGGAGAGTTTCACGTCCGGCTGCGTCAATCGCACTTCATCCAGTCGATACACATTTCGCAGCGGCTCAAGATTCGCCGCATTCACGTGCAACTTTTGTGCGGCAAACAACGGCGCGTCCTGCTTGTCCGTCACGGCCAGATCTGCGAGATCCACTGTCCCTTTGACGCGCACCACCGGCGCGTCGGCGCTGAGCTCGAAGCTCACATCAAGATTCGTCGACACGCGTCCGCTCTTGATCGCGACCGGCAGCGAAGCGGGTGCATACGACGCCAATTGCGGCACGTCGAGGCCATCGAGTTGCAGCGTGATCTCCGACTCGCGCGACTCGGAGAACGGCTTTGTGCGCCCGTGGACAGACAGCGGCGAACCGTCGATACGCGCCTGCAGCGAAGGCGTGACGAACAATTCCGCGGTGGAGGCGAGATTCGCAATAAACGGAATCCCGACCGACCAGCGATCGATTATGTGATGCGTCTTAAGCAAGCGGTCGTCGAAATCGATCCGGCCATTTTCAACCCGAATATTCGATACCGAGAATCGCGCCGGTTTGGTGGATGGATTGGCAGAAGGCTTCGAGAACTTTTCGACGAGATCGGAAAAATTAAAGCGTTGCGCGTCGAAGCGCACGATATGAAAGCGCGGCGAATCGATTTTAAGTTCGTTGATAATCGGCGCGAGACGAAACAGCGACGACCATGAAGGGCGCACGATCAGGCGTTCTATATCGACGAAATCGCCGCTTTTTGCGTCTGCGCCCAGGTTTGCGGGCGCTTCGCCAATATGCACGCGGTCAGCTTCGAAACTCAGCGTATAAGGATTAAGCGCGATTCGTCCGATGCTGGCCGGGCGATCGAGTTGTGCCGAAAGTTGTTGTTCGGCGATATGTCGAATCAGCGCAGGCGCGGCGAAAAAGCCGAGCAGGCCAATAACGATAACAGCGAGCAGCAGCCCGATCACGATGCGCCGGGTGCGTCGGGCAAGCGCCACCGCGTTTGCACCTTTGAGCAGGCTACGCCCGGCGGATGTCAGGGAAGTCTTGTTCAGGCTTGCCATGCGTGCCTCGTAGCGCGGCTGCGCACGCGGGCACGAGCCACGCGCAGCCTTGGGGAAACAGGAGGCCTGAGTATACGACGCTGCGCTGGCAAATTGAACCCCAAGAGGGGAGGTCGTTGGCACTTGGGGGTTTGGAGGGGGCTACGTTCTGGCGTTAGCGGTCGGAGTTAGTGCCGGGTTGCCAGGTTCCAGCGTTAGCGGTCGGGGTCATTGCCGGGTTGCTACTTTCGGCCTTGGCGGTCTGCGTGCCTTAGCTGTTTTCTCTATCACTATTAGCCACTGTGCGTGGCGGCACGTCATTTCTTGGTCCTTAGCGACAAAGAA
>DASYLW010000035.1:0-7461 GCA_036009385.1 Caballeronia sp.
GGCCGCCCGCGAGTTGCTCGGCAGCGATACGCCCGCGGTGAACGTGCTTGGCCGCACGGCGGTGATCACAGGGTCCGCTGCAAGCATGGAATCACATCAGCTCGCAGTGGCCGTGGCGAGGGAATCGGTTGCAAAAACCGCAGGCTCGTCGGAGTCGCAGGCGGGATCGGTTGGCAAGGATTCGGGAGCGCAAAACGACAGCGCGCCCGACCCGCTTGGAACGGGCGGAGACAGGGGTGCGGGCGCGAAGGGAGGCACGGTCCTCGATATCTCCACGATAGCAACCAGTCCCGTTGTCCAGGTCGATGTGAAGGTGGTCGAGTTCAGCAAGTCGGTGCTCAAGGAAGCGGGCTTCAATCTCTTCAAGCAGAACAACGCGTTTGCGTTCGGCACCTTCGCGCCCTCAGCGTTGACCTCGTATACGGGTGGCGCGACGACGAATCTACAGGTGGCGGCAACGTCGCCTATCAGCAGCGCCTTCAACCTGATCGTGAACCTGGGTTCTCGCGGTATCTTCGCGAATCTCAGCCTGCTTGAATCAAACAACCTGGCACGCGTGCTGGCCGAACCGACGCTCGTCGCGTTGTCGGGACAGAGCGCGAGTTTCCTCGCCGGCGGCGAGATTCCGATACCCGTGCCGCAGTCGCTCGGCACGATCAGCATTGTCTACAAGCCCTACGGTATCGGCTTGACGGTTACGCCGACCGTGCTCGGAGCGAACCGGATCGCGCTGAAAGTCGCACCGGAAGCAAGCCAGCTCGACTTCCAGCACGCTCTGACCATCAACGGCATTTCGGTGCCGGCAATCACTACGCGGCGGGCAGATACCACGGTCGAACTCGGTGATGGCGAAAGTTTCGTGATCGGCGGCTTGATCGATCGCGAGACGTCGTCGAACATCGACAAGGTACCCATGCTCGGTGATTTGCCCGTCATCGGCGCGTTCTTCAAGACCCTGCAGTACGCGCAACAGGATCGTGAGCTGGTGATCATCGTGACCCCGCATCTGGTCTCGCCGATTGCGAAAGGTGCGGTACTACCAGCCACGCCTGGTGAGCAATCCGAGCGGCGCGACGGACCCGTGTGGCGCTCGTTCATTGGTGGTTTTGCGTCGCGTGAAGCGGTGCCGGGATTCTCGAAATGATGGACGTCCGGTCTGACAAAGAGGACTGTGGGCAGGCGGTGAAAGCGCGTACGAGTCCGTCCGGAACTATGGACGCGGCGAGATGTGCAGCGAGATGTGCGGCGAGGTGTGCTGGCAGCCTCGTCCGCGTCGTCCGCGCGGACGTGGCAGGAGAAAGCGGCAATGAACGCAAGAGTTCACTCTTTGACTGATGTAGAAGCGCGCCCTTCAGGCGTCCGGTTCCTGTGCGTCTGCTCTGATGTTGGGCGCCGGGCCTGGCTTGCTCGCGCGCTGGGCGCGCTGGGTGCGATCGAGCACGTGCCGTTCGACGCTGCCGCGCTGATGCCGAAGATATCGACACTAGGCGCCACGATGGTGTTCATCGACTTCGCCTGTGCACCGCTTGAAGCGCCCGAAGCGAGCATTGCCGCGGCAACGGCTATGGCAAGCGCGGTGCACGACGCATTCCCGGGCCTGGCCATCGTTGCACTCGGTTCGCTGCAGCAGTCGGCTAGCGCAATTGCGGCTTTACGCGCGGGCGTGCGCGATTTTATCGACGTTGAAGGCGTACCCGACGAAGCACTTCGGATAGCGAAGCAGTTAATTGAACAGGCCAGCCGATCCGCGAAGACCGAACACATCGCCAACCGCCACGGCCACATGACGGTGCTGCTCGGTGCGCGCGTTGGGATGGGCGTAAGCACGCTGGCTGCGAACCTGGCGGTGAGGGTGCAAAAACGTGGCGCGGCGGCATTAAAGACCTCCGCGTTGCTCGACCTGGGTATCCCCGCCGCAGACAGTTCAGTGCTGCTCGACACACAGAGTGAATTTAATTTCGTCGATGCCGTGCGCAATCTGCGCCGCTTCGACCAGACCTTCGTTCATACCGCCTTCGGACGCCACGAGAGCGGCCTGGCGGTGACCACATTGCCTGCGGATCTCACGGCGATGCGCGAGGTTTCGTATGCGTCGGCGGTGAATCTGGTGAACCGGCTGCGGACTTTCTTCGATCACCAGATCGTCGATCTCGGTGGTTTCACGAACCTTGAGTTCGTCGCGCAGATGGTGCGCGCCGCGGATAACGTGTGGCTGGTTTGCGATCCGAACGTGGCGTCAGTGGTGTCCGCCATGGAGTTGCTGGAAGGTCTGCGTGTCCACGATGCTGACGCACGCGTGCCCAAGGATCGTGAGGCCGCCGACACGCCGCAGAAGCTGCATCTGGTCGTGAACAAGTTCGACCCGACGCTGCAATTTGGCGCCGGGCAGATTGCAGAGCGGCTCGGGCTGCCGTTGCTCGCAATACTGCCTGCGCGTGCACTGGCGCTTGGACGAGCGGTGAACCAGGGGCGCCTGCTGGCGGATATCGCTGAGCGTGATGCCTATGTGCGGGCGTTGGACCCGCTGATCGCGCGGCTCGGCGGTCAAAGAATCGCCGCGGCCGACAGCATCACGCCCACATCCGGGCCATTGCCGGACGGGTCGGACTCCGATGCATTGAAGCAGAAGACGGCGGATTCCGACGGCGCGCCAGGCGGCTCAAAACAATTCCTCAAGCGGCTCTTTCCCACTTTCACCAAGCGGTCATAGACGATGGAAAAAGACATCGAGTTCGCCGACGACGCCACTTCGTTCGCGCATACGCAGCAGTTCCAGGACATCAAGAACGCGGCGCACGAACATCTGCTCACGCGGATTGAAGAGCTGGGCGCCGAATTCGGACGCTGGTCGCGCCAGGCGATCCAGCAGTTCGTTGACCTGGAGATCGACGGCTTCGTTCGGATGCGGCGTATTCCGCTCAACGAGAGCGAAGTGCGGCTGGTAGCGCAGGCGTTGACGAAGGAGTTGGCGGGCTTCGGGCCGATCGAAGACCTGCTTGCGGATCCCGCCGTGGAGGACATCCTGATCAACGGCTTCGACGACGTCTATGTGTCGCGGCACGGCATGCTTGTGAAGATCCCGGTGCGCTTCGCAGACAACGCGCATTTGCTGCGGATCGTGCGGCGCATCCTCGCCCCGATCGGGCGTCGACTGGACGAATCCAATCCCATGGTGGATGCCCGCCTGCCCGACGGCGGCCGGGTGAACGTGGTGATCGAGCCGCTGTCGCTCGACGGGCCGGTGGTATCCATACGCAAGTTTCGTCGTGATCCGCTGCGCCCCGACGACCTGCTCTCGAACGGCACCTTCGATCACGAGATCTGCGGGTTGCTCGACGCAGCGGTCGCTGCGCGCTGCAACGTGCTGGTGTCGGGCGGGACGAGTTCGGGCAAGACCTCGTTGCTCAATGCGCTCGCTTTTTTTATCCCGAAGCACGAGCGCGTGGTGACAATAGAGGACACCGCCGAACTCTCGCTTAATCATCCGCACGTGGTGCGGCTGGAAAGCCGTCCAGGCGGGTTCGACGGTGCGGGCGTGGTGTCCATTCGCGACCTCTTGCGCAATACGCTGCGGATGCGTCCGGACAGAATCATCGTGGGCGAGGTACGCGGCGGCGAAGTGCTGGAAATGCTGCAGGCCATGAACACCGGGCACGACGGTTCGATGGGCACCGTCCACGCAAGCTCGGCGCGAGAGTGTCTTTACCGGCTCGAGATGCTGGCGGGCTTTGCCGGCTTTCAGGGCACGGAGTCGAGCCTGCGGCGGCAGATTGCGAATGCCATCGACTTCATCGTGCAGATCGGGCGCCTGTCCAATGGACGGCGGCGAATTTTGTCGGTGACGGAAGTGACAGGGCTCTCGGACAACATTGTCGCGACCCAGGAGTTGTACCGGTACGAGCCGATTATGGAAGGTGGCGAGGAGCTGGACAACTGGGTCTCGCTCGGCATTCATCCCAGCTCGCCGAAGCTCGCCAGGTATCGTCAGTCCCTCGGCAACGACAGGAGCACAAACAGCTTCAATGACGGCTTCGGACGGCGTGACGGCGGAGGCGGTGGTTTCGGCCGCTCCGGAGGGGACTTCAATGTCTAGCGGTATCAGTCTCGTGCTGGTCGTAGCGCTGCTGTGCGCGGCCGGTGGGCTGCTGCTGTGGCAGCGCGCGCACGACAACCGCGAACGCGCGCTGACCGAGCGTTTCGTCGACCGGCGCGTAGCTTCAGTACAGGGCGCGATGCCGGGCGCAACATCGGGCACGGCGCCTGCCCGGAACCGCCAGCGCACTATATCTGCGGCTCCCGCCGCGCTGTCACCGAATGCTGCGCACGGTGGCCGCGAACATCTGCGTCATCTGCAGGCCCGTCTTGCTCACGGCGCCGACAACCTGATGAACCGCGCGGGTATCGCGAGTCCGCGCGCGCTCTTATGGACTGCTTGCGTGGTTATCTTGCCAGGTGCATGCCTGGTTGGTTTGCGCACAACTTCGATCGTGGGATTGGGCTTTATCGTCTTCGGCGTGCTTTGCGTGTTTGGTTTTCTCTCATGGCGCGCGCAGAAGCGGAATCGGCGCATCTCGCGTCAGTTGCCCCTATTCCTCGATGGCATCGTGCGGCTCATCACGATCGGCAATAGCGTGCCGGCCGCGTTCCAGGCCGCCCTGGCAACCACCGACGCGCCGTTGCGCGAGTGCCTCGACCGGGTCTCGCGGATGGTGCGCTCGGGCATCGAAATAGATGTGGCGCTGAGACACGTGGCGTCGGTGTATCGCGTGCGCGAGCTGGAGCTGGTCGGTTCGGTGCTGCGCATCTCGGTGAAGTACGGTGGCCGTTCCGACGTGATGCTGGATCGCATGGCAGCGCTGATGCGCGACCTCGAACAGGCCGAGCGTGAACTGGTTGCGCTGTCCTCCGAGACGCGTTTGTCTGCCTGGGTGCTTGGGCTCTTGCCGGCGTTGCTCGGCGGTTTTGTGATGCTCTCCAATCCGTCCTACTTCCTGGAGATGTGGTCCGATCCATTTGGTCAGCGCCTCGTGTATGTGGCGCTGGGACTGCAAGCGCTCGGTGCTTTCATGTTGTACCGGCTAGTGCGCCTGAAGGATTGATCGTGGCCGCCCAAACCGTGTTTGTTCTTGCCTTGCTTTTCGCCGCACTCGGTTGCGCCTTGTTGGGCGCACTCGCGTTCACGGGCCTCGCGCGCATGCAGCGCGGCGCGCGCACGCTCGACCATGCGCTCGATCAACGCGCGGCCAGTTCGGCGGCACGCGCGATTGCAGCAGGCCACGAACGGCGGCCAACAACAGACGCGAAGGACGCGGGTGAGGCGGGGCGGGGACGGGCCAAAGGCGGCCGCCTGTCGCGCCTGGCCGATGCACTCAGCCGCGTGGCGGTGAGTTGGCTGGATACGCCGTTCGGCGCCATTGTTGTGGCGCCCGAAGACCGGCGTTTGCTGGATCGATGTGGTTTCCTCGATGCCAACACACGCGCGCGTTTCTTCGCGGCGCGGGTTGGCTGCGCCGCGCTGTTGCCGCTGCTTGCGCTGGGCTGGTTCAACGGAGAACCGCACCTCGCCATGTGGTTGATTGGCGCGTTCGTGCTGGGTTTCATGGTGCCCAAATGGTTCGTGCGGCGCCGCGCGACGGCGCGTCAACGCTCGGTAACCAGTGAGTTACCGATGTTCGTCGACTTGCTGCGTTTGCTGCAAGGCGTCGGCCTGTCGCTCGATCAGAGCCTGCAAGTGATGATCAACGACTTCGCGACCGTGCTGCCCGTGCTCTCGCAGGAACTCGCGCTGGCCCACCGGCAGTTCACCACCGGACGTACGCGTGAGCAGTCGCTGAGCCGGCTTGCAACAAGCTATGAAAGCGACGACCTGAATGCCGTGATGCGGCTGGTGGTCCAGGTCGACAAGCACGGTGGGGCGGTACAGGAACCGCTGCGCCAGTTCGGCGACCGGTTGCGCGAGACGCGCCGCGCGACGTTGCGTGAACGGATTGGCGCATTGACCGTGAAGATGACTGGCGTGATGGTGCTGACCTTGCTGCCCGCGCTGTTGATCATGACAGCCGGGCCGGGGTTTATCGCCGTGTTCCATTCGCTGTCCACGATGCATAGATAGACATTGAAGAGACATTGAAGAGAGTGATCCCATGAAATCAATCGCAATCGAGAACCGCCTGCCCGTTGTGGTCCTGACGCTTGCCTATACCGTTTTAGCGGGGCTGGGTGGTTGTGCCTCAAAGATGGAAAGCGGTTATGGCGTCGGCATACAGGCGGAGCGCGAAGCCGCGCTACAGCAGTCGCAGCAGAAGCAGGATGCGCCCGATACACCCGGCATGTATCTCGCGCTGATCGACCGGATGCAGTCGCAAGGTTTGTTCTATGCGTCGCTCGCACACATTGACGCATACGAGAAGCAATATGGCTCGACACCCGACACAAGTTTGTTGCGTGCCGACGCCTTGCGCCAGACCGGCCAAGCGCAGGGGAGTGCCGACTCATACACGAAATTGCTGAACACGCCGCTGGCGGCACGGGGGTATCGCGGACTCGGTTTGCTGGCTGGCGCAGCAGGGGAATTTGCTAAGGCATCCGAAGAGTTTGATATCGCCACGCGCCTGCAGCCAACCGACGCGCTCACACTGTCGGATCTGGGTTACGCGCGCTTGCGTCTCGGCGATGTGGCGGGCGCTCGAGTGCCGCTGATCAAAGCCGCGGAGCTGGCGCAAGACAACCCGAAGATCCTGAGCAACGTCGCGCTGTTCCTGCTTGCCGACGGTCAACCCGTCGCGGCGCAAGGGCTGATCGCGCAGCAGAAATTTTCACCGGAGGTGCAGCAGGCGATCCGCGCGGATACACAGCGCATCGCGGCGGCCTCGACACAAGTCGCGCGCGCGCGGGCGGCCGAGCTTGCGGCAACGACAACCGGGCACGCACGCGTTCCAATGGCCGGCGCGCCGCAGACGGTCGATTTTCTGCTCAACGCGCAATCGCCGCTGACCCAGGCATACGATCAACCTGCCGTGATGTCTGGCAAACAACCGCAACTGGTCGTACGGTGAGGGGAAGAACCATGAATGGATATCGGACGAGGCCAGGGGAGAGCGCGATGACCGCCCTGACTGCGGGATGGATCGCCGCGTTGTGCGCGATGGCGCTTGCCACCAGCGCGGCAGCGCAGACGCAGACACCGTTGACGCAGACACCGTTGACGCAGACACCGCAGACGCAGACACCGCAGACGCAGACACCGTTGACGCAGACACCGTTGACGCCGCAGCAACCGCCGGCAGCGCTACAGATACAGCAGCAAGCACAGGCGCAGGTACAACCGGCGGCTCCGATAAAAACCGCGACTGTGACGCGTCATGTCACGCTGATCGGCGATGCCACGCTATCGATCCTCGCGTTACAGCGAAGCGGCCAGCTGGCAGCCCCGCCACAGCCGATGCTCGGTGTGCAAGCGAG
>DASYLW010000036.1:0-12637 GCA_036009385.1 Caballeronia sp.
CGCGCATGGCCGGGCTAGGTCGCGTGACGGTGTCGGAACGGAAATCGTGCTGGATCGGGGTGCTCATTGCGGCTCCTGGTAGGTGGAGCGGGTATTTTGCCATCGTGACGAGGAAGGCGTGATAGCGCCTGCTGGTGAACCAAGGCGGTACGGGCACTAGTTCATCGGTTTCGAAGGTCGGAGAATGGTGGAAATTTCGCTTTATAATTTTTATAAGTCTTTATAATCAAATACATACAGAACATATCTTATCTAAAATATGATTTAATTCATGTTTTCTCCATGAAATCAAGTAGCTAACCGACTTATTTACCGTTAAGCAGGAGCATGAGGGGTTCTCTAGAAAATACTTTAGGAAAATTTTTTGTGAAGACCATATTTTTATTAGATATCAATGATTATCTACATAGCTTCTCTGAGAAAACTTCGAAGTCAACGATGTGCGCACAAAATATACATATTTATCAACAGTTTATGTTATTTTTCTAAGCTAACACATCATCTATTTTCCGCATCCGGATCCATCTCTGTTCTCGCACTAAACATTTCGTGCCAACGAACGTGAAACCGCGCCATCGCGACAGGTCTCATCCCCCGAGCGTGTAAAGTTTCGAAGATCCAGCCGCCCCCATCCATCCGCCGTTGCCAGTAAGCCAATGAATGCGCCCGAACCGAAGTTGCAAGACGATCCTCACGCTGGCCGCTACGAGCGCTCCACGGGCCAAGCCGCCGAGTGGTGGCAAGTGACGCTCTCCGATCGGCTGCGGATGTATCGAATCGAACATGGTTACGGCGATGGGCCGGCCGATATCGATACAGTCCTTGACCTGGAAAACCTCAAGTCGAAGTTGCAAAAGTGGCATCGGGAGGGATTTTTTCGACCCGGCGATCCCGCGCTCGCACCACTGCCAGCAGCAGGACGGACCGGCTTTCTGAAAGAACTTCGGCACGCCATGCGGCAAACGCCGCCAACCGCGGGTTTGGATTCGGATTCAAATGAAGCAACAACGGCCATCGGCACGGTGAATATGCCTGTGGGCCAGCCGGGTCCGCTCGTGCCGCGCCTGAACCCTGCCTATCTCTTTCCGGAGCGATTCGGCGATATCCTCCAGGACATCGTGGAGAACCGGCGCGTGCTGCTGATCGGCCACACCGGCGTTGGCAAAACGAGCCTGATCGAGCAGATCGCGGCCCGTACGGAACATGGCGTGCTACGGGCGAATATGAACGGCCAGACGACTATCGGCGACTTCGTCGGTTTCTGGACCGTGAAAGGCGGCGAGACGCTCTGGGTGGACGGCGTGCTGCCAACAGCTCTGCGCGAAGGCCTGTGGCTTGTAGTCGATGAAATCGATTTCGCTGAACCTTCGATCCTCGCCGTTCTCACCGCCGTGCTCGAACCCCACGGGCGTTTGCTGCTGAAGGAAAAGGGCAACGAACTGGTGGCGCCGCACCCGTCTTTCCGCCTGTTCGCCACCGCGAACGCAGTGGGCGCCATGAGCGTGTATCGGCATCTGTATCAGGGCGCCAACCTGATGAACGAGGCGTTCCTCGATCGCTGGCGCGTGTATCTGATGAATTACCTGTCGCCGGAGGAAGAGGCGGAAGTGTTGATCCGCACGCTTGGCGCGCGTTTCACGTGGCCGATGGCGCAAACGCTCGCGGCCATCGCCGCCGATTGCCGCGCGGCGTTCGCCCGCGAAGATCTGGCAAGCGCGTTTTCGACGCGGCGTCTGCTCGACTGGGCCGACCTGATGCTGCGCTCCGGTGACCCGGAACGCGCCGCCGGCCCGGCGATCTACGCAAAAGTCAGCGCCGAGGATGCCGCGCTGATCCGCAGCATCATCAGGCACCACATCGCGTTCGACGAATGAAACACGTGCTTATGCGCAATCACTCCGGCACTGCGCGACACTCCCCCGGCGTTAGCGCGGCTTTCACGCCGGCTGACGTGGAAAACAGCGTGAAGCGCGGCGCCATTGCGTTTTATCGATAACCGACGTGTCCACTTCTAACCTGACGCACCCGGACTCGATGCACGCCATGCTCGGCAAGATGGCGCGTGTCCTCACGGGCCGGTACGGCGTAACCGTATCGTTCGACACAAGCGGGCCGCGGGTGGAACGCGACCGGATCGTGTTGCCGGAACTCAAGCCGGAGGCTGCAAGCGATGTCGATCTGGACGCGCTCACCGGCCAGCTCGACTTGCTAGTGGCACGTTCGAAGTACTCCACTATCAGCACAATCAGCGCGCTCAACTCCGGCGCAACCCGGCAAATTGCGCAAGCGATTGAAGACCGGCGCGTCTGTGAGCGGCTGTTCGAAGCGTATCCGGGAGCGCGCAAGTTTGTCGCAAAACTGCGTGAACAAACGGCGCGGGACACTCACGCGCGCTGGCCGACCCTGGCTTGGCGCGACAAGCTGACCTGGTTTATCGAACGCGCGCTCTGGGACGAAGCGCCCGACGTGACCGAACAAACGCCGGCCCTCATCGCCACGCTCGGCACCGTGAGCGAACTGCTTCAAACCACCCGCGCCAGCGGTTCGACTGCTGAAAGCGTGGCGGGCGCGCGGGCGCTTGTAGCACGGATCAGGTCGCTGGCGGCCGGCGATGTGAACACCATGATGTTTTCCGCCGATGCCGATGAAGCGCTGGACGCCAAGCAGGTATCGCGCGATATCGCTGAACCGGACACGGCGTCGAGGGAACCCTCCGACGCGGCGTCCTCCGATGCCCCCAGCCTCGCCCACGCACCGTCCGACGCGACCGCGGAGGCCTCAGAAACAAGCTCGCCGGTCCCGCCGATGACCTTCGATATCGACATGATCGATGGCCGCCCTCGCCTGTCCATTCCGCTCACGACCGATTTCGATCTCATCACCGACCTCACCGGACTTGGCGACGCCAGCGAATGGCGCAACCTGCGCGCGCTCGCGCGTGCGGAAACCGCGCCACTGACCGCGCGGCTTGAACGAGCGCTGAAAGCCGATGAACAGACGCATTGGAAACGCGAGCAGGAACGCGGGGAAATCGACCGGCCTGCGTTGGCAAAGCTGGTTGTGGCGCCGGGATATCGCACGCCGTTTCGCGTCAGGCGCACGACCGAAGGACGCGACGCTGCCGTCACACTTCTGATCGACCGCAGCGGCTCCATGGCGGGCGGAAAAATCGCTCTCGCCAGGCTCTGCGCCGCCGCGCTTTGCGACGCACTGATGCAGCTTTCGTTCAAGTGCGAAGTGCTGGGTTACAGCTCGGTCGAATCGGCGGAAATGCGCGCACTTTACGAGAAAAAGCTAGCCGAAGGCGTGGACTTGAATCGTTTCAACCGGCGCGTTGAACGGCTCGATCTGCAGGTCTACAAGCGTTTCGGATCGAGCAATCCGGCAGGTTTGAGCGCAATTGATTGCGGTCACGAGAATCCGGACGGCGAAGCGCTCGCGTGGGCCGCCGGACGCCTGGCCGCTCAACGCGCCGGCCGGCGCATCCTGATGGTCCTGTCCGACGGTTATCCCGCCACCGGCGATGGCCATCCGGTGATATTGCGGACCGACCTGCGGGCGCGCATCGACGAGATCACCGGTTCGGGGATAGAACTGATCGGCATCGGACTTCTCGACGACGCCGTAGAAAAATTTTATGCGCATAACATTGTTGTACGCAAACTTGATGAACTCCCCACGATGGCGTTCAATGTCCTGAGCCAGTTCTTGCTGAAGCGCGGCACCAGGCGTTTGACCGCCCTCTTATCGGCACCTCGCCTGGTTCGAAAGCATCCCGCCCCAAAAAATTAATTCAATAGCTTGCTAACGAATTGTTGTCGAAATACAATGCGCGCCATGCCAGCAATCGATCTCCTTCGTCAATCCGTGAGCAGCGCGCTCGTCATTGCGGCGCGCCAGTGGCGGCGCACAAGCCAAGGTGTGATCGCAGGGTACAACGTCTCCGAAGCCTGCGCGACGCCGCTTCTGATCGCGGCGCGGCTCGACGCACCCGTGCGCCAAGTGGCGCTCGCCGAATTGACTGGCATCGAAGGGCCGTCGCTGGTGCGCCTGCTCGATCAATTGTGCGCGGCCAACCTTGTGCGGCGCGACGAAGACCCTGATGACCGGCGCGCGAAAATCATCTCGCTCACCGACGAAGGCCGGTTGGTCACCGCCAAGATCGAAAAAGAACTGATCGGACTGCGTGCCGGCGTGCTCAACGATGTCAGCCGGGAAGACCTGGAAGCGACCCTGCGGGTGTTCGCTGCGTTTAAGCTTGGCGCGTCCGCCAGTCAAGCGCAACAGGAACCGGCACCCGCGTCACACTACGGCCCTGCCTTTGGCCCGACCGACACCGATACTGAAGAAGGCGTCTAGCGCACCATGACGTACCCTACTTCGCGCGAATGGATATTCTCGGTCAAGACCTTCGCGGCCTCCATGCTGGCGCTGTATATCGGCCTCAAACTGGAATTGCCACGTCCTTACTGGGCGATGGCGACGGTTTATATCGTGTCGAATCCGTTCGTGGGGGCGACGCGTTCCAAGGCGCTGTATCGCGCGCTCGGCACCATGATCGGCGCCTCGGCCGCCGTGCTGTTCGTGCCGCCCTTCGTCGAGTCGCCCTACTTGTTCAGCGCCGTGGTCGCGTTATGGACCGGCACACTCCTGCTTCTCGCCATCTCCGAGCGCACCGCGCGGAGCTATGTGTTCATGCTGGCGGCCTACACCATGCCGTTGATCGCGCTGCCCTCCGTGATGGACCCGGCGGGCGTCTTCGATCTCGCGGTATCGCGCACCGAGGAGATCGTGCTCGGCATTGTGTGCGCCAGCGTGGTCGGCGGCGCGATTTTGCCGAGCCGCCTCGCGCCTACGCTTATCGAACGGACCGACGCGTGGTTTCGCGACGCCGCTTTCTACGCGAAAGAAACGCTCTCAGGGCGAACCAGCGGCACGGCTATCTCCGCGTGCCGGCAGCGGCTCGCGGTCACCGTCAACGCGCTCGAATTCCTGCTGAGCCAGCTTGCCTACGATCACACCCGGCCCGATGTACTGGCACGCACGCAGGCGCTGCGCGGCCGGATGCAGTTGCTGATGCCGATCATGTCGGCAATCAGCGACCCGCTGGCCGCGCTGTTCAACGGCCAGAACCCGCCGCCAGAGGGTCTTGAGCCGCTACTCGCCGATATCGTCACCTGGTTCGACGAACCGCTCCCGGCACACACCGGTGCAGCGTCGTCCACCAGCGCCAATAACGACCCCAAGGCCGACGCGCTGCGCAACCGGATCGCGAGCCTGCAACCCAACGCGGACGCTCTGCAGACCTGGGAAGGCGCGCTGCTGTCGAACACGCTGTGGCGCTTGAAACAACTCGTCGATGTCTGGCAGGATTGCCGCGCGCTGCGGGTCATCATCGCGAACGAACATGGCAGTTGGCGGCCCCGTTACCGGCACTGGCGACTGGGCGGCACGCAGCAGTACTTCGACCGCGGCATGCTGCTGTTTTCGGCGGGATCGGCCTCGCTGGCCATTTTTATCGCGTCGAGCCTCTGGATCTCGTCCGGGTGGAACGACGGCGCGGGCGCGGTCACGCTGGCTGCGGTGGCGTGCTGTTTCTTCGCTGCCCTCGATGAACCCGCGCCCCAGGTGTTCGCATTCTTCACCTACACCTGTCTTGCCGTGGTGCTCGCGGGACTGTATCTCTTCGTGATCCTGCCGACGGTGCATGACTTCCCCATGCTCGTGATCATGTTCGCGGTCCCCTTCATCCTGATCGGCACGTTGATCCCGCGGCCGCAATACAACCTCGCGACCATGCTGACTGCCGTGAACACCGCTACGTTCATCAGCATCCAGGGCACCTACGACGCGAATTTCCTGACCTTCATGAACAGCAACCTGGCGGGACCGGCGGGTTTGTTATTCGCGTTCGTCTGGACCCGCGTGACGCGGCCGTTCGGCGCTGAACTGGCGGCCGCGCGGCTGATCCGCTCGGGCTGGCGCGACGTGGCGCTGAGTGCATCGGCCCGGTCCATCGACGACCAGAAAAATCACACCGCGCGCATGATCGACCGTCTCATGCAGGTCATCCCGCGTCTCGCCGCCAGCGACGACCAGCGCCATCCGTCCATCGAAAGTTTTCGCGATCTGCGGATCGCATTTAACTCGTTGGACCTGCGGCGTCTGCGGCGACGCCTGCATGACGCTGATCTGGCCTCGGTCGATCACGTGCTGGAAGGCGTACGCGCGTATTTCCAGCAGTGCGTGGAGCGCGGCGCGCGCCAGCCGGTGCCGGCAGCCCTCGAGACGGCAATCGATGTAGCGCTTGAACGCATGACGAGACGCGGCGGCGCGGTGCAAATTGAAGCGGCTGCCGAGGCCGCGGCCGAAGCAGCGCAGCCGGCCGGGACGCCGGCCGTCCCCGGCCGCCAGATCCGCGATGCGCTGCATGCGCTGGTGGGCATGCGTTTGTCGCTGTTCCCGGAGACCCTCACGCTCGCGGCCGCATCGCCCTCCCAACCGGGGCCTGCTGCATGACACGCCGCTCCTTCAACTCTTTTAGCAAGACGCCACGCGATGATCGGTGAAATCGATATCTACGGCGTGTACTTGCCCGCCGCGCTGGTACTGATGCTGGTTGCGTACCTGTTCTGCCTGGTTGTCACGCGGGTGTTCGCACGCGTCGGCCTATACCGTTTCGTTTGGCATCGCTCCATTTTCGACCTCGCGATCTACGTGATCATGCTTGGCATCGTGGTCATTGTTTCGCATCGGCTATTACCTTGAAATTATCGTGAAAAAAGCCTGGTTCTCCGTTGGACAGATCCTCTTTACGCTCGTCGTCGTGGCGATCGCCGCATTTGTGCTGTGGCGGCTGGTTGCCTACTACATGTTCGCGCCCTGGACCCGCGACGGCCATGTGCGCGCCGACGTCGTGCAAGTGGCGCCTGACGTGGGTGGCCTGATCGTGAAGGTGAACGTGGTCGACAACCAGCCGGTGAACGCCGGCCAGGTGCTGTTTGTCATCGACCAGGCGCGTTATGAACTGGCGCTGCGCCAGGCGCAGGCGACGGCCCTGCAGCGCCGCGCGACGCTCGATCAAGCGCGAAGGGAAGACGCCCGCAACCGCACGCTCGGCGACCTCGTCGCACGCGAAGTGACCGAGGAAAGCCACTCGCGCGTGCAAACGGCGGAAGCGGCGCTGGCGGATGCGGAGGTTGCTATCGATACCGCCAGGCTCAACTTGCAGCGCACGACGATCGTGAGTCCCGTAGACGGTTATCTCAACGATCGCGCGCCGCGCACGGGCGAATATGTGACGGCGGGACGCTCGGTATTGTCGGTGGTCGACCTGCATTCTTTCCGTGTCGACGGATATTTCGAGGAGACCAAGCTGCACGGGATCGATATCGGGCAACAGGTGGACATCAAGATCATGGGCGAGACGAAGATGCTGCACGGCCACGTGCAGAGCATCGTGGCGGGGATCGAGGATCGCGACCGGGTGCAGGGATCGAACCTGCTGCCGAACGTGAACCCGGCGTTCAGCTGGGTACGGCTGGCACAGCGGATTCCGGTGCGGATCGCGCTGGACGAAGTGCCGGCAGACTTTCGCATGATTGCGGGACGCACGGCGACGGTATCGGTGCGCGACATTGCGCCGCTCGCCAAGTCGAACACCACGGGTGGCGCAAGCGGTGCTGCTTCAAGTGCTTCAGGCGCTTCCGCTGCCGCCCCCGTGAGCGGTGCCTTGCCAGTTAGCGGCGTGAGCACCGCCACCGCGAGCGCTTCCGCGCCGGGTGCAAGTCAATGAAGACGCCGCGCGCTCTCGTCCTGACGCCGTTCGTGCTCGCGCTTGCCGCGTGTTTTACGGTCGGTCCCGACTACTCGGTACCGAAAGACGCCGTCGTCAATGCGCCGTTCGCCAACGCCCCGCTCGACGGTGCCGACGGTCAGTCAACGATATCAACCGTGTCAGTGCCAGCGCACTGGTGGCGTCTCTACGACGACCCCGTCCTCGATGATCTGGTCCAGCAAGCCATGGCTTCGAACACGGATTTGCGCGTCGCCGCGGCCAATCTCGGCCGCTCGCGCGCTGCGCTCAGTGTGGCGCAAGCGCAAGGCGGCTTTTCAGGCGGGACGTCGGCTGCGTTCAAACGCGCGCAGGAATCGGCGGAGCAATATTTGATCTTTGAAAAGATCCCGGTCGCGAATGAAGGCGATATCGGCATCAACATTTCTTATGAACTCGATCTGTTCGGCACGCTTCGACGCGGCGTGGAAGCCGCTCGCGCCGACAGCGATGCCACCCAGGCAGCAGCCGATCTGGCGCGCATCACGGTGGTAGCGGACGTGGTACGGGCTTACGTGCAGAATTGTTCAGCGGCGGAAGAGCTTCGCATCGCGCAGCGCTCGCTCGACTTGCAGCGCCAGCGGGTGTCCGTGTCGCGGCGCCTGCAGCAGGCGGGTCGCGGCAACGCGCCCGATATCACCAGCGGCCAGACGCAAGTGGAAACGCTCTCGGCGAATATTCCGGTCTTCACGGCACGCCGGCGGATCGCGCAATACCAGCTCGCCACGCTGCTGGCGCGTGCACCCGCCGATCTTCCCAAGGGCGTGCTTGCCTGCAACAAGACGCCGGTGATCGCGCAGCCGCTGCCCGTCGGCGATGGCGCCGCGTTGCTGCGGCGGCGTCCCGACGTACGCGAGGCGGAGCGAAAGCTCGCTGGATCGACAGCAAGGATCGGCGTAGCTACGGGTGCGCTGTTTCCAACGGTGACCCTCGGGGCATCGGCGGGATTAACCGGGGTACTCGAGGATCTCGGTACGCAGCCAACCGCACGATGGGGCTTCGGACCGCTGATTAGCTGGAGCTTCCCGGCGAACGGACAGCGCGGGCGGATTCAGGCAGCGCAATACGGCGCCGATGCCGCGCTTGCCCAGTTCGATGGCGTCGTGTTGAAAGCGCTGCGGGAAACGCAGTCGAGTCTCGCCACGTATGCCGCCGATTACACCCGAGCCGATGCATTGACGGCCGCGCAAAAATCAGCGGCCGAATCCGCCGATCAGACTCATCGTTTCTATCTCGCTGGACGGGAATCGTTTATCGCCGACCTGGATGCTACGCGCGTGTTGACTACGACGAATTCGCAGTTGGCCGCGGCGAGAGGACAGGTTGCGCTCGATCAGGTCAACTTGTTCCTCGCGCTGGGTGGCGGATGGGAGATGGACCCGGACCCGGCCCCGGACCCGGCCAAGGCTGCCGCCGCGCCAGTGGGCGCAAGCGCCGGCGCCGCGGGTCAGTGAAACGGATGAACGGGTTCGGTGGATAACGAGGCAGACTGGAGTTAGATCGGCATCCTGAATAATGATGTCGGCGAACCGCGTTGCGTTGTCCGCATCAACGCACGCTTCACCCTCCTGCACCAAGCCCCTGCACCAAGCCCCTGCACCAAGCCCCTGCATCACGCGCCCGTAGCCGGGCGTTCCCTCATACTTCTCTGCTTACGCCTGTGTGGTCCCCAGCAAGAACGCGCCGGTCTGACAGAGCGCGTAAGCTAGGCCCGAAGCTACCCCGGAATCGTTTCCCCGGCGGCATGCAGTGGCTTCGATGGCCTTCCGGCGCACATGCCCATACCAGGCGGAACATGCAGCGTGTACTTCGATACCCCCGGCCTATGAAAACGTTTCATTGCAATCATTGCAATCAGCTGGTGTTCTTCGAGAATTTTCGCTGCGAACGCTGCGAATCGCTGCTTGGTTTTATCCCTGAGATAGCTGAAATCAGTGCTTTCGAAGACGCGGGCGGCGGTCTCTGGCGCAGCCGGCACCCTGAACATCGGGACAGGCTGTACAAACGCTGTCATAACTACGAAGTCGAAAAAGTCTGCAACTGGATGGTGCCGGCCGAATCCACCGACCCCCTGTGTCACGCCTGCCGCCTGACGCACACCATTCCCAACCTGGGCGTGGCGAACCGCCGTTACTACTGGTTCAGGCTGGAAGCGGCCAAACGCCGCCTGCTCTACACGCTGGGTGCGCTGGGACTGCGCGTGGAATCACGCCAGGACAACCCGAAAACCGGCCTGCAGTTCAAATTCCTGGAAGATAAACGCGGTAAAAGAGTGTTGACTGGTCACGATAGAGGCCTGATCACCATGAATATCGCGGAAGCCGATGACGCGCAACGCGAACGCGTCCGCCTTGCGATGGGCGAGCCTTACCGCACGTTGCTGGGCCATTTCCGGCACGAGATTGGTCACTACTATTTCGATCGGCTTGTCGCCAATACACCGTGGATCACGGATTTTCGTAAGCTTTTTGGCGATGAGCGGGCGAATTATCGTGAAGCGCTGGCGAAGCATTACAAGGACGGGGCGCCGCCGGACTGGGGCAAATCGTTTGTCAGTGCGTACGCGACCATGCATCCGTGGGAGGATTGGGCGGAAAGCTGGGCGCATTACCTGCACATCGTGGATACCGTCGATACCGCCATGGCCTGCGGCGTCGCGCTCATGCCGGGGAACTCGCTGGACCCTACGCTGGCGGTCGAGGCGCCGCCCGGTGAAGCCACGTTCGATCATCTGATGAAGCAGTGGTTTCCCCTCACCTACGCGTTAAACAGCCTGAATCGCAGTCTCGGCATGCCGGACGCGTACCCGTTCGCGCTGGCGCCGCCCGTCGTCGAAAAACTGCGCTTCGTGGATCGGGTGATCGCAGCCTCGGGGCGCGCCCGGCCATTGCCAGACGTCGGCATTGCAGCGGCCATCAAACCTGTCAAACCATCAGCGACCCGCAGCAAATGAAGAAGCATTGAGCCGTCATTGAGCCGTCATTAAGCCGTCATTAAGCCGCCGACCCCGGTGCGCTTTTCAACGTAGCGGCGGTGCTTGCATCGGGACGAGTTGCACTCGCGCCGTGCAGCGAGACCTTCGACGTCTCCGACAGCATCAATCCACCGATCAACCCCATCACCGAGATCACGATCAAATACAGCGCAGGCGACATGTTGTTGCCCGTCGTCGTGATCAGCCACGTGGCGACAAGCGGCGCGGTGCCGCCAAACACCGTATAGGCCAGGTTGTAGGTGATGGCCGAAGCGGTATAGCGCGTGCGCGTCGGAAAGACCTCCGACAACAATGGCGCCGTCACCACGTTCGCCAACGCGGCGCCAATCGCCAGCATGCCCACGCCGATCACCGACGGCAAAAAGTGCCCCGATCCCGCGAGCGAGAACGACGGGTAGACAGTCGCGATCAGGATGATGCATGCCGTCAATACAGTCTTCCGGCGACCGACCCGGTCCGAATAGAGTCCCGCCAGCGGGCACAGCGCCGCCGCAAAAAACAGCGCGATCACCGTGATCAGCAGCGACGTTGCACGATTCAACCCGCCCGCCACTTGCAGATAAGTCGCGAAATACGTGGTGAACATATAGAACGACAAAGCGGTCACCGAGATGAACGCCCCCAGTTTCAGAATGCCGCCTGCTTGCGTACGCAACGTGTCGCGCAGGGGCGCATGCGCCACATCATGCTCGCCTTCTAACGCGCGAAAAGCCGGCGTTTCGCTGAGATTCATCCGCAAATACAGCCCGATCAGGCCGATAGGCGCTGCAGCCAGGAAGGGCACGCGCCAGCCCCATGTGCTCATGGCATCGGCTGAAAGCGACGCGTCGAGTGCGTAGGCCACGATAGCGGCCACCGCGAAGGACGAGAACGTCGATACCGGCACGAAGCTGCCGTAGCGTGCCCGCTTATGCTGCGGCGCGTGTTCCATCACGTAGGCACACGCGCCGGCGTATTCACCACCCGCGGAGAAACCCTGCACGCAGCGGATGACTGTCAGCAGGAACGGCGCGAGCGCGCCGATGGCTGCATACGTTGGCAACAAACCGATCAGCGTGGTCGCCCCGGCCATCATCAGGATTGTCAATGCAAGCGTGCGCTTGCGGCCAATGCGGTCACCAATCACGCCGAACACAATGCCGCCCAGCGGCCGGAACGCAAACGCCACAGCGAAAACAGCGAAGGTCTTGAGCAGTCCAACGGCCGGGTCGCCGCTCGGAAAAAACTCCCGCGTGAGGATGGTCGCGAGAAAACCATACGCGGCAAAGTCGAACCATTCGACGAAATTTCCGATCGATGCCGCGAAGATCACCTTACGCAGCGTTTTCAGATCGACTTCAGGCGGCGATGCTTCCAACGTTCTCGACATTCGATGACTCCCGGAAAAGGTTTTTTAGCGAACCGGCACACCGGATGCGCGCTGGATTGATCCCTCCGAGTAGATGCGACCATAAACCCTGCTCCTAGAACGATCGCGTCATGGTGATAGGACTGAAGCGACATCGGTCCTGCCGGCTCAACATCTGCGGCTCAGACCCGCATACGTTCGAAGGCCGAACCAACATGGAAACGAACCGCATCTTCGGTCACGAGAACCTGGGCGTGGTCGTGGAAGCCGGCGCCGGGGTTGAGCGCATTTAAAAAGGGGATCGCGTCTGTCTTCCGCTCAACATCGGCTGCGGATTTTGCAAAAACTGCGACAAGGGCCTGACCGGCTTCTGCCTGACGGCCAATCCAGGCATGGCAGGCGCGGCATACGGTTTTGCAGGCATGGGACCGTATGAAGGCGGACAGGCCGAATACCTGCG
>DASYLW010000037.1:0-13817 GCA_036009385.1 Caballeronia sp.
GGCTGCACTCCTATCGCCGCCTAAAGATGCGCTACGAGAAATATGCGCACATCCACGAAGCCTTCCTCACGCTCGCGTGTGCTTTAACTTGCTGGACACGGCTAAAAAATATGCAAACCTAATTCTGCAACAGTCTCTAAGGGTAGAGCGGTGAAAGCGTTTTCTTTGCTTCGTTTCTTTTTCGCTTTGGAAAAAGAAATGACGTGCCGCCACGCACAGTGGCTAATAGTGATAAAGAAAACATCCGACGCAAGCAGACCACTAACCCCCAAAGCGCCAACCCGGCAATGACTCCGACCGCTAACGCCAGAACCTGGCAACCCAGCACTAACCTCAACCACCAACGCAAGAACCAAGCACCCCCCGTCCACCGGCGCGAGCGAAAGATCTACCCACGAACCAGCCGAGCCAAAAGCCGCACCAAAGGCTCAAACAACTCCGCCGATGTGTTCCCATACCCGAGCACGAGTCCGTTGTCCTCGGGCATGGGGTGCAGCGCAAAACCGGATAGCGGAGTGGGCGCCATACCATGCTGCCGTGCCGCATCGGCAATCTCGCGGTCCGGGTAGCACGCTGGCAGCCGTACCGTTAAATGCAAGCCGCAATACCCGCCTTCAATGACATGCGTCATCGGCATATGGCGCGTCAGCGCTTCTCGTAACGCATGTTGCCGGTCGCGATACAAACGCCGCATGCGGCCCAGATGCCGGCTGAACTGACCGCTTTCAATGAACTCGGCCAACGCGAGCTGCTCGTAACGATGACCGCCTCGCAGCATGTCGTCCAGCGGTGTGTGCATCTGCGCTACCAGCGCTTGCGGCAAGACAAGAAAGCCGAGACGCAACGACGGAAACATCGTCTTGCTGAACGTGCCCACATACAGCACCGGCGCCTGCGCCACCAAACCCTGCATGGCCCCAATAGGCTCGCCGGCGTGGCGAAATTCACTGTCGTAGTCGTCTTCGATAATCCACGCGCCATGCTGCTGCGCCTTCGCGATCAGCTCAAGCCGGCGCGCGACGGTCAGCACCGCGCCCGCAGGATATTGATGCGAAGGCGTGGTGTAGATCAGTCGTGGGGGCTGCGAATTCCAGTGGCTTTTATCGGCGATCAGACCATCGGCGTCAACGCGCATCGGCACCATGCGCAGGTCGCCCGCCCGCATCGCCGCCTTGGCTCCCCGATAACCCGGGTCTTCGATCCACGCCGTATCGCCGGCGTTGGTCAGCAAGCGCACGCAGAGCGACAGCGCCTCTTGTGCGCCCTCGGTAATCACGACCTGAGTTGGCTCACATCGCACCCCCCGGGCTAACCCCAGATGCCGCGCAATCGACGCACGCAACGCCGGCTCACCCGGAGGATCGCCGTAACCAAGCGCCGATGGCCCCGCGTTTCGAATCGCACGGTCGATCGCACGGCGCCACGCAGCCAGTGGGAAGTGCGACAAGGCCGGCACACCCGGGCGTAGTGCGGCGCTCCAGTCGGACGGCGCCACGGCGGCCTGAATCCGCGTCAGCCGCTGCGCAATGGCCGGCGCCAGCGGCGCATTGCGCTTTCCTTGCAGTGGCGCCGGACGCGACAACGTTGCTACCCGCGTGCCTTGCCGGTCAGGTTGCACATACCCCTCTGCCGCCAGCAGGTCGTACGCGGCGGTCACCGTGTTGCGGGAGATCGCCAGCGCCTCGGCCAGCGCGCGTGAGCCCGGCAGACGGCTTCCTGGAGCGAGGTGGCCGTCAAGGATGGCCTCCTTGAATCGATGATGCAACTGGCGCTGCATGGGCGCCGCGCCGGGACCTTTGGCAAGCGGCGCCTCAAGCGGGGTTTGCGGTACAGGCGACGAAGCGGCGGTTGTCATAAGCGGGACGGGAAAATGCGAAAGCGCAATCCAGCAGGCGGACCGCGGGCGTGGAACCATGAAAAATAGGGAATGTGGAACTTTATAAGGCTCCATGATGCGCGTACGTTAGCACATGCTTTGCCTGCGTTTAAGCTCTTGCTTCACGACCGCCCCATGCCGCCAAGGAACCGTTATGCCCAGCACCTTCAATCAGTATCAGCAACCCATTGGCGAGTCCGTACCCCACTGGAGCGCGCGTGTGCACCCGCCGCGCGACTCTGTTGAAGGACAATACTGCCGGCTGGAACCGCTCGAACCGCACCACGCGGCCGATCTTTTCGCCGCCTTCAGCCAGGCTCCGGATGGCCGGGACTGGACCTACATGCCGGTAGGCCCGTTCGTCGATGCAGCGAGCTACCGCGAGTATGTCGAACGTGCCGCGCTCAGTCCCGATCCCCAGCACTATGCAGTCATCGACCTGAAGAGGGGAACCGCGATCGGCACGCTGTCGCTGATGCGGATCGACCGGGCCAACGGCGTTATCGAAGTCGGCAACGTGGCGTTCTCGCCGCTGCTCAAGCGCACGCCGATTTCGACGGAAGCCCAGTACCTGCTGATGAAGCATGCGTTCGATGAACTCGGCTACCGCCGCTACGAATGGAAGTGCGACGCGTTGAACGCACCGTCGCGGCAAGCGGCTGCGCGGCTGGGTTTCCAGTTCGAGGGCGTCTTCCGGCAGGCCGTGCTCTACAAGGGACGGACACGGGATACCGCGTGGTTTTCGATCATTGACAGCGAATGGCCCGCAGTACGCGCGGCGTTCGAACACTGGCTCGCGCCCGAGAACTTCGATGAGCAAGGCGGCCAGCGCGAGTCGTTGACCGACCTGCGCGCTCAGCTTTCCAAAGCAGCCTAGGCCTGGTTTTTCTACTGCGGCTTTTGCGGGTTTCCGTTTGTAATCTTTGTTGGTATTGTGCGCGGTACTGTTTTCCCGGTTGAACCGGGAAACAGGTCACTGCTGCACAAGCGTTCTCTCGCCTCTCGCACGTTCCTCGCAGGTTCCACTTACTCAGCAACGGACATTCAAACAATGAAATTCGATCGTCTAGCCCAGTCGCTTCTTGCGGCCGCGCTCGCCATTTGCTATGCCGGCGCGCAGGCCGCTTCGCAAGTCCCGGTAGCCGCCGAGAACGGCATGGTCGTTACCGCGCAGCATCTCGCCACGCGTATTGGCGTCGACGTGCTCAAGGACGGCGGCAACGCAGTCGATGCGGCCGTTGCTGTCGGCTACGCACTCGCGGTGGTCTACCCTGCAGCCGGCAACATTGGCGGCGGCGGTTTCATGACGGTCCAGCTCGCCGATGGCCGCAGGACCTTCCTTGACTTTCGCGAAAAAGCGCCGCTGGCCGCGACCGCGAACATGTACCTGGATAAGGACGGCAACGTGATCCCGGGCCTCAGCACCAAGGGCTATCTGGCGGTCGGCGTGCCGGGTACGGTGTCCGGCATGGAAATGGCGCTGACGAAATACGGCACCATGAAGCGCGCCGATGTCATCGCTCCGGCCATCAAATATGCTCAAGAGGGCTTCGTGCTCGACCAGGGCGACGTCGATATCCTCGGGACCGCGACGGACGACTTCAAGAAGGATCCGCACGGCTCCGGCGCGATCTTCCTGAACCGCGGCGAACCGTACCGGGTCGGCCAGCGGCTCGTGCAAAGAGACCTGGCGAAGACGTTGCGCGAGATCAGCGCCAAGGGTCCTGACGGCTTCTACAAGGGCTGGGTAGCCAATGCGCTTGTCTCGTCGACGCAAGCCGGCAAGGGCATCATCACGCAGGCCGATCTCGACCAGTACAAGACGCGCGAACTCGCGCCGGTCGAGTGCGATTATCGCGGTTACCACGTGGTCTCGGCGCCGCCGCCGAGCTCGGGCGGGGTCGCTATCTGCGAGATCATGAATATCCTCGAAGGCTACCCGATGCAAACCCTCGGCTTCCGTTCAGCCCAGGCCATGCAGTATCAGATCGAGGCCATGCGCCACGCTTATGTGGACCGCAACAGCTATCTGGGTGACCCTGATTTCGTGAAAAACCCGCTGGACCGTCTGCTCGACAAGAACTACGCAGCCAAGATCCGCGCCGCAATCGATCCGAATAAGGCGGGGGTGTCGCAGGAGATCAAGCCGGGTGTCGCGCCGCATGAAGGCACCAACACGACGCATTATTCGATCGTCGACAAATGGGGCAACGCGGTGTCGGTGACCTACAGGCTGAACGACTGGTTCGGCTCGGGTGTGATGGCGAACAAGACAGGCGTGATGCTCAACGACGAAATGGATGACTTCACGTCGAAGATTGGTGTCCCTAACATGTACGGGCTGGTGCAAGGCGAAGCTAACGCTATTGGACCGGGCCGGCGTCCGTTGTCGTCCATGAGCCCGACGATTGTCACGAAGGACGGCAAGACCGTGATGGTGGTCGGCACGCCGGGTGGCAGCCGCATCATTACCGCTACGCTCCTGACCATGCTCAACGTGATCGACTACGGGATGAACATTCAGGAGGCTGTAGATGCACCGCGCTTCCATCAGCAATGGCTCCCGGAAACGACGAATCTCGAGCGCTTCACGCTGAGCCCCGACACGCAGAAGATCCTTGAAGGATGGGGTCAGAAGTTCTCGGGTCCGCAACCGGCCAACCACGTAGCGGCAATCCTGGTGGGCGCGCCGTCGCTGGGCGGCAAGCCGGTCGGCAAGAATCGTTTCTATGGCGCGAACGATCCGCGTCGTAACTCGGGACTCGCGCTCGGTTATTGATTTGGTGCAGGGGAAGCCGTGCCGGTGGATGCTTGAATATCGCCGGCACGGATCAAGCTTGATGGCGTCGCGGCTACCGGCCGCGACGCCGATTTACTTCTTGTTCACCTCTTGTTTCACTCGCTGCTGGTCCACTCCACATCCGCACCAACCGAGCGCAGGTTCTCTACAAAGCGTGGATGTGCACGGCGGATTGGCAGTGCATTGATGATCTCCGAACGCCCCTTGATGCTTGCCGCGACCATCAGCAACGCGATCGCCACGCGGATGATGTACGGACTCTCCACTTTCGCAGGACTCAAGGGCAGGCCGCCGAACGTGATCAACCGATGCGGGTCCGACAAGAAAACGTGCGCGCCGAACTTTGATAGTTCGGTCGACCACCCCATGGCGCCGTCGTAGACCTTGTTCCAGAACATGGCGCTGCCTTCGGCTTTCACGCCGAGCGCAATGAAGATGGGTAGCAAATCGACCGGCAGATACGGCCAGGGCGCAGCTTCCACCTTGGTGAGAATGTTCTGCGTGAACGGACGGCGCACGCGCAATGGCCCGTCCGGGAACGCACGCGACCAGCCGCCCTTATGTTCCACGTTCACACCGAATTTCGCGAAGGTCCGGTCGATCAGCGGGAACTGGTCGGGCGCGGTATTTCTCACCGCGATGTCGCCGCCCGTGATCGCTCCGAGCGCGAGGAAGGTCGCAATTTCGTGGAAGTCCTCGCTGAAACGAAACTCGCCGCCGCTGAGCTTGCGGCCACCCGTGACGCCCGTAAGCCTCAAACGTGATGTGCCGATGCCATCGATGGGCACGCCAAGCATCGCGAGGAAACGGCAAAACTCTTGCACGTGCGGTTCCGACGCAGCGTTGACCAGCGTCGATGTGCCGTTCGCCGCGGCCGCGCAGAGCGCGAAGTTCTCGGTCGTGGTGACCGAGGCATAGTCCAGCCAGTGATGATTCGCGGTCATCTGCTTGGCGGCCCGCACGATAAGCGAGTCGGTCGTGCGTTCGACCGTTGCCCCAAAACGCTCGAATACCTCGACATGCGGATCGATTTCGCGAACGCCCAGCGTGCAGCCCTTGACGTCGTTTTCGAGTCGCGCCACGCCGAATCGCGCAAGCAACGGCGGCACCAGCATGATGGAAGAGCGCATCTCCTCGGGCAAATGATGCGCGACGGGGTCGAAGGTCGTCGCGTGATGATGCAGGTCGAGGATGCCGGTGGAAAAGTCCATCGACACGTTGCTGCCGAGCGTACGGAAAATCTCGAGGATCTTTTTGACGTCGGTGATTTCAGGGACGCCGACAAGGCGCAGCGGCTGATCAGTCAGCAGCGTGGCGCAAAGGATGGGGAGGACAGCGTTTTTGTTGGCGGACGGCGTGATCTCCCCGCGTAGGGGAACGCCGCCATGTACGATCAGATTCGACATGTTCGCAAGAGGCTCGTGGAGGAAGCGAGGGGACAATGATGCCACTGTGTGATGCGCAAGGGCGAGATGTCGGGGCTAATTCTGGCGAGCTGCCAAGGGGTCGTATCAGCCACGCAACGTGAAGTGCATGAGATGAAGCGTTGCAGGCACAGGCAATAACAGTTGCCGACTGACTCAGGCATCGAGCGATGGCTTAACCAGATTTCGGCGCTCATGCCGATTGCGCAGCAGACCGGCGCCCACGGCGCCGATGACTAGCGACGCGTAAAGCATGAGGAGATCACGACGCCATTCATCCAGCGCGTCCCGATGCGCCAGGAGTTTTGGATCGGCGGCGGGAAGGCGGGCGCTGGCCGCTTCCACTGTTCGTGTCATGTGCATGAAGCCCGCCGCCGATAGCAGCGGCAAGCCAATGAGCAACGCCAACAACGCGGGCTTTGAGCGGCGCATGAAATCGTGGTGGCGAAAACGTAACCAGAGTCCGAGGCAGCCATGCACCCAGCCCGGCGCAAGCAGCGCAAGTTGCAAACCCTGTGTGCCGCTCGAAATCAGGGAAATCACTATCTTTTCGTAGTCCGGTTCGAAGCCGTAGAGCGAAGCGGCGAGGCGGGTTCCCACTGCATGGCGGATCAATAGCAGAGGCAGGCTGAGTCCTGCCCAGAGGCGAATCCATTCGGCGGCGGGCAGCACCCAGTGCCGACGCCCGTACAGTGTGCGCAAGGCCAACGAGAAATGAAGCGCGGCCGAGCCGTAGAGCAGGATCGTGCCGGGCGCGCTGTGCCAGAGCCTGATGGCAAGCATCAGCCCTCGTCCCGCCAAATTCAGTGACCAGATGCCAAGCGCGTGGTTGACCAGATGGAGGAACAAATAGGTTAGCAGCACCACGCCCGATGCAAGTTGCAGATGACGCGAAATCGGTTGCATCTCCCTTCCTCTTGACGTCGGACGTGATTGGGGACGTTGTACCCAATCGTTATTCCGTGCGCAACCGCGTCTATGAGACCTGACAACAAGACTAACCGCCCGCCTGATTTATTCCCTTGTGCCCGCTGTGGAATAAGTCGCGCCTGCCCGACTGAATTCATCCGGAACTTCGAGCTTGCCCTATTGCGCTCCGGCACGACGATCATGGTTGAAAGCCATTCATTATGATCGGCATCCCTAAGTAGATGGCCTAACTGTCTTTAATGAAATGTCTGGTGCCGCCCATAGCCGTGAAGAGCCCAGGCAAACCGCTTACCGGCCCGGGGCCAGCAACATCGCCATGCGACTACGGGCGAATGCCGGGTCGATCGGGGCATCGTCGAAGAGCAGGCGATAGATCAGCGGCGCGACCACGGTATCCATCACGTGATTGATGTCGGGCGGCGATTCGCCTCGTTCGACCGCCCGGTCCAGGATCATCTGGATTTGCGAGCGCGTAATGGCCGCGCACTGACAGGCAGGGCTGCGGGTATCGTTGCTTGCCAGTACATCGCGCGTCATGGCGCGGCCGGGTGCCGACGACATCTCTTCCTGATACCCCTGCGCCCATGTTTCCAGGTCGCTCTGCAGCGAGCCCATGTCGGCCGGGCCGTTATCCGGATGAAAACGCTGCAGGGCGACATCGGCGAGAAGCGTGGGCAGATCGCCCCAGCGGCGGTAGATGGTGGACGGCGTCACGCCGGCGCGCGCCGCGACCTGCGGCACAGTGAGTTCCTCGCGCGGCATTTCGTCCAGCAACGTCCTGACTGCGTGATGCACGGACTCCTGCACGCGCGCGCTACGTCCACCAAGGCGCAACCCTTCTCTTGCTGCCATTGCTTGATCCTCTCCGCCTTGGTTACTCGTATTCGATTAAATTTGTTAAAGCTAAAAAGTTGCATTAACGAAAAACAGCGTGCACAATTCCCTAAAGCAATTATTTTGCGTTTATTTTCCGGAGCGCGCAATGGCCGTTAATACCGATCCTCCGTTTGTTCCCGAAGGGGCGCATTACGCGCTGCCGTTTTATGCGTTCATCGCGGCACTGTTCTTTGCCGCATCGAGTGCGCCGACACCGCTATATCGGCTGTATCAGGAGGCATGGGGGTTCTCGTCGGCGATGTTGACGCTGGTATTCAGCGTCTACGCATTCAGCCTGCTGGTCGCGCTGCTGACGACCGGGTCACTGTCCGATCACATTGGCCGGCGTCCGGCGATTATCGGCGGCGTCGTGTTCGAGGTCGTGGCCATGCTGATTTTCGCTAATGCCCGCAGCGTCCAGGTGCTGATCCTGGCGCGTGTCCTTCAGGGCTTCGCAACCGGCACGGCCACGAGCGCACTGGGCGCTGCGATTCTCGATGCAAGCCATATCCGCGGTTCGCTGGTCAATACGCTTTCACCGCTGCTTGGCATGGGGGTGGGCGCGCTTGGCACGAGCTTGCTGGTCGACTATGCGCCCGCGCCCATGCAGACCGTCTACTTCTTGCTGGCCGCGATGTTCGTGCTTCAGGCGGTGGGCGTGTGGATGCTGCCGGAGACGGTGAGCCGCAGCCCGGGGACGTTAGCTTCGCTGGTGCCGCGCGTGCGTGTGCCACGGGCGGCGCGCGCGGCGATGTTGCGCATCGCTCCGGTCGACGTCGCGGTGTGGGCACTGGGCGGGTTCTATCTGTCGTTGGGACCGACGCTTGCGCGCGCGGTGACGGGCGACAACGACGTCATGACGGGCGGTTGGGTCGTGTTCGCCTTAACGGGTGGCGGCCTGGTTGCGGTGCTGTTGTTGCGCGCGCTGAGCACGCACCGGTTGCTGATGACGGGCGGTGTTGTCCTTGTGGCCGGATTGCTGGTGACGCTAACGGGGGTGCACGCGGGGAATGCGGGGATCTTTTTCACCGGAACTGTCCTCGCGGGCATGGGTTTTGGTTTGGCGTTTCAAGGCGCGCTGCGCTCAGTCTTGCCGTTGGCTGAAGCGCACGAACGCGCGGGGCTGATGGCAGCGTTTTACGTGCTGAGCTATCTCGCGTTCAGCGTGCCGGCGATTATCGCGGGGACGATGGCCCCTGTCGTTGGGTTGCGTCTGACTACCGACGCATACGGCCTTACGCTGGTGGCGCTGGCCGGAATGACCGTTGTTGCCAGCGGGTGGGGAAGGGGGCGGCGGATGGTTGGCGGATAGCGCGGCGTCTGCTCATCGAAGGGCAAATAGCAAAGCAACATCAGCACCCGCATCCATCACTTGCGTGCGCCTCCCGGGCTGAACCAATAAGCGAGCGCGCCAACGGCGAGCGGCACTGCTGTGACAATAAACAACCTTGAGTAGAGGTCAGCACTCGACACCCCGGTCGTGCGCGCATTCTCTGCGATCAAGCCAAAGATACTGCTTGCCAGCGCCACGCCCAAAAATACGAGGCTGTTCAACAAGCCTAAACCGAGCCCTAACTTGCCCGGCGCAATGATCGCCCGCGCTTGCGACATGACCAAGGGATGAATGCAGCCCACGGACAACAACAGGCAGATCGCAGCAATGCTTACGATCGGGCTTCGCTGCGGCATGGCGGCGAGCAGGAGTGCCGCCAGAATGCCACCTGCCTGCCAGCCAAGAGACAACGACTTGGGAGACCATCGCCGTACTAGAAAGGGAATGCAGAACGATGCACCTATGCCAGCGATACTCGTGACGGTCATCGCATTGCCTCGCGCCATCACGTCGAAGCCAAATACATCGGCTAGATACGGTCCGCCCCAGGAGGTGCGAAACGTTCCGCCCACCGACATCGCCAGGCACACCGGCGTCAAGGTCCACAAGCCGCTTGTACGGGCTGGCGTCATCGTCTTCGGGAGCGTTGCTTGCGGTACGTCAGGCAAAGGTTTTTCATCTCGTCGACGCACGAAGAAGACAACGCCGAGCGTCGCCAGCAGCATCATCATGGCCGACAACGCCATGACCGGACGCCAGCCAAAATTGGCTGTTCCCCAGCTTAACGGGAACGCCGCGAGTAGTCCTCCCGCCATGCCGATAGCGCTGGCAGTGGTGATCGAGCGTACATCGCGTGGCCCCGCGCCATGACGCAGAACATGGTTGAGCAGTCCCATGAACACGGGCGCGCAGCCGATTCCGATTCCCGCCTGCGCGATGACGGCGAGACGCGAGTCGGTCGTGACCGAGACGACCCCGGCGCTCAGCGTGCCCACGCTCATCAGGACTGCCGTTGGATAACGCACACCGTACCGGTCAAACATGAATCCGACTGGAATTTGTGCCGCGGCAAAGACGAGGAAAAACGCGCCGGAGAACCAGCCGAACATCTGGGGAGTGAAATGAAAATCCGCGATGAGCTGTGTCGAAATTACGGCCACATAGCTGCGAAAAAACTGGCTTAGTACATAGCTGAACGTCAGCGCCCACAAACCGCAATCGGTTGAGCGCTCGGACGTGGGGACAAGCGGAGTTCCTGAAATATCGGTCATCGACTCAACGTGAAAGCGGTTTCTTATGCGTTGTATTCGCTGTGCTCGCCAGAGTCGGAGCAGCAAGCTGGAGCGTCTGCCCGCTGTCTTTTACGATCTCGCGCGGCGTCAATCCGATCAGCCGGTTCATCCAGTGCGCCATATGGCTCTGATGGGAAAAACCTGTTTCCAGCGCCACCTGGCTGGTGCTGAGCTTGCCTTGCAACAGGAGTGCCTTTGCGCGGTCGACGCGACGTTGCAGGACGTATCGATGCACCGGCACGCCAAACGTCTCGCGAAACAGCACCTTGAAATGCGGCACGCTAAGTTGAGCCAACGCGGCGAGCTCGTCAAGCGTCAGGCGCTGGTCCAGATTGCTTTCAATGAAGTCGATCATGCTCGTAGCCGTTCGCGGCGCCAGCGTACGCCGGCGGCTTTCGAGCGTGGCAATGGCGCTGCCGGCGCCACTGCCGGCTAGCCGGATCACCATTGCTGTATAAAGGCTTTCTGCAAAGAGCGAATCAGACGAATCACCGGCTTCGAGTTCCGCTTGCAGCGCCCACGCCAGATGCTGAAAACGCGGATCGCGCATCTGGAGTTGTGGACGGATTCCGGTTGCGCCGGATTCCAATTCGAGCTGTTCGAGTGTCTTCTGCGTGAACGATTCGCTGATCCAGATGCTGAGGATCGTACAGTCCGATTCGTCGGCCCACTGGCCTTCGAGTCCTGCAGGGATCACGTCGGCGTCGCCATGCGCCTGAACGCGCGCATAGCGACGTTGCTCGCACAGACAGCGCGCCATGACCGGCGGCCCGACATGCACGCCGACGCGGTGATGCGGCATGGCCGGAATCCGGTGCGTGCCCGCCGAAATGCCAAGCAGCGCCGCACCAAAGCCGTTCCAGCCTCGGCCGCTGCTGGAGCGCAGATTGACGCGGGAGCCCGGAAGCGGCAATGGCAATGGTGTCACGGCATTCATGGCAGGTCCTCGCAGAGGTCGGCAAGCGAGCATTGTGATGGGTTTTTCGTCAATTTGCTCGATGTCGTGATGAGGCGGCATCTTGCGCCGGGCTGTTTGGCGGCCGCGCCGCAAACAATCATCCGTATCTGCGCATGCCGATCCTTCCCTGCGCGCCCGGAACGCTCAACCTCCTTACGATGACGCCATCCAGACCAACAAGGAGTCGAACGTGTTCGTGATATTCGGAGCATCGGGCAAAGTAGGGCGCGTGAGCGCTGCGTCGCTTCGCACTGCGGGCCGTGCGGTCAGAGCCGTGGTACGCAATGAAGCTCAGGGCGAGCAGCTTGCGCGGATGGGCTGCGAGATCGTGCTCGCCGATCTGCTGAACCCCGCATCGGTGGCAAGAGCAATAAAGGGTGCGGATGCGGTACAGATCCTGTGTCCGGTCTTGATCGGCGACGCACATCCTGGCAGCACGATGCATCGCATGATTGGAATTGCAGCCGATGCATTACGCGCCAATCCACCGTCTCATGTACTGGCGCTGTCTGACTATGGCGCGGAACTGGACCACGGTACGGGCATCACATTGCTATTTCATGCGCTTGAAAAGCAGTTGCAAACAGCGGTTCAAAACCTGACGTTGTTGCGCGCGGCGGAGCATATGCAGAACTGGGCACGCGTGATACCGGCTGCGCTGGCAACGGGTAGGCTGCCAAGCCTCCATCATCCACTGGTCAAGCGCTTTCCGACGGTGGCGGCGCAGGACGTGGGGCTGCTCGCGGCAGAACTGCTGCCGGGGAACTCGCGCGGGATAGTCAGCATTGAAGGTCCGCGGCGAGTCTGTGCGTTTGATGTCGCCCGCGCGCTGAGCGAGGTGAGCCGGCGTGAGATCAGCGCGCATGAAGTACCACGCAATGAATGGCCGGCCATGTTGATGCGCGCCGGTCTGGTCGCTGGCCATGCACAGCTCATTATGGATCTCTACGATACGCACAACGCGGGCCGCATCGACGTGGAAGAGGGAATAGGCGAGCGGCGTTTCGGGACGACCGAACTCAGCGAGGTCCTGGCTTCGATGCTGCCGGACGCTGCAGCGGTGGCTAGCTAAATGAACCGGCCGACATTGAAGAAAGCGACGTACTCCATACGTTCAACGACGCTATCCGATAGCCGCCGCCGCACTAGGGGCGCGTGGCTTGCGGTCATCATCGGCGTTGCCGGGCTGGTTGGCGGGTATCAGTTTCAGCGCATGTTAAGCGCTCTACCCGACAGCAATGACGACTTCATTTTCTTCTGAATGCATGAGGCCACCACGCCGCTCTCACAGGTCCAGTACAACCGCCGGCTCTTCTCCAGAACCCATCCTCGCGGGAATTGCGCTGCATATCAACGCATGTCCCGCCGGGATCTCGCCCTCGCATGGCACAGGATAGGTCACGACCCCCGACACCACGCGCGTCGCACACGTACCGCACACTCCGGACTGGCAGTTCGACGCAACCGATTCGCCGCCCGCGGGTATTCACGCCATCTTTCCTTCGGCACGTTATCCGGTGCCGAAGGTGCGTGTGTTGATCGATGCGCTGAAAGCTCATCTGGAGACAAACGGCGGGTAGGGGGTACCGCCGTACCGGTTGTGCTTACTCTTCTCCGTCGATACGGTCAGTGGCCAGCTTCGATTCACGGGCAGCTACGTGGCGGTCGGCAGCCCATCCGATATTGCTTCGTTGGGACTTCGGCGCCAGAGACAGCATGCACCGATGCTCGGTAGACTGTGGTACTTGATTCTGAACAGTTTGGAGGAGCAGCACATGGACCGCATGACCGCGATGGAAACATTCGTGACCGTCGTGGACGCAGGTTCATTTTCTGCCGCGGCTCGCCGGGTGAAGCTGGGCCAGCCGGCGGTCTCGAAGGCGATTGCGCAACCCGAAGAACATCTCGGTGCGTGACTCCTGCTCCGGACAACGAGGGGCCTGACACCGACGGATGCGGGCCAGCGATTCTACGAGCACGGGTCGTGTCGGGCCGGGTAAGCGTGAGCGCTGCCGAGGGCGTGCGCACGGTGGTGCCAGGGCACGTGGGTCTTGTGGTCGCGCCGGAATGGATGTTTTCCCCCGAACTCGCCGACGACACCTTGCAAGCCGTTCTCACTGAATGGACGCTGCCGCCCATCGATGTCTGGGCAGTCTTCCCGTCCCGCCCAATGACGTAACGCGCCGGCAGAGGCAGGGTCCAGCTGGATCGTCGTTGAACGCCGGAAGATTATTTCCAAGGAGTCCGTATAAATCGACGAGGTGTTCACGCAGCATGAAGCGCAGGCCGAACGCCGCGCTGGTCTCGCCGTGGACGTCGCTCGGCACC
>DASYLW010000038.1:0-7759 GCA_036009385.1 Caballeronia sp.
CGCTGAAGCATTCGATCACTTGCTGGCGGAGTATGGCGCGTTCCAGACGCGGCTCTCTTCGACTGCCTGGTACTTGCGCCTCGACGTCGCGCCGGAAGTGATCCAGGAGGAAATCCTGGCGCGGTTCGGCAAGTACACCACGCACTATATTTTCGAGGCCGCGACCGTGACGTACAACACGGTAGACAGCGAAGCGGCTTCTGCGCTCAATACCTTGTTCGACTAGCGGTTTCGCCTGGGCGTCAGGCTGGGGTTCGCTCGCTCCGCGAAGTTTTGGCCATGAGGCTTTGGCCCTTTGGCCCCCCTTCGCCCGAGGATGACAAGCCTCGGGGTTGGAGCGTCACACAATCACATCATGCGGGCTTCATGCAGCACGTCGCCATGTAACATCTCGGCCGAGCGCGCCACCACGTCAAAAGGAAAGGTCATCACGACCTGCAGGCCGCCTTCGGGGCGAT
Source organism: Caballeronia sp. (assembly GCA_036009385.1). Lineage (GTDB taxonomy): Bacteria > Pseudomonadota > Gammaproteobacteria > Burkholderiales > Burkholderiaceae > Caballeronia. The sequence goes on from DASYLW010000038.1 coordinate 459, forward strand.
TGCCAATTTCACAATCACCGCCCGCCCGCCGCACCAGCCGTTCAACTATTGCTAATCCCAGCCCGCTGTGACCACTGCCGCCGCGCGCCGGATCAAGCCTGACGAACGGCCGGCTCGCCTTGATCAGATCGTGTGCCGCAATCCCGTTGCCGCTGTCCATGACACGCAAAATCCAGCCATTCGTCCCGCGCAACGTTTCGATGACAATTGGCGGTGCGCCATACGCGTGGGCGTTATCGAGCAAGTTCGACAGCAGGCGGTCAAGTGTCGCAGTGGGCAATGCGAAATCCCGCCCCGCCGTAAGCCGGGTCTGCACAGACGGCGCTCCCACAGCAACCGCGCGATAACTGCGTGCAATGCGCTCGCACTGCTGATCAACTTCGGCGGGCTCGCTACGATCGGCGCCGTCGTGCGCGAACACCAGAAACTGGTCGACGATATGCGCCATGGAATCCACGTCGCGCACCACGCCATCGCGCACTTTCGCTTCATCCATCATTTCAGCGCGCAGGCGCAAACGCGCAAGCGGCGTCTTCAGATCATGAGCGACCCCCGCCAGCATGACCGCGCGATCGCTTTCCGTCTGCTCCACTTCGCGCACCATCTGGTTGAACCCGTGGGTCAACTGCCGCAACTCGCGCGGACCGCGTTCCGGAACCGGCGGCGTAGGCTCACCCCGGCCGAAGCGTCCGACCGCCTGCGCCAGCGAGCGCAACGGCGTCTGTAACTGCCACGCGGCAAAGAGCGCAGCCATCACGGCGGTAGAGAAAATAATCGCGAGCCAAAGCAACATGCGGTCGCGAGAACGCGGCGGACGCAAGGGCTGCACCGGCACGACAATCCAGCTGGCATCCTTCGCGCCTCGCACCCACAGGCGCGGCGGGCCGCCGGGCTCACCGATGCGAACGTCGGTGCCGTCCGGCAAACGATCTCGCAAGTCGTCGATAAACCGGCTAAACGGCGGCGCCACGCGGCTGGAATCGGCGTCGGTAAAGGGTTGGGGAACGTCAGGACTGTTGGGCTCGACCACCCGCACGCTCGATGGCAGCGGCTGATCGGGCGAATTCGCGATGTGCTGGCGCACGGCGTCGACCAGGAACGCGGCCTCTTCTACCGCGTAGCGAGTTTGCGTCTGATCCCGCTCGAGCCGGATAACCGTGAACCAGGCAACGTGCGACAACACGAGCACGCCAATGACCAGGACAACCAGCCGGCCGAACAGTGAATCAATGGGCCGACGCATTTTGCTCGCCGTCCGGCACGAACACATAACCGCGTCCGCGCACAGTCTGGATAAAGCGCGGCGTGGACGGATCGGTTTCGAGAATCCGGCGCAGACGCCACACCTGCACGTCGATACCCCGGTCGGTGCCGTCGTACTCCGGACCGTGCAGCAGCTCGAGCAGGCGCTCCCGCGTCAGCGTGCGCATGGGGTGATTGACGAAAATCTTCAGCAATGCGAACTCGCTGCCCGACAACGTAAGCGGCGTTTCGTCCTGATGCAGCGTGCGCGACTGGAAGTCGAGCCGGAAACGCCCGAATGAAAACGGTTCACGCTGCTCGGGGGCCGCCGACGGAATCGTGCGGCGGCGGCGCAACACAGCCTGCACGCGCGCCAGCAACTCGCGCGGATTGAACGGCTTGCCGAGATAGTCGTCAGCACCCAATTCCAATCCGACGATGCGATCCACGTCGTCCGCGCGCGCCGTCAGCATGATCACCGGGATGTCGTCGCCCGAAGCCCGAAGCTTGCGCAACGCGGTCAGGCCGTCTACACCCGGCATCATCAGGTCGAGCACGATCAGGTCCGGGCGCTCGCGTTCGAGGCGCCGTTCGAGTGTCCCCGCGTCATGCAGCACCGATACCTCGATGCCTTGCCGGACCAGGTAGTCGCGCAAAAGGTCGCGCAGTTCGGAGTCGTCGTCGACGACAAGTATTTGAGTAGCCATGCGACGCAGTTTAACGCCTGCGCGAGGCCTCCATGTTGCGAAGACAGCCGAAACGTTTACTGGGTGTTACGGCGAAAGGCGAAAGTAAACCCGCGTAATAACGCGGCCACCACTCGTAACACGCGCGTAGCTGTGACTGTCTACGCTGTGTCTTACCGAAGGCGCGACCACCTGAACGGCGCAGCCAGATCGGCACTGGAAATCAAAAAAGGAGTAGACCATGTTGAAGCAGTCCCGATTCCTCGCCATCACCGCCGCTGCGCTCGCCCTGTCGATCGGCGCGGTCAATGCCGCCAGCGCCGCCCCGCCGGACGCGCCGCCGCCCGGCGGTCCGGCCATGATGGGCGGTCACGGAGGGCCAGGCGGACATCATGGGGGAATGCGGATGAAGAAAGAGCTGGACAAGTTGCATAGCCAGCTCAATCTCAACACAGACCAGGAAAAAGCGTGGCAGGGCGCGCTCAGCACCATGAAGCAGAATCATGAGGCCATGCGTGAAAGCCACAAGCAGATGCACGCACAAATGGCATCAATGAAGCAGCAACCCATTCTCGACCTGAACGCCATGTACGCAGCGCATCAGAAGATCGAGCAGCAAAATGCCCAGTTGCGCGACCAGACGAGCGCCGCGTGGCTGAACTTCTATAACACGCTGAACGACCAGCAGAAGACCACGGTCAGCACAGCACTCAAGCAGCGCTTCGCCAGAATGGAAGCAATGCGGGAAAAAACGCATGAGCGCTGGAGTCAGCATCGCGGCACGCACGGTGCGCCGGCCGGAGCGTCTGCCGTCAATCCGTGAGCGTTGCTTGAGCTTGGAGCCCGGGACGGTGATTGAGGCAGAATAGCCCGCCCCGATTCAATCGTCTTGCGCCGGACGAGCCGTTCCAGTCAACGCTGGAACGGCTTTTTTGCATTGCCGGAATGGGACATTACTTGCAGCGCAGAAACGACGGCCAACACTATTGATCGATACAAGCCGGTTCCGTGTTGGTCCAGCGGGCACTCAGCGCGGTGTCATCAAGGCACCTTCCGGGAAATTCAAGATACACAAACTACGCAAAAGGCCGCGGAATTGCTTCCGCGGCCTTTTGTCGGGCCTTCTGTCGTTTTTCGGGCCGACGAAGCCGGGAAAACCAGCCGGTAACGGTTTACGGCCGTCTACACGCACTTAAACCCGCTTACGCCAGGTCGAACAGGATTACTTCCGCGCCCGCGCCTTGGTCCAGCGTGACCTTCGACACCCCTTCCAGCTTCGCGGCGTCGCCGGCCACGAGCGCTTCACCGTTCACCGAAATCGCGCCCCGCGCAACATGAACATACACGCGGCGCCCCGCCGGCACGTCGAATTCTGCGCGTTCATCGCCGTCGAATAGACCTGCGTAGACTTCCGCATCGGCACCCAGCTTCACCGCGCCGTCGCGTCCTTCCGGCGATGCGATCACCCGCAGCCGGCCACGCTTTTCGGCGTCGTCGAAACGCTTTTCCTCGTAGCCCGGCGCATTGCCCTCAGCGTTTGGAATGATCCAGATCTGCAGAAAATGCGCGGTTTCACTGTCCGAGCCATTGAACTCGCTATGGCGCACGCCGGTGCCCGCGCTCATGCGCTGGACATCGCCAGGGCGGATGGTCGAGCCGTTGCCCATGCTGTCCTTATGCGACAACGCGCCTTCGAGCACATAGCTGATGATTTCCATGTCGCGATGGCCGTGCGTCCCGAAGCCCTGGCCACCTGCCACCCGGTCCTCGTTGATTACCCGCAGCGCGCCAAAATGTACGTGCTTCGGGTCGTTGTAGCCGGCGAAAGAAAAGCTGTGATACGAATCAAGCCAGCCGTGGTTAGCGTGGCCGCGTTCATTGGCGCGTCGAATTTCAAACATATCGAACTCCCGGTGATATTGCGATGGAGAGAATGTAAGGGCGCAGGCCGCCCTAAACAATCGCCCGCGCGGACACCACACCGTTCTGAAAATGCATGCAATCGCGACAATGCACGGCCGTGGCCGGTGGACTTTGCCCGAAGCATCAGGGCAAGGAAAGCCTGAGCGGTACCGCGGGCGCACCGGTCGGCTTCGGGTAGAATACCCGCCTTTTCACGGGTCAACGGGCGCCGGAGATATCGACGCCCCGCCGAAAGGCCACGCCGGGAAAGCCGCTGGTGCGTCCCCGGATTCCAGTTGCGGACTTCCGCCGTCAGTTTCAGCCGCGGTCGCGATTTTCGGGTGAAAGGCGTTTGTCGACAAAACGCACCAATTTTGGACACCTAGAATAAGCACCGCCGACGAACGGTCGGTTAGCGACAGTGTCTCCGGGCGCGGTCGAAGCGGCGATGGAGAGGCGCGATCGGCAGTTTGTCGACGAAGCGGAGCAAATACAGGGATATGGGCAGATAAAAGCAGACCGGGAAGCCGTCCGGCAGCGAGGCGGCTGACGGCGGGTGTAGATAAGTGTAGATAAGCCAGGAACCAAGCAACGCGAGAGGCCCAGGTTCACCAAACACCCGAAGCAGGCCGCCAGACAGCGGTTGTGCGAATTCAGGCAAAAAAAGCGCGGCTGAACAGGCTACAGCGAAAACAGCGAAGGCCGCGGCACGCGCGCACGTCATCAAGGAATCACCATGTTTCTGCAAGGCTACGGGCCGCTTATCCTCTCGGGCACATGGCAAACCGTCAAGCTGGCGGTCTTGTCGCTCGTGTTCGCATTCGTGATCGGCCTCCTCGGGGCGGCGGCGAAACTGTCGAGAAACCGTATTTCTTCGGGTGTCGGCACGGTCTACACCACGCTCGTGCGCGGCGTTCCCGACCTCGTACTGATGCTGCTCCTGTTCTACAGCATCCAGATCTGGCTGAATCACCTCACGGATTTCCTGGGCTGGGACCAGATCGATATCGATCCGTTCGTGGCCGGTGTCATCGTGCTCGGGTTCATCTACGGCGCGTATTTCACCGAGACTTTCCGCGGCGCATTTCTCTCAGTGCCGCGCGGCCAGCTTGAGGCGGGCGCAGCTTACGGCATGACGCCGTGGCAAACCTTCTCGCGAATCATGTTCCCGCAAATGATGCGTTTCGCGCTGCCGGGCATCGGCAACAACTGGCAGGTGATGGTGAAAGCGACCGCGCTGGTATCGATCATCGGTCTGGCGGACGTAGTCAAGGCCGCCCAGGACGCCGGCAAAGGCACGTTGCGGTTCTTCTTTTTCACGCTGCTCGCGGGCGCGGTGTATCTCGTGATCACCACCGTGTCGAATCTCGTGCTGATGTGGCTTGAACGGCGGTACTCGTCAGGCGTGCGCAAGGCCGATCTCTAAGCCATGAAAACCATGACAAACATGAGAAGCCGAAGGCGGCCGCAAGCGGCACGCGGCGTTCGTGCGCCAAGCGCCCTCGCCTGAAGAAAATCACAGCGAACCCAGACACTACCAGGCAACCCCAGGTCACCCCACGCGGCGGAATCCATGCTCGAAATCATCCAGGAATACTGGCGCAACTATTTGTTCACCGACGGTTATCGCATCACCGGCTTGGCCATCACGATGTGGCTGCTGGTTGTGTCGATCGTGCTCGGCTTCTGCCTGTCGATCCCGTTGTCGGTCGCGCGGGTATCGAAGAACAAGTTCTTGTCGCGCGGCGTCTGGGTCTACACCTACATCTTTCGCGGCACGCCGCTCTACGTGCAACTGCTGCTCTGCTACACGGGGCTCTACAGCCTGCAAGTGGTCCGCGATCATGTACTGCTCAACCAGTTTTTCCGCGATGGCATGCACTGCACGCTGCTCGCGTTCACGTTGAATACCTGCGCTTACACCACGGAAATCTTCGCCGGCGCGATCCGGGCGACGCCTTACGGTGAGATCGAAGCAGCGCGCGCATACGGGATGTCGTCGTTCACGCTCTACCGGCGCGTGATCCTGCCGTCGGCGCTACGCCGGGCGCTGCCCTACTACAGCAACGAAGTGATCCTGATGCTGCATGCGACCACCGTCGCGTTCACCGCCACCGTACCGGACATCCTCAAGATTGCCCGCGACGTGAATTCCGCTACTTATCAGTCGTTCCAGGCGTTCGGCATTGCCGCCGTGCTTTATCTCTGCATTTCGTTCGCGCTCGTGTGGTTGTTTCGCCGTGCCGAGTACCGCTGGCTCGCGTACTTGCGGCCCCAGGGAAAATGAGCCTCAGGAAACAGGAACAGGAAGGGGATCGGCACATCATGAACACACCGGCAAGCAAGCTTTTCGTCGATAACCTGCACAAGCAGTACGGCGACAACGAGGTCCTCAAGGGCGTCTCGCTAAGGGCGAAAGCCGGCGATGTGATCAGCATCATCGGCTCATCTGGATCGGGCAAGAGCACGATGCTTCGCTGCATCAACTTCCTGGAGCAGCCGAATCAGGGCCGGATTTTCGTCGATGGCGAGGAAATCCGTACGCTCAAGGACAAGCACGGCGCGCTGAAGGTGGCTGAACCGAAACAGTTGCAACGCATGCGTACGCGCCTTTCCATGGTGTTCCAGCACTTCAACCTCTGGTCGCACCTGAGCGTGCTGGAAAACGTGATGGAAGCGCCGCTGAAGGTGCTGGGGTTATCGAAGCAGGAAGCGCTCGATCGCGCGCGCACCTATCTCGAGAAAGTGGGACTCGCGCCGCGGCTGGAACAGCAGTATCCGTCGCATCTGTCGGGCGGCCAGCAGCAGCGCGTGGCGATCGCGCGGGCGCTGGCGATGCACCCTGACGTCATGCTCTTCGATGAACCGACCTCGGCGCTCGACCCCGAACTGGTCGGCGAAGTGCTGAAGGTGATGCAGACGCTAGCCGACGAAGGCCGCACGATGATCGTGGTGACACACGAAATGGCATTCGCACGCAATGTGTCGAATCACGTCGTATTCCTGCATCAGGGACGGATAGAAGAAGAAGGACATCCCGACGCGGTTTTCGGCAACGCTCGAAGCGAGCGCCTCAGGAAATTCCTGTCGGGCAGCCTGAAGTAAAACTACAGACCCACCCCGCTGCAAATCCGAAAGCGCCCCCGAAGGCGCTTTTTTAGTTGGTAAATCTAAACAGACAAACGTTTTTAAGTCGCCAGTGCATTAACCCCACACGCATCTTCCGTCAATAGAGGCAATCCATAGCGTCAAGGGCCGGGATCGCCTACAGCGTTATATAGCAAGGGTTTCCGCTCGATACGGAGCGCTTCTTGTAGATGCACAACACACCAATCATTGCATTTTCGAGACAGAAAGTGGGTTGATAACAATTTTCTTGGCGGCACAAAGGTAATTTGCTAAATTAGTAATCAAAGTACGGAAACGAAGTTCATTAAAAGTAGTTTTACTTCAAAAAGAACTGAGGAGACA
>DASYLW010000039.1:0-7372 GCA_036009385.1 Caballeronia sp.
GCGCCGCAGCGACCGTCCTGAAGCCGATGCAATGATGCTCGACCCCACCCTGCCCGAAAAGCAGCGTGCGCGGCGGCGTCTGGTCGGTGCGCTCGCACTGGTCGCGGCGGCGGTGATCATCCTGCCCATGGTGCTGGATTCGCATCCGAAGCCCGTCACCGACGACATCTCCATCGATATCCCGGCACGCCCCGCCGCGCCTTTGCCCAAGACGAGTCACAACGACGCGGCGGATGGCGGCGCGGTCGACTCGTCAGCAGATACTCAAGCTGGTGTAGCGCCGGATAGTCCTGCAGCAGCGGCCACGGACAATACGGCGGCAGTGGCTTCAAAGCCGGACTCCAGGTCCGCTGCAAAACCCGATTCGAAGCAAGCCTCTAAACCGGTGGAAACGCAAGCACAGGCGAAGGCCGCCGCGCCACAGCCTGAAGCGAAACCGGTTGCGCCGCCTCCCGCAGCAACGGCCGCAAAACCGCCGGTGGAAGCGCCTGCGCAGGCTACCGCGGCTACCCCGAAAGCGAACACGCCGGCCTCTCCGGCAGGCAGCCGTTTCGTGGTCCAGATCGGTACCTTCGATGACGACACCGCAGCCCAGAACTGGGTGACCAAGTTGAAGGCGGCGGGAGTGCCCGCATATATCGAACATCGGAAACAGGCTGACGGCAGCAGCCGCACACTGTTGCGTGCCGGACCGTTCGCCGACCGGACGGCTGCGTCGGCGGCGCTGGTCAAGGTGCGGCAAGCCGGACTGGGCGGCGGCAGCGGCGGTAGCAATAGCGCGTCGGCGAACTAGCTGTAGATGTTTACGAGTTTCGACTACGCGGTGATGGCCGTGATCGGCCTCTCCGCGCTGCGCGGCATGTGGCGCGGCCTGCTGGCCGAAGTGTTCGGACTGATCGGCTGGATCGCGGCACTGTTGATCGCGGGGCGGTTTGTTGGATCGGTCGTGCCGTACATTCCGGCGCACTGGCCGGGCGGGGCGCTGACGCAATGGCTGACTGCATTTCTGCTGATTGTCGCGGGTGTGCTGGTGGTGTCGAGCGTGGCGGGTGCGTTGCTGACGCGCGTGACCGAAGTGGTCGGGCTGCGCGGCATCGACCGGTCGCTTGGACTTTTGTTCGGCCTCGTAAGAGGGGCCATTCTGGTAGTGATCCTGGTCGCCCTCGCGGGCTTGACCGAGCTGCCGCAACACGATTTCTGGCGTAACGCGTTGTTCCGGCCCGCGGCCGAACAAGGCGTGCGAGAACTGAAACCGCTGCTTCCCGATACGCTCGCCGCGTACCTGCGCACCACGCCGGACGGCCCGCAAGATCCGCCCGCCATGCCTGCGCAATGACGTCCTGGCCCGCTACCCGAGAATCCCGCGACGGCTCGGCGCAACACTCTTGCAGTCTGATCACCCCATCGGGGGCGTCCTGCATTCGTTGCACCGAGACGCCTTTTGGACCCGTTTCGACTCTTTGAAGGACCATGCCATGTGCGGCATCGTAGGCGTAGTTTCCCAGACTCCCGTTAATCAGTTGATTTATGACAGCTTGCTGCTCTTGCAGCATCGAGGGCAGGACGCGGCTGGCATTGCAACGGCCGACGGCAATAACTTCCACATGCATAAAGCCAACGGCATGGTCCGCGACGTGTTCCGCACGCGCAACATGCGCAGCCTGCCGGGTAATGTCGGCATTGGCCAGGTGCGGTATCCGACGGCCGGATCGGCATCGAGCGAGGAAGAAGCCCAGCCGTTCTACGTGAATGCGCCGTTCGGCATCATCCTGGCCCACAACGGCAACCTGACGAACTGGCCGCAGTTGAAGGAAGAGATGTTCCGGATCGATCGCCGGCACATCAACACCGCGTCGGACACTGAAGTCCTGCTCAACGTCTTCGCCCACGAACTGCAGTTGTCCAGCTCCGGCCTGGAACTCGATCCGGCAGCGCTGTTCAAGGCGGTGAGCGGTGTGCATCGGCGAGTGAAGGGATCGTATGCGATCGTCTCGCTGATCGCGGGTTATGGCCTCGTCGCTTTCCGCGATCCGTTCGGCATCCGTCCGCTAGTCCTCGGCAAGCAGGAAACCGCAACGGGCGTGGAATGGATGGTGGCGTCGGAATCGGTGGCGGTTGAAGGGATCGGCTTCGAGTTCGTGCGTGACGTGGAGCCGGGCGAAGCGATTTTCATCGATAACGACGGCAACCTGCACAGCCAGCAATGTGCCGAGAACCCGAGCCTGAACCCCTGCATCTTCGAACTCGTGTATCTCGCGCGTCCCGATTCATGCCTCGACGGCGTGCCGGTCTACAACGCGCGCTTGCGCATGGGCGATTACCTCGCCGAGAAGATCAAGCGCGTGCTGCCGGACGTGGCTATTGACGTGGTCATGCCGATCCCCGATTCATCGCGTCCCGCCGCCATGCAAGTGGCCGCGAAACTGGGCGTGGAGTATCGCGAAGGTTTCTTCAAGAATCGCTATGTTGGCCGCACCTTCATCATGCCGGGCCAGGCTGTGCGCAAGAAGTCGGTGCGCCAGAAACTCAACGCGATGGCGATCGAGTTCAAGGGCAAGAACGTTCTGATCGTCGATGACTCCATCGTGCGCGGCACGACATCGCATGAAATCGTGCAGATGGCGCGCGACGCAGGCGCGGCCAAGGTCATCTTCGCGTCCGCTGCGCCGCCGGTGAAGTTCCCGAACGTGTATGGCATCGACATGCCCACGCGCGGCGAACTGGTCGCCCATGGCCGCACGGATGACGAAGTGGCGCGCATGATCGGCGCGGATCATCTGGTGTATCAGGACGTGGCCGACCTGAAGCAAGCCATTCGCGACATCAATCCGGCGCTGCGTGAATTCGATGCATCGTGCTTCGATGGCAACTACATCACCGGTGACATTGACTCGGCGTATCTGGATCGTCTGGAAACGTCGCGTCTTGCGCCGCAAGCCCAGTCGGACCGCGATGCCGCGATGGAAGGCGGTGATGTATCGCGTTCGCAGCTGCACTTGCAGTTGTCGGTGGAGTGACGGCCTGCGGAAACGCGTGATAGGATCGGGTTTGCGTCGATTTGAGATCAGCTTGCGGACGCGGGTTTTGATGAACGGGCTAGATATTTAGCTTGAGTCGGAACCCGAAACAGCTAAAGCGAACCGGTGGCGAATCTGGACCACGCGCCGGCGACGCTACAGGCTTTTCCGCACCGAGCCCGCTCATGCTGACGCAGAAGCGGGCTTTTTTGCGTCCCGGTTTTCTGGCCGGGTCACCATGAATAGAAGCGAATGGAAAGAATGGAAAACACGAACATGGACGAAAACCTCAACTTCGATACGCTCGCCGTTCGCGCCGGAACCTTGCGCAGCGATTTCAACGAGCACTCGGAAGCGATTTTCCTGACATCGAGCTTTGTGTTCGAGAGCGCCGCGCATGCCGCGGAGAGCTTCAAGAACTCCGAAGAGGCTTACACGTACTCGCGCTTCACGAACCCGACGGTTGCGATGTTCCAGAACCGCCTGGCGGCGCTGGAAGGCGGCGAGGCGTGCATGGCGACGGCGTCGGGCATGGCCGCGATCATGTCGGTGGTGATGTGTTCGATGCAGCAGGGCGACCACCTGGTCAGTTCGAAGAGTTTGTTCGGATCGACGATCGGGATGTTCTCGCAGATCTTCACGAAGTTCGGGATCACGACCACGTTCGTCGATGCCACCAATCTGAATGAATGGCGTGCGGCCGTGCGTCCTGAAACGAAGATGTTCTTCCTGGAGACGCCGTCGAACCCGCTGACTGAAATCGCGGACATCGAAGCGATCGGGAAGATATCGAAGGAAGTAGGTGCATTGTTTGTCGTCGATAACTGTTTCTGCAGTCCGGCGCTGCAGCAGCCGTTGAAGCTCGGTGCCGATGTCGTGATGCATTCGGCGACCAAGTTCCTCGATGGTCAGGGACGGGTGCTGGGCGGCGCGTTGGTCGGGTCGAAGCAGTTCATCATGGAGAAGGTATTTCCGTTCGTGCGCAGTGCAGGGCCGACGTTGTCCGCGTTTAATGCGTGGGTCTTGCTGAAAGGCATGGAAACGCTGTCGCTGCGGGTGGAGAAGCAGTCGGCGAATGCGCTGGAAATCGCGCGCTGGCTGGAGACGCATCCGGCGATCGAGCGCGTGTTTTATCCGGGGCTCGAGTCGCATCCGCAGTACGCGATTGCCAGGAAGCAGCAGAAGGCCGGCGGGGCGATTGTGTCGTTCGAATTGAGGGGCGAGACGCGCGAAGAGCAGCGAGCGAATGCCTGGCGCGTGATCGATGCGACGAAAATCTGTTCAATCACCGGCAATCTTGGAGATACGCGTACGACGATTACGCATCCATCGACCACAACGCACGGGCGCTTGACGCCCGAGGTGCGCGAAGCGGCAGGGATTCGCGAGGGGCTGATCCGGCTAGCGGTGGGACTGGAAAATGCCGCGGATATTCGCGGGGATCTGGAGCGGGGATTAAACGGGTAATTTCGATCTTGCCCGATCGGGGGCAAACCGGACCGCTGAGTTAGCGGTCCGGGTCAACTGGAGTCAACCCCGAACGACCAACCCAGCGCTGCCGTCCGACCGCGCCAACAGCCCTCGAAAACCCCGTCGGTGCGATCGAACGAACCTTAAACTTCCAGCAATTCCACTTCAAATACCAGCGTCGCATTCGGCGGAATCACGCCACCGGCGCCGCGCACGCCATAACCCAACTGCGGCGGAATCGTCAGCTTGCGCTTGCCGCCGACCTTCATACCCTGCACGCCCTCGTCCCAGCCCTTGATGACCATGCCGCCGCCGAGTACAAAAGCGAACGGATCATTACGGTCGTGGCTCGAATCGAACTTCTGGCCGTCCGTGAGCCAGCCCGTGTAATGCACGCTCACCGACTTGCCGGCAACGGCTTCAGCGCCTTCGCCTACCGTCAAATCTTCATACTTGAGCCCTGAGTCGGTCGTCACGATCGCCATGTAACACTCCTTGTAAAAGCCGGCACCGCCGGCTAGTTCTAAAACCGGTATTGTAGGGCTTTCATGCAGCATCGTTACACCCGGCGAGGCGTGCACGAGGTTTGCTGCGGGTTTGCTGCGCCCTCTGACCGTATCTCGTTAATGGGGAGGAAGGGCCGGCCAAGCCCAAGGGGAAGGCCCGGAAGCGCTCCACTATAATGGCCAGTCATCTCGATAACACCGGGCAAGATACTCGCATTCATCAACGCTCAAGGATCTCCTATCGTGACAACGTCTTTCTCCGGCACGGTCGAAACGGGGCGCGCTCCCCGTCCTGAAGCGCCGATCGCGGGCACGGACGGCGTGCTCGTGCTGGATACCGCCCAACGCTGTCTGTCAGCCGATACCGTTTTCGCCCATCTGTTCGAACTCGACCCTCACGCATTCGAAGGCCGTTCTCTCGCCGGCACCGCCTTGCCCAAACCCCTGATCGCCGTGCTCGCCGAAGTAGCCGACGCCGCGTTCGCCGCCGGCAGTGTGCGTCGCGCGAGGGTATCCATCGAGGAGGGCGAGGAAGCGCGTTCGAGATCGCGTTCGTTCTCCATCCTCGCACTGCCCGGCAGTACCGGCCGGGCCGATACCGTGACGCTGATCGTTTCGCCGAGCGGTTCCGGAACATCGGCGCAAGGCAATCCTGCACGAGCCAATGCTGATGCCGATGAGCGCACCGCGCATCTGCGTGCGGAAGCAGCGCTATTCATGCGCGATCACGTGCTCGGGGTCGTATCGCATGATTTGCGCGGTCCGCTGAACGCTATCCATAGCTGGGGTTACGTGCTGGAGCGCAAGGTCGATACCACCGATGCCGCCGCCCAACGCGCCATCGGCGGGATTCGTTCCGGCGTGGAGCAGCAGGTGAAGCTGATCGAGCAATTCATCGATACCACGCGCGCCGAGACCAAAACGCTGGCGCTCGACCGCGCGCCGCTTGCGCTACGGCATCTCATGGACGCAAGCGTTCGCCAAGCCCGCGCGAGTCTGGCGGACACGCGGCATGTCACGCTGCATGTTGAATCCGCTCTGGTGGAAGAGCAGATCAGCGCCGATAGCGAACGCCTCACCCAGGCGCTCTGGCTGATGCTTGCGTTCGCCACCGAGGCGAGCGCCGCGGAATCGAAGGTGGTGTTGGACGGCCTGGTGGAGGGCGGTGTCTTTAGTGCAGTCGTAACGTTCACAGCATCGCAGAAAGCGCTCCTGGATCTTGAGGTTCCCCATGTGCTTGAAGCGTTTGCCCGCACTCAGGCCATCTTGCCGCGGGAAGCCGCGCGCATCGCGTGGGCGCTCGCCCTGTGCAAACGTGTGGCGCAAGCGCACGGCGGGACCTTCGAGCACGACGATCTCGCCGATGGCGCCACCGTTGCGCTCAGGTTTCGCGTGCCGTTGAGCGCCACCTGATTTAACTTTCGGTCAGCTTGCACCTCTATACTGGTGGTTTCATTTTGCGGAGCAGGTTGCTTTGAATCAGGTAGTTGCGCTAATTGGTGCCTTGTTGCTCGTCGCGTTGAACGGGTTTTTCGTCGCGGCCGAGTTCGGGCTCGTCAAACTGCGCGCCACGCGCGTTCAGGCAATCGCACGGTCGAACGGTTTGCCGGGCCGTTTGCTGGCCAAGGTCCACGGCAAGCTCGACGCGTATTTGTCCGCCTGTCAGCTCGGCATCACGCTGGCGTCGCTCGGGCTTGGCTGGCTGGGTGAACCGGCATTCGCCGCGTTGCTGCATCCGTTGTTCGCGCTTGCGGGTATCGAATCAACCAAGCTGATCGATGCTGTCTCGCTGTTCTTCGCGTTCTCGTGCATTTCGTTCCTGCATATCGTCGTGGGTGAACTCGCCCCGAAATCGTGGGCGATCCGGCGCGCGGAACAGGTCGGCCTGTGGGTCGCCATGCCGCTCTACGGTTTCTACTGGGCCATGTATCCGTTCATCTGGGTGCTGAATTCGAGCGCGAATTTCGTGTTGCGATTGTTCGGACTCGGGACGGGACATGGCGGCGACGCCCACTATTCCACCGATGAACTCAAGCTGATCCTGCGCGGCCGGCGCTTGAGCGGGGCATCGACGGCTGCCTTGCCGGATGCAACCGGCAAGGGGTCCGCCGGGTTCCCCGGCTCCGCCTATAACGCCGATGAATGGAACACGATCGCCCATTCGCTCGATTTCAGCCGCATGACGGTCTCGGACCTGATGCGCCCGAACCATGAGATGGTCGGCCTGCGCAACGACGTCCCCATGCGCGACAACATGCAAGTGATCGCGCGCCACCGCTTCAGCCGCTATCCCCTTTTCGCCGATGCCTCCGGCGAACACGTGCTCGGCATGATTCACCTGAAGGACCTGCTGCTTGCACGCAATGGCGCCGGGCGCGG
>DASYLW010000040.1:0-13504 GCA_036009385.1 Caballeronia sp.
CTGGAAACGCGTGAACGCACGCGAACGGGCATTGCGAACCTGCGGGTCGAATACAACAAGGTGCATGGCTTTTATATCGAAGTCACGCGCGGCCAGACGGACAAGGTTCCGGATGACTACCGCCGTCGCCAGACACTGAAAAACGCCGAGCGTTACATCACGCCGGAGTTGAAGACCTTCGAAGACAAGGCGCTGTCCGCACAGGACCGTGCGCTGGCACGCGAGCGTTTGCTCTACGACGCGTTGCTGCAAACGCTGTTGCCGCACATAGGCGAGTGCCAGCGCGTAGCAGCGGCGCTCGCTGAGCTCGATCTGCTTGGCGCGTTCGCAGAACGGGCGCTCGCGCTCGACTGGACCGCACCGGAATTCGCGGGCGACGCAGGTATCGACATCGAGCAAGGGCGGCACCCGGTGGTGGAGGCGCAGGTCGAGCAGTTCATCGCGAACGATTGCTGCCTCAATACCGAGCGCAAGCTGCTGCTGATCACCGGGCCAAACATGGGCGGTAAATCGACGTTCATGCGACAGACCGCATTGATCGCACTACTCGCTTATGTGGGAAGCTATGTGCCCGCGAAACGCGCGCGCTTTGGACCAATCGACCGGATCTTCACGCGCATTGGCGCCGCCGACGACCTCGCTGGCGGCCGCTCCACCTTCATGGTCGAAATGACGGAAGCGGCAGCTATTCTCAACGACGCCACACCGTCGAGTCTCGTGCTGATGGACGAGATCGGCCGCGGAACATCCACCTTCGACGGCCTCGCGCTCGCGTGGGCCATCGCGCGTCATCTGCTATCGCATAATGGCTGCCATACGTTGTTCGCCACGCATTATTTCGAACTGACGCAGTTGCCGGCCGAGTTCGCTCACGCGGCAAACGTGCATTTATCGGCGGTCGAACATGACCACGGCATCGTCTTCCTGCACGCAGTGAGCGAGGGCCCGGCGAACCAGAGCTACGGCTTGCAGGTCGCACAACTGGCTGGCGTGCCACCGGCTGTCATCAAGGCCGCAAGGAAACACCTGGCCCATCTGGAGCAGCAGTCGATCGGCCAGCCGTCACCGCAATTCGATCTGTTCGCACCCCCTGTTGTTGAAATCGCTGACTCCCACGAACACGAAGAACCAGCCGAAGCGCAGCCGCACCCCGCACTTGACCGGCTGCGCGCAATCGACCCGAACGAATTGCGCCCACGCGACGCACTCGATCTGCTCTACGAACTACATGAGCTGGCGTCGAACGCTCCGGATGCGTCGCGTTAGCGTTGGCGTTGGTGTTGGCGTTGGTGTTGGTGTTGGCGTAAAGGCAGACTCTGCCATCGACTGGCCGGGCGCGCGGCGCTTGGTGCGCAACCGCGTCTTTGTTATTTGTTTGAGCGCGCTCTTCCTGCTGGCCGGAGGATGGCAGTACGCGCGAGCCGAGGCGCCGCTGCTCGCACCCTCCACGCCGCTCACGTTCGCGATCGCTTCGAACGTACTCGACAAGCCCAGCGGCGAAACTGCGCTGCAGCACCTGCTCGATGCCATCGGACAAGAACGGAACACGTCGTTCATCGTCTACGACGGCAACCTCAAAGGCGAAACCGAACCGTGCCGCGATTCGCTCTACGACACCCGTCAGCGAATCTTCGACAGCTCCCGAAAACCGGTCGTCCTGCTACCCGGCGGCAACGACTGGGCCGCTTGCGCTCTCGCGCAAGCAGGCAGTTACGACCCGGTCGGACGGCTGGATTTCGTCCGTCAACTGTTCTTCAGCGACTCGAGTGCGCTCGGCCAGACGCCCATGAACGTGATCCGCGAAAGCGATGTCGCGCGCTTTCGGCCGTTCCGCGAAAACGTCCGATGGCAAGCCAACGGTGTCTCGTTCATTGGCCTGAACGCACCCGCGCCGAACAATCACTATCTGACCGCGGGCGGACGCAACGGAGAATTCGAGGACCGCTCGGTCGCCAATGCATTCTGGCTGGAGCATGCGGTGGAAACTGCACGACGCTCGGAGATGCGCGCGATCGTCGTGATCCTTCAGGGGGACCCTGACTTCGCCCGCTATGAGCGTCGCGATCGTTTCGCATGGCTGCACTTTTCTCGCGGCGATGCGTCGCGCGATGGTTTTCTCGAACTCAAGCGCAGCCTTGTCAAAGCCGCTGAATTGTTTCGCGGACCCGTGATCGTGATTCACGAATCGGATACGCCGATACCCAGGGGCTTTCGTATCGACCAGCCACTGCGCAACGATAAAGGCACGGTGGTGGCCAATCTGACGCGCATCGCGATCGGTTTGAAGAAACCACAATCGCAATGGCTGGAAGTGGAGTCCGACTTTGCATGGCGGCCGCCCTTCCGGGTGCGCGTGCGTGACGTGAACGTGCGGCCCGCAGCACCCATCCAGGCGTCGGCGCCGACCGTGCCCGCGTCTTCGTCGATACCGTCGTCGGCGGCTTCGCCTTCGTCGCCTTTCGCCTCGGCTCCTTCCGCCTTCCCTCCTTCAATACCCGGCGTTGAAACCGACACCCCTGGGCCTTCATCGTTTTTCCAGCAGATGCAGCCCGTGCAGCCCACGCAGCAAATGCAACAACGCCCCGCACCGGCACGTGAATCCGACACGGGCACGCCCGCGTCTTCGGTGCCGCCCATGCTTAACTTGAACTCGCGCGCGAACCTGCCACCGATCCTGCCGGTGCCATCAAATCCGGCAAGCAGCGCATCGGGCTCAGGTACCAGTCAATAATCCCAATCACGGATCGTTACGCGAGATAAAACAAAGGCGCAGCAACCTGCCTGCGCCTTGTTTCACATCCTTCGATCAACCCGTACAAACCTCTCAGTGCAAGGTCGGGCCGACGTCCTTGCCTGGCTCCTCGTCGTCCTCGTCGAGGACTTCAAGACCGTCGAGGCCATGCGCGTGCTGATGTTCTTTTTCGTCCTCGGTGGCTTCGCGGACCTCCTGCACGTTCAGCGCGAAACGCAGCGCCATACCGGCGAGCGGATGATTGCCGTCTAGCACGACTTTATCTTCCGCCACGTCGGTGACCGTGTAGATCAGCGAATCGAGTTCGTCTTCGCCGTCTTCCGGGGTGCCCTCAAACTGCATGCCGACTTCGAGCGGTTCCGGAAACCGGCCGCGCGCCTCGACTTTCACGAGATCGGGATCGTACTCACCGAACGCGTCCTGCGGTTCGAGCTGCAACTGGGTCTGATAGCCGGCTTCCTGACCGTCGAGTGCTTCCTCGATCTTGGGGAACGTGCCATCATAGCCGCCGTGCAGATAGACCATCGGCTCGTCGCTTTCCTCGATCAGATTGCCATGAGCGTCCGAGAGCTTATAGGCTACTGATACGACGGTGTCTTTTGCGATTTTCATTGGATTCTCCAAGATACAAGCCTCAATTATACGATGCCAGCGCGGTCCCCTAACGTTCCCTCAAGTCCCTTCGCGGTGCCGCTTCCCGACGAACCTGCAACCCTGCTCGGTAACCTGACGCCTGCGCAATTCATGCGCCGGTACTGGCAGAAAAAGCCGCTCCTGATCCGTCAGGCGATTCCTGACATTCAAGCGCCGCTATCGCGCGACGAACTGTTCGAACTCGCCGATAGCGAAGACGCAGAATCGCGCCTCATCACGCATTTTCGCAAGTCCTGGGCGATGGAGCACGGGCCTTTTGCGCCGGATGAATTGCCATCTATGAAAAAGCGTGACTGGACATTACTCGTGCAAGGCGTGAACCTGCACGACGACCGTGCCCGCGCGCTGCTGGACCGCTTCCGTTTCATCCCCGACGCCCGCGTCGACGACCTCATGATTTCGTACGCCACCGACGGCGGCGGCGTGGGCGCGCACTTCGATTCCTACGACGTCTTCCTCTTGCAGGTTCACGGCAAACGGCGCTGGCGCTTTGGCGCGCAGCGCGATCTCTCGCTAAAAGAGGGCTTGCCGTTGAAAGTTTTACAGCACTTCGAAGCCGATGAAGAATGGGTGCTGGAACCGGGCGACATGCTTTATTTACCGCCTCACATCGCCCATGACGGTGTGGCCGAAGGCGAGTGCATGACCGCCTCCATCGGCTTCAGGGCGCCATCTGCAAGCGAACTGTCAGGCCAGTTCCTGTATCACCTTGCGGAGCGCCTGGACGACGCGCACAGCGCCGGCGCGAAGGGCTCCAAGGCCGGTGCTCAACGCTACAGCGACCCGTCGCAGCCGGCGGTAAGCCACCCGGCGCAGCTGCCACAACTCATGATCGACCGGGTTGGCGCGATCCTTGCAAACATCGAATGGGATGAGAAGGACGTTGCTTCATTTCTCGGCACCTATCTGAGCGAACCAAAGCCGAGTGTTGTATTCGATCCGCCGCGACGTCCTTTGAATGAGAACCGGTTTATCGAGCGAGTGAATCAATCTGGTTTGAGGCTCGATAACAAAACGGTGTTGCTTTATGACAAGCACGCTTATTTTATGAATGGCGAGCAGGATTTAATGGCGGGAAAGCTCAAAAAATGGCTCCCGGAACTCGCCGACAAACGCTATTTGGAGGGGAAACGCTTTGTAACACTCTCAGGCGATTCGTCAATGACAGTGCTACTGCACGAGTGGTATTGTGCGGGCTGGATACAAGTTGACGCAAACGCCTAGTGTTTGGACTATCTTGCTGTTCCGCGGGTTGAAATGTATGAGAAAGACAACGTATTGTCCCCTGATTTATCGACGGTCGATACGAAAGTGCATATAATTTCCGCCCAAGCCGTAGGAAGTCTCACAGACATACATAATGTGAGTCCACAACGGCCCGGGTCGGTGTTGGAGCACACATTACCGGTACTTTGCGCTGTTGCTTACCTTTAACCATAAAAGGACGTGATCATGAAGAAATCTCTCCTCGTAGCATCCCTGTTGGCTGCTGTTGCTCTTGCTGCATGCAACAAGTCTAGCGATACGGCTGCTCCGGGCGCTGCTAGCGATACCTCGGCTGCTTCGGCACCTGCTGCTGCTTCTGATTCTGCAGCTGCTGCTAGCGACGCAGCTTCGAGCGCTACGGCTGCTGCCAGCGACGCAACTGCGGCTGCTGCATCGGCAACCGACGCAGCTTCTGCAGCTGCTCCTGCTTCGGGCGCAAGCCAGTAAGCACCTAGTCAGGGGCCTAGTTTTTCGCTCTTTTAGCTGTTTTATCTAGCTGAAAACGAAGCCTCCGCAATAAGCCTCGCAGAATGTCATTCTGGGAGGCTTATGAAAAAACCGGCCCTCGGGCCGGTTTTTTTACGTCTGCTGGTTCTTGGGTGTAAATCGTGATGTGAATAGAGGTGGAATGCCGATGCGCGCTATGAAGTGATATGCAGCGCGTGCTGCAGCACTTATAGAGAACCGCAGCGCGGTTTCATAGCGACAACCAGTCGAACCCGTCGGCTTGCGTAGCCACCACGACATCGGCCGGAGTACCACCCAGCACGGTGGCGAGCGCCGCCTGGGCGAGTTCGGGCAAGTTGTTTTCCCGGCTTAGATGAGCGGCCACCAGATGACGCAGCTTCGATCGATCGAGCGCTGCGAGAATACCTGCTGCAGCGTCATTGTTCAGGTGTCCATGCATACCGCCGATACGCGCCTTGAGCGACGCTGGATAGCGGCTTGTAGCGAGCATCCCGACATCGTGATTCGACTCGAGCACCAACGCATCGCAACCACTCAGTACATTCGTGATGTGGGCCGTAGCGCCCCCGACATCCGTCAGGACCCCCAAACGGCTTACGCCGTCCGAGAACACGTACTGGAGGGGCTCGCGCGCGTCGTGGGGAACCGTATAGGGAAGCACTTCCAGATCCCCTACCATCACGCTCTCGTCGCCCCAGAGCACGCGTAGGTCGACCGGTGCGTCATCGGCACCCACTGCGCGTGCGGTGCCCCAGCTCATGTGCAACGGAATAGAGAATTTGCGCGCCAGAGTCAGCGCGCCACCAATGTGATCCGCATGCTCATGCGTGATAAGAATGGCGTCGATCTCGTCTGCCCGCACGCCGAGCCGCGCGAGGCGCCGCTCGACTTCCTTCGCGGAGAAACCACAATCCAGCAGCACGCGCGTGGTCGTCGTACCGCTGACCGACTCGACCAGCAACGCATTGCCTTCGCTGCCGCTGCCGAGACTGGCAAAACGCATGGGCGAAAACCTAGTTCAACTGCGCGTGCAACAACGCGACGATCCGTTGTGCGTCAGTGGACGTATCCACTTGTCCGTTAGTATCGACGACGGCAATCTCCGTAACCTTGTCTGCCTTCGGACGCACGTTGACCATGAACTCGCGCCCAGGCTTGGGTGTGCTGCCACCAAAGAACTTGCCGAGCAATCCGTCCTTCTTCAACTCCTGCATGGAGTCCGAGAAACGTACGTAGTAGAGGCCCTTCGCACGATCCCGGTTGTCGACGGTGAAGTTGGTCCGGTCGAGGGCAAGGCCTACACGCAACCAGGCGCTGTCGAATGGCTCGGAGAGATCGAGTGTGGACGGGCCGCCGGTTGGATCTACCGAGGCCGTCGCGGTCGCCGGGCGTGCATCGGTCAACAGCTGTTTGGCCTGCGCGTCGGTGAGACCAAACTTCTCCATCAGCTTCGCGAGGAATGCGGCTTCAAGTGCGGGGTTGCGCGGCCGCTCGACCCATTTCGACGAGGTCTTGTCCTGACCAGTCAGCACTTCTTCCATCGCGCTATGGCTGATGGAGATATCGGTAGAACCACTCGCACCGCGCTCGACCAGCGTACGGAACTGATCGCGCGTACCCGATGAATACGCAAAGTCGACCAGCTTGCCAATGCTCTTCCTGAACCAGTCGTCCGGAATGTTCGCGCGATTTTCAGCCCAGTCGGTCGTCATGATGCCGGTAGCAGCGGCATCGGTCTTGAGCGTGAAACCGTTCTCTTCCCAGAACTCCTGCAACTGCGGCCAGAGCTGGTCGGGGGAACGGCCGTCGACGACGAGCCAGCGGCGATCACCGTCACGCTCCACATGCATGCCGAACGGGTCTTGCGGATTCGGCACGCCCACGGTTGCATTGCCTGCGGGCGTAAGTGCACGTGGCGCAGCACCGCCGAGCGTATTCAGCTTGGGTGGCGCGGCATAACGCTGGCTGATATCCGCCGTGGTCAGATCCGATGGCACGGTCAGCGTAGGCGCCGTTTCAGCACCCTTGTAATTGACCCGATCCGGCGCGAGCCAGTCGTTCAAGGTGTCACAACCGGCAAGCGAGATCAGCGTGCCGATTCCAAGCGACAGCACGCTCAGGGTGCGAGCGTGATTGAATAAGGCAGAACGTTTCATGAGGTCCTTCGTGATGCTGAATGCGCGTTGCCTGGAAGCTAAGCCGGGAACGGGTCGATGAACGACGGGTTGATGACACTCGCTGGCTGGCCAAACGGTAATAAGGCCGGAACCACTGCATTGCAGCGGGCCGCACGTTTAAAATGCGTCCCGCCGCCGGCCGTCAGGCCAGAAGTCCTGTTTCGCGCAACGCGTCGCGCACGGCGTCGTGATAGCGCGCGTCGAGCGGCGTCAGCGGCAGGCGAATTCCGCCTTCCATCCGCCCAAGCGCGGCAAGCGCCCACTTCGCGGGGATCGGATTCGACTCGCAAAACATCTGCTTATGCAGCGACAGCAAGCTCAGGTGAATCTTGCGCGCGGTGATCGCGTCGCCAGCAAGCGCCGCGCGGCAGAGTTCGCTCATCGCTCTCGGCGCTAGGTTCGCGGTCACCGAAATGTTGCCGTGGCCACCGAGCAGCATCAAAGCGATCGCGGTCGGATCGTCGCCGCTGTAGATCGCAAAATGCGCCGGCGCGTACTTGATCAGGTTTGCCGCACGGTCGATATTGCCCGTTGCCTCCTTCACGCCCACGATGCCCGGCACGTCGGCGAGACGCAGGACGGTGTCGTGGTTCATGTCGGCAACGGTCCGGCCCGGAACGTTATACAGGATGACGGGCAGGTCGACGGATTCCGCGATTTTGCGGAAGTGCTGGTACATGCCTTCTTGCGTTGGCTTGTTGTAGTAAGGGACTACTTGAAGCGTGGCGTCGGCGCCAACTTCCTTCGCCGCTTTTGCCAGCTCGACCGCTTCGGAGGTGGAGTTGCCGCCCGCGCCAGCGATGATCGGAAAGCGCTTGGCCGTGTGTTCGACGGCGGTTTTCACCATCAGGATGTGTTCGTCCACCGAGAGCGTGGCCGATTCGCCGCTGGTGCCAACTACGACGAGACCGTTCGAGCCCTCTTGCGCATGCCAGTCGATCAGTTTTCGAAACGCCGGCAGATCGAGACTACCGTCCTCGTGCATCGGGGTGACGATGGCAGGAATGCTGCCGCGGATCTGGATGCCGCCGTGTGTTCCGTTTGTCATGAAACGCTATGAAATTGGTCGGTAAACCGCGATTGTAGCGGATTAGCCCTGCAGTACGTAACGAACGGGATCTGACGCATTGTTACGTTCCGTAAGGCCTGTTGGCATGGACCGCAGCGGGGCGGCGGCGGCAATGCGCTGCACGCAGGATGCACGCGGTACGTTGATAAATCCATCCTGATAAGCGATGACCCGTAACCGGCCCCGCACGGCGTCGAGTAGCTCCCCAGTATTGAGCAGGAAGTCCGGGTTCGACGGCTTGCCGAACCCGACCCGCTCGTTGCCCGTGGCGAAGGTTTCGTAAAGCAGCACGCCACCGGGCGCGAGGACATCGAATAAATACGGGAACAGGGGCCGGTGGAGGTAGTTCGTCACCACGACCGCGGCAAATTTCTCGTCGTCCCGCAGCGGCCAACTCGCGTTTTCCAGATCGGCGCAGCGGGTCGTCACACGTTCAACGGCAGCGAGGCTCGCCAAGGCGGTTTCATCGCGATCCAGCGCCAGCACCGGATGCCCGCGCAACGCGAAATAACGCGCATGGCGGCCATTGCCCGACGCAACGTCGAGTACCGCGCCGCCCTGCTCCACCAGATGCGCCCATTGCTCAATCCACGCACTGGCGATGGCAGGGGGCGTGGGCGACTTTTCTTGCGTTGGCATTGCGGTCATCAGTTATACGAGAGGCCCATCGCGTCGCGGACGTCACGCATGGTCTCTACCGCGAACTTGCGCGCCTTGTCGCAACCGTCCGCCACGATCGCGCGCAACAGCGACGGATCGTCCATGTATTTCTGCGCGCGCTCCAGCATGGGTTGCTGCTCGTGCAATATGCCTTCGATCACCGGCTGCTTGCATTCGAGGCAACCAATTCCGGCGCTGCGGCAGTTCGTCTGCACCCACTTGTGCGTAGTTTCATCGGTATAGACCTGATGCAGTTGCCACACCGGACACTTGTCCGGGTCGCCTGGATCAGTGCGGCGAACCCGCGCCGGATCGGTCGGCATGGTGCGTACTTTCTTCGTGATGGTCTCGGCGTCTTCGCGCAAGCCGATGGTATTGCCATACGACTTCGACATCTTCGCGCCATCGAGTCCCGGCATGCGTGACGCTTCGGTCAGCAACGCCTGCGGCTCGACCAGAATGATCTTGCGCGCACCTTCCAGGTATCCGAACAGCCGTTCGCGATCATTCATGGAGAGACTCTGCGACTCCTGGAGCATCGCACGCGCCTTTTCGAGCGCTTCGTCGTCGCCTTCCTGCTGATACGCGACTCGCAACTCGTGATAAAGCTTCGCGCGCTTGCCGCCGAGTTTCTTCGCGGCATCGAGCGCCTTCTCTTCGAAATCCGCCTCGCGCCCGTACAGATAATTAAAGCGCCGCGCGATCTCGCGCGTCATTTCCACGTGCGGCACCTGGTCCTCGCCGACCGGCACGAGCGAGCCGCGGTACAGCAGGATGTCGGCGGCCATCAGCACCGGATAACCCAAAAACCCGTACGTGGTCAGGTCCTTTTCCTTCAGCTTCTCGATCTGTTCTTTATAGGTCGGCACGCGTTCGAGCCAGCCGAGCGGCGTACTCATGCCTAGCAGCAGCGCAAGCTCGGCATGTTCTGGCACGCGGCTCTGGATAAAGAGCGTGGCTTGCGCCGGATCGATGCCCGACGCGAGCCAGTCGATCAGCACTTCCCAGACGTTTTTCTCGATGACTTCAGGCGTTTCATAGTGGGTCGTCAGCGCATGCCAGTCGACGACCGCAAAAAAACACGGGTATTCGGACTGCAGCCGCACCCAGTTCTTGAGCACGCCGTGGTAGTGGCCTAGATGCAGCGAGCCGGTCGGCCGCATGCCTGAGAAGATACGGTCAGGGAACATGGATTTATTGTAAAAGCGAGGCAAGGGGATTCAGGACGGCCGACACCGCGACATACCCGGCGCTCACCAGCGGCCCGAGCCAAAAACGCGTCAAGGTGCCGGTCATGACAAGCGCCATCACGATAAAAAAACCATAAGGTTCGAGGCGCGACAGCATGATCGACGCGCGCACGGGCAGCAGCGCCATCAGTACACGTCCACCATCAAGCGGCGGCAGGGGAAACAGGTTGAGCACGCCGAGCACGAGATTCACGCCAACACCGGCCGCAGCCATGCGCGTAAAAAATGGTTCGCTGACGTTAAACGACGCCAGCAGCACTGCGATCACACCCCAGATCAGCGCCTGGACGAAGTTGCTCGCGGGGCCGGCCGCCGCGACCCACAAGCTGCCCCAGCGCGGATTGCGCAGGTTCCCGAAGGCCACCGGCACCGGCTTCGCGTAACCGAACATGAACGCGCCACTCGTGACGAAATAAAGGATGAGCGGAATAGCAAGCGTACCGACGGGATCGATGTGGCGCATTGGGTTGAGCGACACGCGACCGAGCACGTAAGCCGTGTTGTCACCCAGCAGACGGGCCGCATAGCCGTGAGCGGCCTCATGCAGCGTGATCGCGAAGATCACGGGGAGCGCGTAGACCGCGATGGTTTGTATCAGGGAGGAATCCATAGCTCGCTATTGTATCAAGCAGTTGTGGCGCCACTCGTTGGCGGACGGTTTGGCGTTCGCCCAGGGCGATCGGGCGCGAGCGTCGAGGCAGTGAGACTGCGGCAGTGAGTCTGCGCCAGGGGCAATTCGCCCGAACGCAGCGTCACTGCGTATTGTGTCATCGTGCGGGGTTTTCAGGCGTTTGCAGCGGTAATACCGAATGGTTCCAGACTGCCCAGGCCGGGGCGCACCAGCACGGGTTCCTCACCGGTCAAGTCAATCACCGTGGACGGTTCCATCGGGCACGCGCCGGCGTCGATGACCAGGTCGACCTGTTTTTCCAGCCGCTGGCGAATCTCTTCGGCGTCGTTGAGCGGGTGGATGTCGGGCGGCAGGATCAGCGTCGAGCCGAGCAGCGGCTGACCCAGCGCTTCGAGCAACGCGAGCGTGATTGCATGATTCGGCACACGCAGGCCGATCGTCTTTCGCGAAGGGTGCGACAGGCGCCGGGGCACTTCCTTCGTCGCCTGAAGCACAAACACGTAAGGACCGGGCGTAACCGATTTGATCAGGCGGTAGTTACGGTTATCGACGATCGCGAAATTCGACAATTCCGATAAATCGCGCACTAGCAGCGAGAGCAGTTGTTTTTCGTCGAGCCCGCGAATCCGGCGGATCCGTTCAACCGCATTTTTATCGTCGAGATGGCACGCGAGCGCGTAGCTTGAATCGGTCGGCAGCGCGACAATGCCACCATCATTGATGATCTGCACCGCTTGGTTGATCAGTCGCGGCTGCGGATTGTCCGGATGAATTCGAAAGAATTGAGACATGACCAGATAAACGTAAGTGGGTTGTCCGGAAGCTTGCTGCCAACCGTCGCCGATACGCTGGGCGTACGCGTTGCGTTTTATGTTTTTCGCGCCGGGTATGACGTCCGCGGCTTCGAACTGATTTCAAACTGCATTCGAACCGAATATCAGATTAAAGCTTCGAAGCAGCTCCCATGCGAACACGCGAGAATACCCGCAAATGCATGCAGTTGCGCGACAAACAGAAGTGAGTGAATGCAAGGAT
Organism: Caballeronia sp.; assembly: GCA_036009385.1. GTDB lineage: Bacteria > Pseudomonadota > Gammaproteobacteria > Burkholderiales > Burkholderiaceae > Caballeronia. The sequence goes on from DASYLW010000040.1 coordinate 11,963, forward strand.
CGTGCGCAGCGTTTAGCGGGCTCAAACGAGCGGGCTTAAACGAGCGGGCTTAAACGAGCGGGCTCAAACGAGCGGGTTGAAACGAGCGGGTTGAAACGAGCTTCAATAAAGCGGTCCAACGCGCGGCCCGACTATGAACTGGCGCGGTGCGGCTTTAAACCAGGAACTCCCACACGGGCTTGAGATCGGCGGGCAGTTGCGGCAACTGGCCAAGGTCGATACGCCCCTCGCCCGCCGCATGGAAATCCGAGCCGCGCGATGCGAGAAAGCCGTATCGCCGGGCGACTTCCGCATAATCGCGATACTGGTCCGGCGTGTGACTGCCGGTCACGACTTCAATTGCACGGCCGCCGAGCTGGATGAATTCATCGAAAAACGCGGCGAATTCGACCGGCGAGAAATCGTAACGCCCGGGATGCGCGATCACCGCCTCGCCGCCCGCCGCCTTGATCCATTTCATGGCGTCGGCCAATTTGGACCAGCGATGGCCGACGAACCCCGGCTTGCCGTCGCCGAGATATTTTGAGAACACGTCCGAGGTCGATTCCGCGTAACCCTTTTCAACCAGATAGCGTGCGAAATGTGTGCGCGAAATCATGGCCGGATCGTTCACGTAGTGCAGCGCACCTTCATAGGCACCCGGGATGCCGATGCTGGCTAACGCCTCGCCGATGGCTTCACCTCGCGCCTGGCGACCGCTGCGCGTGGCTGCCAGGCCATCGATCAACGCCTGATTTTCGGCATCGACGTTCAGCCCGACGATATGCACCGTCCGCCCCGCCCATGTCACCGAAATCTCCACCCCGCCCAGATATGCCATGCCGAGCGCTTGTGCGGCTTCCCGTGCCTCGCGCTGGCCGCCAAGCTGATCGTGGTCGGTGAGCGACCAAAGCGTCACGCCACCCGCGTGGGCGCGAGCGGCAACCTCGGCCGGAGCGAGTTGGCCGTCAGAAACAGTGGAATGGCAATGCAGATCGGCGTTCATCATGGAAGCTCTGGTAATTGGCAACCATTCTACTGCAATGCGTCAAATGGATTCCAGCGCTTGACCGATCGTTCGATTACACGATCGAACGCCGGGGCTCAAGCGCAAAACGTCTCGATTAACGCGGCTACCCGCTCCGGCTGGTCGTGATGAAGCATATGGCCGGCGTTATCGACGATTTCCTCGCGCCAATCGCTGAACGCCTTGAAACGCTGCTTGAATTCATCGATTGGTACATCGCCGGCGATCATTGCGAGGGTCGGAGAAGCGAGCGCTTCGACGTGCAGGACTTTCGCCCTCACCTTCGACCAGACTGCCATCACCTCGTCCAGCCGGTACAGCAACGGCCCACGCATTTTGTGCGCGGGATCGGCGAGCAAATGGAAACGGCCGGTATCGTCAGGCTTGGCCCAGTGCTGAGCCAGGAAACGTGCTTTCGTCAGCGGCAAGCGCGAATTCGTGCGGATCAGCCGCTGGGCGACATCATCGAGCGTGGTGTACGTGTTAAGCGTTGGCGGCGCGCGCAAATCGTCCAGCCATTGCCCGAGCCTCACGGG
>DASYLW010000041.1:0-4480 GCA_036009385.1 Caballeronia sp.
CTTCTCCATCCGCGCACGGGTCTTCCTGCTGGCACCCGCGCTTGCCGTGTTCTGCGCTTTCTGGCTGCTGCCGCTGGTCGCGTTGCTGCAGGCCAGCGCGGTGCCGGATGCGTTCACCGCGTATCGCGAAGTTCTGACCAACTCGCGTTATCTGCATAGCTTGCTCGCGACGATTGCGTTGTCGCTGGCGGTGACGGCGGCGACGCTGGTGTTATCGACAATCGCGGGGTTATTTCTGGCGCGTCGCGAGTTGCCGGCCAAGCGCGTGCTGGTCGCGCTGCTGACATTTCCACTCGCGTTTCCCGGCGTGGTGGTGGGGTTCATGGTGATCATGCTGGCCGGGCGCCAAGGGTTGATCGGCGCCATTTCCACACGGCTTGCAGGAGACCGCTGGGTGTTCGCCTATTCACTCAGCGGCTTGTTCCTGGGTTATTTGTATTTTTCTATTCCGCGCGTGATCGTCACCGTCATGGCGGCGGCAACGAAGCTGGACGCGTCGCTGGAAGAAGCGGCACGTTCGCTGGGGGCATCGCCGTGGCGGATCTTTATAGACGTGGTGATGCCTGCGCTGATGCCTGCGTTGATCGCGGCGGGTGCGGTGTGTTTCGCTACCGCGATGGGCGCATTCGGCACCGCGTTCACACTCGCCACTGACCTCGACGTCTTGCCGATGACCATCTATACCGAGTTCACGCTGAACGCAAATCTTGCGACGGCAGCGGCGTTGTCGATCGTGCTCGGTCTGGTTACGTGGGCCGTGCTGGCGGTTGCTCGCAGTCTCACTGGCGCGACTGTCGCCGCAACTGCATGAGGACGTCGATGCCTGAGTTCCTTAAGCCGCGTCGTCTGCTTGTTGCAGGGCAATTGCTGCTGACGCTTGCGCTGGTTGCGTTCATGGTCGTGCCCGTGGTCATGTCGGTGATGGCTGGTTTGACCGTCAACTATTTTCGCGGTGTCTCCAGTGGGCTGACGCTCAAATGGCTCGAGCAAGTGTGGGCGATGTATCAGGGTTCGGTCTGGTTATCGATCGAGATCGCGCTTGCAACGCTTGCTATCACGCTCGCGATTGGCGTGCCGGCGGCGTACGCATTGGCACGCAGCAATTCGCGTTGGGCGCGCTTTGTCGAAGAATTGCTTGTCTTGCCTATCGCGTTGCCGGGTCTTGCTACTGCGTTGGCGTTGCTGTCCGTGTACGGCGGCTGGAGCGCGTTTCGATCGAGCATGTGGTTCATCGTTGCGGGGCACGTGGTCTTCACGCTGCCGTTCATGGTGCGCTCCGTTGCCGCCGTCTGCGCAGGCACCGACCTGCGGACGATGGAGGAAGGTGCGGCGAGTCTGGGCGCGTCGTTCACGCAGCGCTTCCTGACAATCGTGCTGCCGAATGCGCGTCCCGGCATTGTTGCTGGCGCGCTCGCGGTCCTGACTTTGTCGATAGGCGAATTCAACCTGACATGGATGCTGCATACGCCCGACACCAAGACTTTGCCTGTCGGTCTCGCCGATGCATACGCGTCCATGCGGCTTGAAGTCGGCAGCGCCTACACTATTCTTTTCTTGCTGATGACCTTGCCGTTATTGATTGCGATGCAATGGCTGGGTGTTGATCCGGCTGGCGCGCAGAGTGCCCGCGCCGCAGCAAAACGCAAGCGCGCGTTGTCGCGAAGCAACTCTCCGGGGCAGCAACCCCTTACCCAGCCTGTAGAGACTGCACGATGAGACTCGAAGCCGTTCCCGTCACCCTCAGCCGGTGCGCGAAAACATTTCGCGGGCAGCGTGTGCTCGAACCCGTCGATCTCAGCATCGAACCCGGCGAGACGCTGGTGCTGCTCGGGCCGTCAGGCTGCGGCAAGACCACCACGTTGCGGTTGATCGCGGGGCTGGAAAAGCCCGATGCCGGCGGTCGCGTGAGCTTCGGTGCCGACGATGTCACGGCATTGCCTATCGAGCGTCGCCAGGTCGGCATGGTGTTCCAGAACTACGCGCTGTTTCCCAACCTGACGGTGCGCGGCAACGTGGGTTATGGCCTGCGGATCCAGAAGGTCGAGGCCTCGGCGGCGCGTCGGCGAGTGGATGAATTGCTCGAGATGACGGAGTTGACCGCGCATGCCGACAAGCCGGTCACCGAGTTGTCCGGCGGCCAGCGCCAGCGTGTTGCACTGGCTCGTGCACTGGCGCCCAGGCCGCGTGTATTGTTGCTCGATGAACCGCTGACGGCCCTCGATGCCCGCCTGCGCGAAACCTTGCGTGCCGAGATGAATGCGTTGCTGCGCGAACTTCGCGTGACCAGCATCTACGTCACGCACGACCAGTCTGAAGCGATGGCCCTGGCCGACCGGATCGTGGTGATGAGCGCCGGGCGCATTGAGCAATGCGGTACGCCGCGCGAAATTTACCACCAGCCCGCGAGCCGCGCGGTGGCGCAATTCATCGGCACATTGAACCGGGTGGCAGGCGAGTGCCGCGATGGGGCGTTCATCACGCTTGGCGGTACGATTAGCGTCACGGGACTCGTTGCGCAACTGCAAGCACGGGATCGTGCGCAGTCAGAAATTTTCTTCCGGCCGGAAGACGCCGTGCTTGTCGATCCGCAGTCTGCGCAGTTGCGCGGCGCGGTGGAGTCGGCGCTGTTTTTGGGTGAACGTACCCGCTTGAAAATCAGGGACGCGGCGCCGGATGCATTGATTGTCGATGTGCCCGGCCGTGTTGAACTGGCGCAGGGAACGGCCGTGGGGATATCGGTGCGCGATGAGGGATGGGTTGCGCTGCACTGAACCTCGTGGTCGGGTTCCGTTCGCTTAAAGCCAAACCAAGGAGATGCCATGCTGCTCGCTCAAATCACCGATTTGCATATCAAGCTTCCCGGTGTGCTTGCGTATAAAAAAGTCGATACGGCCGCCTGTCTGCGTGCTTGTGTCGAACGTCTGAACGCGCTGAGCCCGCGTCCGGATGCCGTGCTCGTGACCGGAGATCTGGTGGACTTTGGAACGCCCGATGAATACCGGCATCTCGCGGCGTGTCTGAAACCGTTGGAAATGCCGGTGTATCTGATGGTCGGGAACCACGACGATCGCGCGGCGTTGCGCGACGTTTTCGATGCGCATTATTTGCATGAAAGCGGTACAGGTGGCGACTTCGTGCAATACGCGTTTGATCTGCAAGATATGCGGATCATCGCGCTGGATTCGCAGAAGCCGCAGGAAAGTCCGGGTACGTTATGCGACGCGCGTCTTGCGTGGCTTGAGGATGAGCTGAAAGCGGCTAGCGGTCGGCCGGTGATTGTCGCGTTGCATCATCCGCCGTTTGCTACCGGCATCGGACATATGGACGATATGGCGCTTGACGCGCAGGCTGCGGCGAAGCTCGAGGCGCTGATTTCGCGGTATCCGAACGTGGAGCGTGTCTTGTGCGGGCATGTGCATCGGCCGGTGCATAAGCGGTTTGCCGGGACGATAGCTTCTATTGCACCGTCGACCGCGCACCAGGTGGTGCTTGATCTGCACGCTGATGCACCATCGGCATTCGTGCTCGAGCCTGGGGCGTTTGCGTTGCACTATTGGACGGAGGGCGTGGGGCTTGTGTCGCATCATGAATACATCGAACAGTTCGACGGGCCGTATCCGTTTTTTGATGACGATGGGGCGTTGGTGGATTGAGGGCTTAGCCGGTTACTTCGCCCGGTGCCAGCCCGCCCACTCTCACGATTAACCCACCTCCATGCTCGCGATTGCGCACCTCGAGCGTAGCCCCATGCCGCCCCGCAATACTCGACGCAATCGCGAGCCCCAGCCCGCTGCCCGATCCCTGCGCGCCGGTACCGCGATAAAACCGGTCGAACACCCGGTCGAGTTCATCGGGGGCAATGCCTGTCCCGGTATCCGCCACTTCAACGCCCAGCCCCGCTGCATCGCGCGTGAGGATCACGTCGACCCTTCCGCCTTCGGGTGTATGGCGAATCGCGTTATCGATCAGGTTATTCAGCAGGATTCCCAGCCCATGCTCATCGCCCAGCACGACATAATCGTCCGTCGCATCGCGCGCGCGCTCCTCCAGTCCCAGATCGATTCCCTTGGCCTCCGCCAGCAACGACAGATCGCTCACTGACCTTTCCCCGAGACGGCGCAGACTCACCGGCGTCATCGACGCCGCCCGGTTCGTGTCCTCGCGCGCCATCGCTAACAGCTGATGTGCAAGGTGAATGATCCGGTTGAGCCGCCCCTCGAGACGTTCGAGCGTCTGGCCATCACCTTGCAACGCACCGTCGCGCCGTGCCACCTGAAGTTGCAACTTCAACGCGGTCAGCGGCGTGCGCAACTCGTGCGCCGCGTCGGCAACAAAGATTCGCTGTGCCTGCGACGCGTCGTTCAAACGCCGCAGCAAGTCGTTCAATGCATCGACCAGTGGACGGATCTCCACGGGTACCCGCGCGCCCGCCTGCAACGGTTCGAGCGAGTCGAGCGAGCGCCGCGATAACGCCCGCGAC
>DASYLW010000042.1:0-3856 GCA_036009385.1 Caballeronia sp.
CCAGCGCCTTGAAGGCGGGGTTGCTGTTCCATTCCGGATGGCTTGGCGCCGCGGCCTTCACCTGATCGAGCATGAAGAGGAACTGAAAATACAGGGGCTGCTCGCTCCACAATGTGCCGTCGTTGTCGAACACGGCGATACGCTCGGCAGGCGCGACAAAGCTTGCCGAACCCTCGCGAGTGACGTCGCCAACAAACTTCGTGATCGTCTGCTTTGCCGGTCCATCGCGCCAGGACGGCAATGCGCCCGCTGTGCCTGGCGTCACCGGCGCTACCGCAGTCGTGCTGCCCGCGCCGCCACATCCCGCGAGCGATAAGGCAACCAGCGCGGTGCCGAGGAGAGCGGAGACGCGGCCTATCCAGTCGCGTCGACAGTAAATCTGCATCAGGATTCCCTTGCGTGTAGTGCTATTCGATAATCAAGACCGGCGAGAGCCCGGCTTATTTGCTTGCCACGTCGACGCGCGCAAGCTGTTGCCGCTGGCGCGTATCTGCCCACGTGCTCTCGTCCATCACGAGCCTGAAGCCGAGATGCGACATGCTGTTATAGGGATCGGTGCCGCGTCGCGCGCTCGGCCGGTAGCTCAGGCAGTAGGTCTCGTTGCAGAGAAATGAGCCGCCGCGCGTCACCCGCTTGGGCGCCTGCACGGGCACACCCGCGCTTGTGTCCGCCGGGTCCCAGGAGCCCGCCGGGCCCGCCGGATTGTCGATAACGCTTCCTGTGGACGCCTCGCGTCTGAACTGATCCGCGCGATACCAGTCGGCCACCCACTGCCACGCGTTGCCGGTCATATCCGACAGCCCGTAACCGTTGGCCGGGAAGGTTCCCACCGGGCTGGTGCCCAGCGCTCCGCCGGCCTTGGGGTTCACGACTGGAAATGACTGGGCCTGCTGTCCTTGCCAGACATTGGCCATCTGCTTGCCGTCCGGCGCGAACTGATTACCCCATGCATAGGTCGCTTGATCGAGGCCACCTCGTGCTGCAAATTCCCATTCCGCTTCGGTCGGCAGCCGCTTGCCTGCCCACTTTGCATAGGCTTTCGCGTCCTCATACGAGACCTGCACAACGGGGTGATCGTCCTTGCCCGCGATGTTGCTTGCGGGACCGGCAGGATGGCGCCAGTTCGCGCCGGGTACATAACGCCACCAGCGGGAATAGTCTTCCAGCGGTACCGGTTGAGTCGTGCCGACGAACACCATGGCGCCCGCGACCATCGCGCTGTCAGGCGGTTGCGGCGTGCCAGGCGGTAGCTGGACTTTCAGCGACTCCCAGTCCGGCTTCTTCTCCGCGGTGGTGACGTACCCGGTAGCTGCCACGAACTTGGCGAATTCAGCGTTGGTGATGTGGTGGCGGTCCATCCAGAAGCCGTGTACGCGTACCGTGTGCGCTGGACGTTCGTTGGCCTGAGCCTGCTTGGAGTCACTCCCCATCTCAAACTGCCCGGCGGGGACCCAGGCCATGTCGAGCGGCCCTCGCGTGCCGTCGCCGTAGACGATCTGCTGATGGGGCGTCGCACGTGAAGTAACCGCCCAGCTCACCGCAGCGCCGACAGCAGCCGGCAGGATCACCAGAATCGCGCCCCAAAGCAGCAGCTTGCGATAAGGTTTCGCGCGGGTTTCGGCTCCTGCGGACCCGCTGGCGCCAAGTCGGATTTCGTTTGTCTCGCCCGCTTTCGGGAATAACCGCTTGCGTACACTCATGGCCTGTTACCTCACGCCGGTCAGGGCATCGTGCATGGACTCTGGACTCTGGACTCTCTAATCATCTATTTCCCGTTGTGCGGAAAAATAAGTATCACTAATCACCATAAGAATATGCGGAATAAACACGACGCAAACAGCTAGCCTGCGGCGCGGTTTTCACGCCCGCTCGGAACATCCCATTGCGGCTTACGAACACGTAATCCAAGGTTCTTAAGTAGCCACCAATCTCATATTTGTTAGAAGCAGGCAACAACTTTTCCACGACTTCTTCATGATTTTTTAAGAGGTACTGAGTCTTTGACGAATGGCGTAGCGTGCTTTAACGTCTGCGCGAAGGTCTTGGCGGCACAGCATCGGCGCCCGGGTGCTCAATCATGAAACGGTTAATGGATCGATAGCCATGCGCGAAACTATCCTGCGCTTTGAAGCCAGTGTCGACGAGGCAATAGTCGGCCAGGAGGCCGTCGTCCGGCAGGTGCTGATCGCACTTCTGGCGGACGGTCATGTGCTGCTCGAGAGCCTGCCGGGGCTTGCAAAGACACGCACCGTCAAAGCCATTGCCACCCGGCTGGCGGCAACCATGAGCCGGATTCAGTTCACGCCCGACCTGCTGCCTTCGGATATCACGGGTGCAGAAACGCTGCTGCAATCGGGCTCGGAGCGAACACTGAAATTTCAGCCGGGCCCCATTTTCGGCAACCTGATTCTCGCCGACGAGATTAACCGGGCACCCGCCAAGGTTCAATCAGCATTACTTGAAGCTATGGAAGAGCGGCAGATTTCCGTCGCGGGAAAAACGCACAGGATGCCGGACTTGTTCCTGGTGATGGCCACGCAAAACCCGATTGAACAGGAAGGCACGTATCCATTGCCCGAGGCGCAAATGGACCGGTTTCTTTTCAAGGTCCTGATTACCTACCCGTCGCCGGAAAGCGAGCGGGAGATGCTGCGGTTACTAAGACGAGAAAGCAACGACGCGCCTGAAGTCACCGACGCCCTTTCGCAAGATGTCATTTTCGCGGTGCGCCAGGCGGTGCGACAGATCACGGTGGCGCCGGCTATCGATGAATACATTGTCTCGCTGGTCAATGCGACGCGGCATGGCGGCGAACTCGATGCGGACCTCGGCAAGTGGATCGAAATTGGCGCGAGTCCGCGTGGCGCAATCGGGCTTGACAGGGCGAGCCGTGTGCAGGCGTGGCTTCACGACCGCAGTTTCGTGACGCCTGATGATGTACGGGCCGTTATCCATCCTGTGCTGCGACATCGGCTGATACTTTCATACGATGCCAACGCGGACAACATCAGCGCGGACCAGGTGATCGACCGCCTGATCGAGAAAGTCGCCGTGCCGGCTTAGCGGGCGAGTTGCACTCTTACGCAAGAGGACGATCAATGGCCGTGGCATCCGAAGCCGCTATTGGCCGCGTGTATGTTGACGCGGCCCATCTCGCGAAGCTCGAATATCGTGCGCGCGGACTGAGCTTCGTCGCGCCGGCGCCGGTATCGAGCATCCTGTCGGGCAACCATGCGTCGCGCTTGCGCGGCCGCGGCCTTAACTTCGAAGAGATTCGCGGTTACCTCCCCGGCGACGATATTCGTCACATCGACTGGAAGGTTTCGTTGCGTCTCGGCAAGCCGCAGATTCGTGCGTATACCGAAGAGCGGGACCGGCCGCTTCTTGTGGTGGTCGACCAGCGCATGAGCATGTTTTTCGGGTCGAGCCGCGCGTTCAAGTCCGTGGTGGCGGCGGAGGCCGCGGCGCTCGCGGTATGGATGGGATTCGCCGCGGGCGATCGCGTCGGCGGCGTGATCTTCGATGACGACCGCGTCGTCCGCGTAAGGCCACTACGCAGCCGCAGCCGGATCAAGGTGCTGTTCGGTGCGCTCGCGGGGATGAACACCGCGTTGCATGCCGGGAGCGCGTCCAGAACAAACTACGGTCAGCTCGATACCGCGCTTCAAGGCGTGCTGCAGCTGGCAGGACACGACTACCTTATCTGCATCGTGAGCGATTTTGCCGGCGCGAGCGAACGCACTCGCAAGCTGTTGCGCCAGCTATCGAAACACAACGACGTCATCGCCGCGATGGTCTTCGATCCCCTCTGGCAGCGCATGCCCGAGCATCGTGCGCTGGTGGTCAGCGAAGGGCG
>DASYLW010000043.1:0-9629 GCA_036009385.1 Caballeronia sp.
GTCGATGACCCGATTTCCCCCGCCTTCAGCCGCTGCTTGAAGTAACCCACCGATATGTATCCCCAGATATCGCGGTCGAGATCGAGCAGGATGGTGTTGGCGCGCGAAATGGCATCGAAGAGTTCGGCCATGTAATCGTGCGGTTCGATCTGGATGGTGTACGGATTGAACGTGAGGTTCAAACGATCTTCAATGACACCCTCCGAAAACGCTTCCCAGTCGAACTCCGGATAGGCCGAAAGATGCGCGTTGAAATTGCCGACTGCGCCGTTCATCTTGGCAAGCACCGGCACTTCCGCGATACGCTCGATCGCGTTCTGCAGCCGCGCCGCGACGTTCGCCATTTCCTTGCCGAGCGTGGTGGGGCTGGCCGGCTGGCCATGCGTACGCGAAAGCATGGGCTGTGTTGCGTTGGCGTGCGCGAGCTTGACCAGACGGTCGTGCACCGAGCGCAACGCTGGCAGCAGTACGTGTTCGCGTGCGCCCGCGATCATCATGCCGTGCGACGTGTTGTTGATATCTTCCGACGTGCACGCAAAGTGGATGAACTCGCTCGCGCGCTCGAGTTCCGGCTGGCCCTTGACGGACTCCTTCAGCCAGTATTCGACGGCTTTCACGTCGTGATTCGTGACCTTTTCGATGTCCTTGATACGCGCGGCATCGTGAGCGGTGAAGCGCTCGGCGAGCTGCAGGAGGAAATCTTCGGACTCGGGGGAGAACGCAGGGACTTCATCGAATCCCGCTTGCGACAACGCGATCAGCCAATGAATCTCCACTTTCACCCGATGCTTCATGAACGCGTATTCGGACAGCCATTCCCGCAGCGCTTCGGTTTTGGCGGCATAACGGCCGTCGAGCGGCGAAAGCGCGGTGAGCGCGAAGAGGGTATCGGGACGGGTATCGGACATGGTGGCAGCCGCGGGTAGGACGAAAGGAGACGTCGATTTTACCATTTGGCCGGGGAGGGGCCGAACGAGACCGGTTGGGCCGGTATTGACCAGGGAAGACGTCGGCGGCAAAACTGTCTTAATTGGTCTTCGTGCGTTGCGAAAGGCTGATTGTGAACCGCGATGGACGCGTCATTTGCGAGAGAAATACGACATGGCCGCAGCACTGAAATTATCCGATGAGCAGATCGAGATGGCGAAGCCGTATGCAGCGGCAATGAATCATTCGATCGCTGAACAGATCGGGCATTGGGTATGGCTCGGGAAAGCCGCTGAAGGAGAGACCGATTCAGGCGCGCTCTTCAGCAAGGTGGGAAATGCCGACAAATCCGTGCTAGCATTGCAGTCAATGACAGCAAATTAGAGGTCTCAATGGCAACGCTGACAATTCGCAATCTGGACGATCAAGTGAAGGCCCTGCTCCGTGTAGAAGCAGCCCGGCATGGCCGGTCCATGGAAGAAGAGGTGCGAGTGATATTACAGAATGCGTTGGCGGGCACCGCGAACATGAACGGTTTCGGCAGCCGCGTCCATCAACGCTTTGCGAGCCTCGCCGACGAGGGCCTGTCGCTACCGGATCGCACTGAACAGCCTCGAGCCGCCGAGTTTCCGGAGTGATCATTCTGGACACGAACGTCTTGTCGGAACTCATGCGAGCCAACCCCGACGAAAACGTAATGGCGTGGCTCGATTCGCAGAATTCGCAGGACCTGCACACTACAGCCATCACTGTTGCGGAGTTGTTATACGGTGTTGCCCGGCTCGCGCACGGCAGACGCAAAACCGCACTGCGCGGCGCCATCGAGTCGATGCTCGACGGAGAACTGGCCGGCAGGATACTGCCCTTCGATGGTGACTCCGCGCGTCGGTACGCCATGCTCGTAGCCGAACGCGAGGCAAAAGGCCGGCCAATCAGTTCGGCCGATGCGCAAATCGCCGCTATCTGCCATGCCCATGACGCAGTGCTCGCAACGCGAAACGGCAAGGACTTCGAGGCGACAGGCGTCCCGATCATTGATCCCTGGACGGTGGAGTAGCGTTCGGCACCTACTTGCCCCGCAGCGCCCGATCCAGCGCTTCCAGCTGCGCGGCCGTCCCAACGTTCTCCCATCGTCCTTCATACAACTCGCCTGTAGCGCGCCCGGACTTGACCGATTCCTGGTAATACGGCGTCAATGCGCGCCGTGTTTCCGGCGCGAGATCGCGAAACATGCGGGTATCGTACAAACCGATATTGCCGAACGTGTAGCGCCTCGAGCCATCGAGAGAGAGCGCGCCATCAGGCTCGAGCGCGAAATCGCCGAGTGTATGAAACGGCGGATTGGGCACCATGACCAGATGCATCGCCGGTTCATCGCGCAGCGCCATCTGTGCGGCGCGGTCGTGCAGTTGCGCGTAGACGAAGTCGCAAAACACGTCGCCGCTGACGGCCAGGAACACGGCCGCTTCGCCCTCTTTCTCAATCAGCGGCAATGCCTTGGCAATTCCGCCCGCCGTCTCCAGCGCGTGCATTTCGGCAGAGTAGCGAATCTCGACGCCCCAGCGCGAACCGTTGCCGAGATTCGATACAAGCATGCGCCCAAGCCAGGCGTGATTGATCACGATGACTTTAAAACCCGCCGCCGCGAGCCGTTCGATTTGCCAAACGATCAATGGCTTGCCGCCAACCTTGAGCAGCGGTTTGGGACATGAATCCGTCATGGGGCGCATGCGCTCGCCACGCCCGGCGGCGAAGATCATCGCAACGTTGAGAGCCGTCAAAACGTATATCCCACATCTACCGCGCGCCCTTCGAGCGTATCGAGCAAACGCGCAAACGGCCTTAGCGGCCTATAGCGCTCGGACACCTTCCGCGCGTAGCCAATAAATCGCGGCAGATCCGCCAGATACTGCGGCTTCCCATCGCGATGATAAATGCGCGCAAATAGCCCCAGAACCTTGATATGCCGCTGCAGCCCCATCCACTCGATCTGCCGGTAGAACTCGCCGAAATCGGCATCTACTGGCAAGCCGGCTTTGCGCGCGTCTTCCCAGTAGTAGACGAAGCAATCCAGTTCGAACTCCTCTTCCCAGCTAACGAACGCATCTCGCATTAATGAAGCGATGTCATAGCTCAGCGGTCCATACACCGCGTCCTGGAAGTCGAGTACGCCGGGATTCGGCTCGCAGAGCATCAGGTTGCGCGGCATGAAATCGCGCAGCATGAAGACCTGCGGCTGGGCCAGCGCGCTTTGAACGAGGGCGGAAAACGTGTCGTCGAGCACTTTGCGTTCGGCCGCGTCCAGCGTGTGGCCCAAATGCTTCGCCACGAACCACTCGGGCATCAGCTCCATTTCGCGGCGCAGGAACGCTTCATCGAACGAAGGCAAAACGCCTTCACGCGACGTCACCTGAAACTTGATCAGCGTATCAATCGCCGCGCGCATCAGCGGCCGGGCGTTCTTTTCATCGAGTACGGAAAGGTACGTGGTTGTACCGAGATCAGTGACCAGCATGAAGCCCGCATCGAAATCCGTCTCCAGGATCTGCGGCACGTGCACGCCGGCTTCGTGCAGCAACCCGGCCACCTGCACGAACTCGCGGCATTTCTCGGGCGGCGGGGCGTCGACGGCAATCAGCGTCTTGCCGAACTCGCTGTCGGCGGCCAGGCGGAAATAGCGACGGAAACTGGCGTCGGCGGAAGCGGGGGCAAGGGTAGAAAGGTCCAGCCGATACCGGTCAGTCAGGGTTTGCAGCCAGTCGTGAAGCTGGGTAAGGCGAAAATCGGTGTTTGGGGGCGTCATAAATTCGAGGGGTGAAACGTCTTGCCATATAATACCCCACGACTTTTTTAAGCATTCCGTTTGCGCCCGGCGCGAAGCCTCTGGCAGGCCTTGAAGGCTGCCGCTGGTCGAGATCACCGCCCGTTTCATCCATCGATCGATTCACTTTCGTTCGCAGCGAACCGACAACTCCGGTGGCGCGAGTCCCGGTGGCTGTGCCCGGGTGCTCTCGTCGAGCGCCGAGCGTGACGCGATTGAACAGCACTCAAACATGCCGCCACGACAGTTTTCCAAATCAGTTCCATTGCGCGAAGCGCGGCCACGCAGGCGGCGGCTGTTCGCGGCGTTGATCGCCGTGCCGGGCCTCATGCCGGCGCTCGCGCACGCGCAGCTAGCGGGCGCGGCGGCCGACACGCAGCCACTCGGCGACGCCTGGAGCCTGCGGCTTGCGCCGCAGCTCGAGGAGCGCCCGCTGCAGCAGGGCAGCCAGCCGGCCACGTTCGTCCTCGGCGACCACACCACGGGCACGAGCGACCAGGACATGGCCGCGAAGGGTTCGGCGGAATTGCGCCGTAACGTCTCGGTGATCAAGTCGGACGCGCTGCATTACGACCAGGACACCGACATGGCCGATGCTTACGGCCATGTCAGGATCTTCAACAACGGCAATTCGTTCATCGGCCCGGAAGCGCACTTGAAGGTGGAGGCGAACGAGGGTTACATGACGAACCCGAAGTACCGCTTCAATCTTTCGAACGGCTCAGGCAGCGCTCAGCGCGCGGACCTGATCAATGACGAGCAAACGAAGGTTGACCACGGCACCTACACGGCGTGTTCGTGCGAGACGGACCCGGCCTGGTACATCAAGGGCACATCGTTTGACTTCGATACCGGCGCGAACGAAGGCGTCGCGCACAACGGTGTGCTGTTCTTCCAGGGCTTCCCGGTGTTCGCGAGTCCGTGGCTGTCGTTCCCGCTGACCGGCGAACGGCGCAGCGGCCTCTTGCCGCCCACGGTGTCAGTGAATTCGACTACCGGTTTTGAAGTGTCGCTGCCGTACTACTTCAATATCGCGCCGAATCGCGATCTGGTGGTCACGCCGCGCCTGATGACCCGGCGCGGCATTCAGGTCCAGTCCACGTTCCGGTATTTGTCGCCGACTTATTCAGGCACGATCACCGGCGAATTCCTGCCGCAGGACTTGCAGACGCATACGAACCGCTATGCGATCTACATCCAGCACCAGCAGAACTTTGGCGGCGGTTTCGGCGCGTACATCAACTACAACAAGGTCTCGGACAATCAGTATCCGGAAGACCTGGGCAACGCCTCGAACCAGATCATCAACGGCACGCAGGTCCTGTATCAGCAGGAAGTGGGTGTCACGTACAACAACGGGCCGTGGTCCATTCTCGCGCACGAGCAGCGCTGGCAGGTGTTGCCGCCGGCAACCTCGCCGTACGCCCGCGAACCCCAGTTGAACGTGCTGTACAACAAGTACAACGTCGGCGGCTTCGACTACGGCGCGGAAGCGGATTACACGCGCTTCACGACCACTATCGCGGACTCTACGGAAGGCCAGCGGGTTGTATTTAATCCGTACCTGAGCTACAGCGTCACCGGGCCGGGTTATTTCGTCACGCCGAAGGTCCAGTATCACTTCGCCTCGTACGACTTGAGCCAGATCGGCAGCGCGGCCAATGGCACGCCCGCGGGTCAGCCGAAGAATCTGTCGGAATCCATTCCTACGGTCAGCTTCGACACCGGCCTCGTGTTCGACCGCTCGGTGCGAATCTTCGGGCAGGATTACATCCAGACGCTGGAACCGCGGCTGTATTACGTGTACACGCCGTACCGTAACCAGCAATTCGCGCCTATTTTCGATACCGGCCAGTCGGACTTCAGCCTCGCTGAAATCTACACGCCGAACACGTACGCGGGTAACGACCGTATTGCCGATGCCAACCGCCTGACGGTCGGACTGACATCGCGTTTCATCAACCCGGCAACGGGCGACGAACGCGCGCGCTTTGTAATCGCGCAGCAGTATTATTTCCAGCCGCAGCGCGTCACGATCACGGAAGGCCAGCCGCTCGACCAGGCGAAACACTCGGACCTGATCGTGGGCGCGTCCTTCAAGCTGGGCGCTGGTTTTTCACAGGAAACCGCGTTCCAATATAATGCCGATAACAACCAGTTGGTGCGTTCGAGCATCGGCTTCGGGTTCAGCCCGGAGGCGCGCAAAGTCATCAATATTGGCTATCGGTACACGCGGGCGAACGAGACCACGCTGTCCACCTCGCCGATCAACCAGATTCTGGTTTCGGCACAATGGCCACTATCGCGACACATTTATAGCGTCGCCCGGGTGAACTACGATCTGGCAGGCCATCGTCTCGTCGACGGGCTGCTGGGCTTCCAGTACGATGCCGATTGCTGGACCTTCGGCATCGGCTTGCAGCGTTACGCAAACGGTATCACCAGCACCGGAAGTAACACTGCCGGGACACGCGTTCTCGCTCAAATGACGTTCAAGGGCTTGTCGAACGTCGATAATGGCTTGACCGCGGCGTTCCGCGCTGGCGTCAACGGTTACACGCCGCCACCGCCGCCGCCCGCACCGCTCGCGCGTTACACGAATTACGAATGAGCGTGCGGCGTATGTGCCGGGATGGTTGCGGCAAGCCGCAGGTAATAGGGCAACACGCAGGGCAAACACGCGGGGCAACACGCAAGAGACAGGGCAACACGCAGGGCGCTAGGCAATAGGGCCGGTCACCGGCCGCAATCGATGGAGTATCTGTGTCAAACATGAACAAGTTGAAGTGCGCAATGTTCGCGGCAGGTGTTTTCGCCGCAGCTTTACTGGCCGGTCCGGTGGCGCACGCTCAGGCGCTGGCGCCCACGAAGACGGCGGGCGGCGCGCAGATTGCGGATTCGGTCGTTGCGATTGTGAACAATGACGTCATCACGGAACGTGAACTCGACGACCGCACGGGGTTGATCGTGCGCCGCCTGCAACAGCAGAACGCGCCGGTTCCTCCGGCGGATCAGCTGCAACGCCAGGTGCTCGACCAGATGGTGGTCGAGCGCATTCAGTTGCAGAAGGCGAAGGAAGACAACATCACCATTGACGACGCCACCGTGCAACGCACGCTTGAGCGTCTCGCGCAGCAAAACAACATGACGCTCGACGTGTACCGCGCGCGCATCGAGGCGCAAGGGGTGCCCTGGACAACCTTCCAGCGCGATGCCCGCACCGAGCTGACGCTGTCGAAACTGCGTGAGAAAGAGGTGGACAGCAAGATCACGGTGTCGGACGGCGAAGTGGCCAACTACGTTGCCAGCCAGCGTGGACCGGGCTCCCGTCAGTCCAACGACCTGCATCTTCAGCACATCATGTTCAAGGTGCCGGAGAACGCAACACAGGCCGACATTGCCGCTATCCAGGCGAAGGCCGAAGGCGTGCTGAAAGATGCGCAAGGCGGATCGGACTTTACCAAGCTCGCAAAGAATAATTCGCAAGACACCGACGCACCCAAGGGCGGTGATCTCGGTTTCCGCACGCAGGCTTCGTTGCCGGCAGACATTGTGAGCGCGGTTGCATCGCTGCGTCCGAACGAGGTGAATCCGCAACTGATTCGAACCTCCGGCGGTTTCGAGATCATCAAGCTGGTGGACCGCCGCGTGGGGCAAGGCCAGGCCGCTAATGCTCCCAAGCTCGTGCAAACCCACGTCCGGCACATTTTGTTGCGCGTAGCCGACGGCGTGTCCGAGGCGTCCGCCCGTCAAAAGCTGCTCGATATCAGGACTGACGTTGAGAAGGGCGGCGATTTCGCGAACTTCGCGCGGACTTATTCGCAGGACGGTTCGGCGTCGCAAGGCGGCGATCTCGGCTGGATCAGCCCGGGTGAAACCGTGCCGGAATTCGAGCGCGCGATGAACAACCTGAAAGACGGTCAGGTCAGCGAGCCGGTTCGCAGCGAGTACGGTTATCACTTGATCCAGGTACTGGCACGCCGCGACGCGGAAGGTTCGGTACAGCAGCAACTGGACACGGCACGTCAGGCGATCGGTCAGCGCAAGGCCGAGCAAGCGTATTCCGACTGGCTGCGTGAACTGCGCGACACCGCTTATGTGCAGTACAAGGGTGTTGCGGCTCAGCAAGCGCTGAACCAGTAAGGCTTGGCGAGATGAACGCAGCAAGCCTTGAGTCGCCATTGTCAATCGCCATCACCACCGGGGAGCCGGCGGGGGTGGGGCCTGAATTGACGGTGGCGGCGCTGGCTGAAGCGGCTGAACGCTGGCCGTCGGTGCGGTTCACCGTGCTAGGCGACCGTGAGCTGATGGCTGAGCGGGCCGGTTCGTCGGCGTGGCTTTCGAAGGGCGCGGACATCGAGATCGAGCATCACGCGCTTGGTGCGCCCGTCACCGCGGGCAAGCTGAACGCCGCTAACGGGCGTTACGTGCTCGGTCTGCTCGATACAGCCATAGACGGCGCGGTGAGCGGGCGTTTCGACGCTATCGTTACCGCGCCGCTCCAGAAAAGCACCATCAACGACGCCGGCGTTCCGTTCACCGGCCACACTGAATATCTCGCTGAACGCACGCATACGCCGCGCGTCGTCATGATGCTCGCGGGCGTGGGCGACCGGCCGCTGCGCGTTGCGCTCGCTACCACGCATCTGCCGCTGAAGGATGTGTCGGCGGCGTTGACGGTGGATGGCATTGTCGAAACGCTGAGCATTATCGATCACGATCTGAAGGCGCTGTTCGGTCTGCGGAAGCCGCGCATCCTGGTGACCGGACTCAACCCGCACGCGGGCGAAAACGGTTATCTGGGCCGCGAGGAAATCGACGTCATCACACCCGCGCTGCTGCAAGCGCGCGCGCTGGGGATCGATGCTCCAGGCCCCTATCCGGCGGATACCTTGTTCCAGCCGCGTTATCTCAAAGACGCCGATTGCGTGCTCGCCATGTTCCACGACCAGGGCCTGCCGGTCCTGAAATTCGCGACGTTCGGCGAAGGCATCAACATCACGCTCGGGCTGCCGATCATCCGCACGTCGGTCGATCACGGCACCGCGCTCGACCTGGCCGGCACCGGCCGCGCGGATCCGGGCAGCCTGATGGTTGCTATCGATACAGCCGTTGCCATGGCGCGCCATCGTCGCGCGGCTTGATACCTTTGCCTCACTCCCTTTCATTGCGGTTTTAATCGGCTTCTCCGATGTCCATCAAGCACCAGGGCCACTTTGCGCGCAAGCGCTTCGGGCAGAACTTCCTCGTCGATCAAGGCGTGATCGATTCGATCGTGGACACCATCGCGCCCAAGCGCGGTGAACGCATGGTCGAAATCGGGCCGGGTCTTGCTGCGCTCACCGCGCCGCTGATCGAACGGCTCTCCACGCCGGAGTCGCCGCTGCACGCAGTGGAGCTGGATCGCGACTTGATCGGGCGGCTTGAGAAGCGGTTTGGCAATCTGCTGGCGCTGCATGCCGGCGATGCCCTCGCGTTCGATTTCGGTTCGCTCGCGCTGGAAGGTGAAAAACCGTCGCTGCGGATTGTCGGAAATTTGCCGTACAACATTTCCAGTCCGCTGCTGTTTCACCTGACCGCGTTCGCGCCGAAGGTCATCGATCAGCATTTCATGCTGCAGGACGAAGTGGTGGACCGGATGATCGCCGAGCCGGGCAACAAGGATTTTGGCCGCCTGACCGTGATGCTGCAGTACCGGTATGCCATCGATAAACTCATCGACGTTCCGCCCGAATCGTTCAACCCGCCGCCGAAGGTGAATTCGGCCATCGTGCGGATGATTCCCTTCGCGCCGCATGAGTTGCCCGACGTGGATGACAAGGTGCTCGGCGAAGTCGTGCTCGCGGCGTTTTCGCAGCGGCGCAAGATGATGCGCAATACG
>DASYLW010000044.1:0-16577 GCA_036009385.1 Caballeronia sp.
TCGAATCAGCACGCTCAACACAAAGACCCCACCCGCACCCAGACCAAACACTGCTATGAACGCAGGCTGATCGAGCGTATGCCATGGCGTGGTCGCCATGATGTCAAAGAGCAGCGCGGGCAACGCCAGATAGACCACGAACCGATTCAGTTCCGACGACGCATTCGGTCCCAGCCGATTGGTCTTGCGACACGCATAACCCGCAAAGATCAACGCGAACACCGGAAGAATAATCCCCAGAAGCGGAGTGAAAAGCGACGAGATCAGCGACGACATGAGCAGCGGAGCCAAGTGAACGAGGCCAGCAGCATAGCGGTTGAATCCGCTCGCCGCAGAGCGAACTTTATAAGGGCGAACGACTAAGGTGAGCGATTTCGGGAGCCGCGCGAGGTGAGTTGCATGACTCGGCAAAAACTCACGCTTAAGGTGATTTGCAAGTATCGCTAACTAGATCGAAAAGTTAACCTGGCTTCAGCAAGTGCTTGAGGTATACCGCTACGGGCCTTTATCTATAAGCCTTTCACGGTTTATCTCCTGCATCGCTTTGAGATCTTCGCTACGTTTCGCATGGGCGATGCGCAACACAAACTCCAGGCTCCGCTCGCATAAGCTTGAAGCGCGTGACGCTATGGTGAGGTTATACGGGAGGGTGATCCTGCGATGTTGAGAAAGCACATGAAGAGCTTCGAGCGGCTCTTGCGATGCGCTGCGTGGGTCACGTTAAAGCGTTCTCTATCAATGGGTTGCGACTCGTTGTTAAAACAGTTGATACGGGTGAAGGTGAGCTTTAAGTGCTTCCCGCCAGTGCGTTCCGATAACTTCATCACGCTATAGGTGAGGCTATGCGGGACCCGAAACAACGGAATGAAGCTTGCTCACACAGCGACGGTATCACCTGAATACCGCTTAAATGGCGCTTGATCACAACGAGGACCATCATGAAATTCAAACGATCCGTCACCATCGGCACAACGGCTTTGCTGGTGATCGGCGGACTGGGCCTGCTGGCTGCATACGCAACGGCGGGCAGCAACAAGAGCGGCAACGCGCAGGTGCCGGATCCTGCGAAGCCGGTCGATCTCGATCGTTACCTGGGGCAATGGTACGAATTTGCACGCTATGAGAACCGCTTCGAACGCGGCTGCGAAGCGGTCACGGCAAACTATGCGAAACGCGATGACGGGCTGCTCTCCATCGTCAACTCATGTCGGACTCCTGGAGTGAATGGAGCCTTCAGGTCGTCCGAAGGGAAGGCGAAGATCGTGCCGGATGCGAACAGCGCGAAGCTGAAAGTATCGTTCTTCGGACCGTTCTACGTTGGCGATTACTGGGTGCTCGATCACGCCGATGACTACACCTGGTCCATCGTCGGCGAGCCGAGCGGCAAGTATCTTTGGATCCTGACGCGTGAAGCGAAACCATCGGCTGAGCAACGCACGGCATTGGTCAATCGTGTACGCGCGCTCGGCTACGACGTGACCTTGTTGCGAGAGACCTTGCATTGAGCATCAATAAACAGGTCGCGCGTGAACCCTTTCGAAGCTCATGCGCGAGGTGCTCATTGAACTAGCAAGCACCAATCAGGAAGCGTTCCTTGTTGCGCCCTGCGAGCCAACCCGGTGGGCGCCCGCGCCCGCTCCATGTCTCGCCTGTCTTCGGGTCGCGATACTTCGGTGGCAGCGGCGCCGTCCTGGCCTGCCTGCCGCGCTTCACTGAAAAGCCCAGCTCTTCGGCGCTCAGGTCGTAGTCAATAATCTTGCGCTTGATCTCTTCGATCACGGCCGCGATTTCCTTCTGCTGTGCAATCGCAACTTCCTTGTGCAGTTTTTCGAGTTGTGCGGTCAGTTGCTTGTAGGTGGCCATAAGCTGCTCCCTGGGTTTGGCATGAGCGCCAGCGACCGCTTAGTCGTCGATGGCGTCATACAGATGGCGCTCGAACACGGCTGCCATGGGAAAGGGTTCCACGCTGCGTCGCTGGATCAGCATGATCCCGATCATGTTTTCAACCGGGTCCGCGAACCAGCTCGTGCCGAGCGCGCCGGGCCAGCCGAACGAACCCACGGAACGATAACCGAGTGTGCGTTGTTGTGCTGGATCATCCACGATGGCCAAGCCCAATCCAAACCCTTGGCCTCCCCACACGATTTGACCGAACGCCGGAATACGGCGCTGATCACGCGACAGGAAATTCGTGCGCATGAGGTCCACCGACCGATGCGACAGCAGACGCGGACCGCGCGCGCGTTCATCGGCGTCGCCTTGCAGACGACCGCGGCCGAGCAGCAGGCGGGCGAAACGCAGATAGTCGTCGGCAGTGGAAACAAGACCGCCGCCGCCGTTCTGAAAACGCCCGGGGTTGGAAAAGCGGCTCGATGCCGGATGATCTTCCACCCCGCGTTCCCGCGTCACGGGATCAATGGCATAGGCCACCCCCAATCGTCCGAGTTTTTCAGGCGGCACCACGAAGCCAGTGTCTGTCATTGCCAGTGGCTCGAAGATGCGTGTGCGGAAGAACGCCTCAAGCGACATGCCGCTGATGCGCTGGATCAGCGCGCCAAGGACATCGGTGGAGATGCCGTAGTGCCAGCGCGTGCCGGGCTGGAACATCAAGGGTAGTTCGGCCACACGCTGCAGCCACGCGCCGGGGTCCGCCAATCCATCTACGCCGTTGAAGAGGTTGCTGTAGGCGTCGGCTAACGCGCCGAACGCGGTGAAGTGATATGCAAATCCGGCGCGGTGCGTGAGCAGATCGAGCAAGGTGACGGGTGCGCGAGCGGGTTCCGTGCGCGCGAGCGGTGCGGCCGGGTCGGCGAGCACTCTGGGGTTGGCCAGTTCGGGCAACCAGCGCGACACGGGGTCGTCGAGTGAAATGCGGCCTTCTTCCACCAGCATCAAGGCGGCGACGCTCGTCACAGGTTTCGTCATGGAGGCAATGCGGAACAGCGTGTCGCGCGTCATGGGCGCGAGGGTCTCGCTGTCGCTGTGACCCAGGGCATCGACCCGGGCTATTTGGCCGTGGCGCCAGGCCAAGGTGACGCAACCGGCGACTTGGCCGGTCTCGACGAACTGCTGCATCGCGGTACGTGTGCGCTCAAGGCGCGTGGCGCTGAATCCCGCGTCAGACATTCAATCCCTCTTTGTACGCACGTCTCAGCCCACCATTTAAGCACGCCGGGAATTGGACTCCAAGGGAAGATTTACTTCGGGCTGTAACTCCGTGACACAAAAACCGGAAATCAAAGCACGTTAGCTTTCACCGGTCTTAAACCAGCGAACAATTCAATGCGATGCCGGCTTCAAGTTGTTCGAGCCGGTCGTTGATTCGCTGCATGCGCGATTGCTGCGCGGGCACAAGCGCATTGGACGCCACTAGATCAACCCTGTTACGCCAGTAAGACAAAGGGATGCGGTCGTCAGCGGAAATTCTTCCGATTACCTGCTCCAGATGGAGAATATCCGTTTCGATTTGCCGATGATTCATTCACTACTCCAAGGTAGACGTTATTTTTACTTTTAATCGAACAGGTCCGACGCAACACGCGGAACAGATAACCGTTTACGCTGTCACAACTTGGATTGCTCTGAAATTCGCGCAATGCGCGGCCCACGCCGCCAGAAGGAAGGTAGCGCAGGCCCCGGGGGACTTCTTTCAGAGTATCGAAACAGGCGGGCCGTTGTATATTCCGCAAATGCGGAACAGTAAAAATGCATTAAACCGACATCTCGAATCGGCAAATTATCCGCATGACAGGAGAAAATGGATGCTTCCTGAAAGCGACCGCTATGACCACGCTGTCAACGCTATATATGAAACACTCCTGCAACCCCGCGCGTGGCATGTGGTATGTGCTGCGATCGCCGGCTTGATTGGTGCCCGCGCAGTCTGGGTAACGGTCAACAGTATCAACGATAAGCAGCCGGCTAATCCGCATTCCGGAAGTTTCGGAAATTTGGCAAATAAAAATCATTACACCGTTTCTGAAAATCGCGCAGATGAATCGACGGAAAATCCGATTGAATCGTTTGCGCGGTTTGAGTTGGATCAGAAAAATGCTGATTCGGGGAACATTATTGCGCCGACACGTATTTCAAGCCGGCCTATCCTCAGTACCGGCAAATTGCTGATCACGCTCGTCTGTGAGTTTGACCCGGACGGGGAGACTGTTGTAGAGCCGGAGCCGCGCTGGCTCGATCGCCTGATGCCGCATCTTTCACGCGCTGCACAACTTCAGGACGCGCGTTACTTCGCGACGCCTGAGCTTTTCTCCCATGTTCCCTTTCTCGATGAATGGCGTCAGCCGGCCATGCTAGTCGCGCTGAACGGGACGCTGCTCCATTTTAACGATGCAACCACGCAGATGTTGAGACGAACCACGTTGGTTCAGATCGTCGACGGCAAGCTTGAATTGCAAGGGGCCGCGCAACGGCAAATTTTGGAAGAATGTCGCGCGGCGGCAGATGTGACCCCAGCGTACAGGATGCTTCGGCTGCCGAAAGATCACCGCGATGAGTTCACCGCTCAAGACGCGCTGTACGTGTTTTATCACCCGGTCGCAATAGACCGCGGGCACGCAGCGCTGCTCTCGTTTTATCACCCGGATTCACCGCCTATTGTCGATTCGGATCTGCTCGCGAGCGCGTTCGACCTGACGCCGGCGGAATGCCGCGTGGCCTGTCATATTGCGGAAGGGCGCACGCCCAAAGAGATAGCCGCGAAGATTGGCGTCCAGCACGACACCGTGCGCAAACAGTTGCAGGCGATCTATCAGAAAACGGCGACGAATCGCCAGGTCGACCTGATTCGCCTTTTGCTCAACCTGCCCGCGCACCCGGCACCGGATTAAAGCCCGACCTGAACAAGGCCCGTCGTTACTTCGCCTTGCACGCGATCAACAGGTTGTTCTGGCCGTTGTCGCTGCTTTGATCGAGGACGTCGTAACTGCCCGCGCACAATGCACGGGCATTTTGCTGGCAATTGCTCCAGCCGCCATTAGCCGGGCACTGGATCATGTTGGTCGGGCGGCCATCGGATGAAAAAAGCGGCGGCGCGCTGCTGCAAGCTGACAACGCCGTCACCGCGGCCGCAAGCGGCAACAGCGCCAGAAAACGCGATGCTCGTACGTGGAAAATCTTCATCCGGAACCCCTCTTTAACGCTGTTTTTATTGATGCCGCGAGTATGCCACGCGGAGCTTTCGGCTTGCCTCCCTAGCCATGCGGATCGCACGATCCCGGCAACCATTAGCGCTACTTCTGAAGCCCCCAGATGTCGCTGTCGATCATCTCGACGCGGGCGTCGATTTTCGCTTTGACATCGGCCAGTGCCTGGTTGTAGAAATGCGCGCCAATCATCTCCGATAACTCGTCAAGCCATTCCTTCGCCTCGAATTGCCCGAGCCGGGCGTCGAAGCGCTCTTGTGCCATGCGCTGCAACTGGTCGATGGCAAGCGCCTCGAGCTCGCGGGATAACAGCGTCTTGTTCTTGTCTTTGCTCATGGTTCACACCTCTATGCCCAATGCGACGATCTTCTTGTACATCGTCGCGCGGCCAATGCCAATCCGTTGCGCCGCCTCGGCTACGCGACCGCCGCTCGCGCGCAGGGCTTCCGAGAGGAAGCGCTTTTCGAAACCCGCCATGGCACCGGCGTAGGACGTCATGTCGGTCTCCTCTGCCCCGCTCGCGGGCGCAGCCGATGCCTCCGCTCCCATGAAGGCGCCGAGCGCGCGGGCATCGATATGTTCACTGTCCGACAACATCACCGCGCGCTCCAGCACATTGCGCAACTCCCGCACGTTGCCGGGCCACGAATACGCGGCGAGCAGGCGTAACGCGTCGTCATGGAGCACGAACTGGCCGGCGTGACGCGGGCGGGCATCGGCGGAAAGCTCTTCGAGCATCGCGTACACCAGCGCCTCGATATCCCCCGCCCGTTCGCGCAACGGCGGCGCGTGGATAGACAACACATTCAGCCGATAAAACAGGTCCGCGCGAAACCGGCCGCTGGCGACCAGCGCCGGCAAATCCGCGGACGTCGCCGCGATGATCCGGACATCCGTGCGCACGATCCGGTTCGATCCCAACGGCTCGAACTCCTTTTCCTGCAACACGCGCAGCAACTTGCCCTGCAGCACGAGCGGCATGTCGCCGATTTCATCGAGAAACAGCGTGCCGCCATCGGCCAGTTCGAACTTCCCCACACGGCCTTTGCGATCGGCGCCGGTATACGCGCCCGCCGCCGCGCCAAAAAACTCCACTTCGAGCAAGGTGTCCGGAATCGCCGCGACGTTCACGGTCACGAGCGGGCGCGCGGCGCGCGTGGATGCGCCGTGGATCGCGTGCGCCAGCAGTTCCTTGCCCGTGCCCGTTTCGCCGGACAGCAGCACGGGCGAATCGACTTGCGCCGCGCGTCGCGCCTGGCGTTTGACATCGAGGCTCGCAGTGCTCGTCCCGACGAAACTCGCGAACGTGTATTTGGCACGCCGCGCCTGCGCGAGCGATTGCCGTGCCGCGATGAGTTCCTGTTGCACGCGCGAGTAATGCGAAAAGAGCGGCGTGAGCGCCTTCATTTCGTCGAAGAGCGCGAAACCAATTGCCCCGACCGTCTGACCGTAGTCGTCCTTCAGCGGCAGGCGCGTGACGACGAGCGGCTCCCGGTCCGTTTCCAGCAGATCAAGCAGGATCGGCTTGCCCGTTGTCACGACTTCGCGCATCAGGCTGTTCGGGATCACCGATTCGCAATCGCGGCCGATCGCCTCCTGCGGGTCCGAAAACCCGAAGCGTGCCGCGTAGCGTTTGTTGATCCAGACGACCCGCGCTTCTTTATCGACGATAAACGTGCCTTCGCTAAAATTCTCGAAGGTCTTGAAAAGCGAATCCATCGCGCGACGCAAAACGTCGCTGTAATCGACGGGGACATGCGTCCAGTCGTTGTGCATCCAGTGTCTCGTGAAGTTTTCTCAATATAGAGACAGGATATCTCGAAACGTGGAAATTGAACAAGATTGCCGCCGAACATTACGTGACCGGCCGTTCGGGATAGTTTTGGGTCACGGCGTTGTCTCGATTCGTAGACATTATTTAAGACCGGTGGAGCGTATTGAAGCCGCGCTCCCTTGGCAGGCAACGCTTCGTGGCCTTTGGCATGAATGCTGCATAAAGGGCGCACCCAATTTCCGGACGGCTCGTGCTTTTGCTCTTGCTTGCCCGGACACACAACAAGTAACGGAGACTTAATGTCGTTCATCATCGTCCTCGCCGCCCTGGCGTTTCTCATGCTCGCCGCGTATCGCGGTTACAGCGTGATCCTGGTGGCGCCGCTCGCCGCGCTCGCAGCCGTCCTCCTGACCGAACCCGCTGCCGTCGCGCCAGTGTTCTCCGGCATCTTCATGGAGAAGATGGTCGGCTTCGTGAAGCTGTACTTTCCCGTGTTCCTGCTCGGCGCCGTATTCGGCAAGGTAGTGGAATTATCGGGATTCTCCGAATCCATCGTGGCCGCCGCCATTCGATACATCGGCAAGACGCGCGTCAATGCGGTGATCGTCGCGGTGTGCGCGTTGCTCACCTATGGCGGCGTGTCGCTGTTCGTGGTCGTGTTCGCGGTCTATCCGTTCGCGGCCGAAATGTACCGGCAGAGCAATATTCCGAAGCGGCTGATGCCTGGCGCCATCGCACTCGGTGCGTTCTCGTTCACCATGGATTCCCTGCCGGGCACGCCGCAGATCCAGAACATCATTCCCACAACCTTCTTCAAGACCACTGGTTGGGCCGCGCCGTGGCTTGGCACCATCGGCTCGCTGTTTATTGTCGTGGTCGGGTTGTCGTTCCTCGAGTGGCGCCGTCGTTCGGTGATGGCCACGGGCGAAGGCTACGGCACGTCGCTCGTGAACGAGCCGGAGCGCGTGGAAAGCGCGCATTTGCCGAATCCGCTGCTCGCGGTTGCGCCGCTGGTGCTGGTGGGTGTCGCGAACTTCGTACTGACCAAGCTGATCCCGGTCTGGTACGGCGCGAGTTATACAGTCGCCGACAATGTGCTGCCGGGCATTCACACGCCGGTTGTCACGCCGATTAAATCGGTTGTCGCCATCTGGGCCGTCGAAGGCGCATTGCTGCTCGGCATTTTACTGGTCGTCTTGACGGCGTTCGGACGCGTACGCGAGCGCTTCGCAGTGGGAACGAAAGCGGCGGTCGGCGGTGCGCTGCTCGCCTCCTTGAACACTGCGTCCGAGTACGGTTTCGGTGGTGTCATCGCCGCTTTGCCGGGGTTTATCGTGGTCAGCGATGCGCTTAAAAGCATCCCGAATCCGCTCGTGAACGCGGCGGTTTCGGTGAGTTCGCTGGCAGGCATCACGGGCTCGGCGTCGGGCGGCATGAGCATCGCGCTGGCCGCCATGTCGGATACGTTCATCAAGGGCGCGGAAGCAGCGCACATTCCGCTGGACGTGCTGCACCGCGTGGTCGCCATGGCCAGCGGCGGCATGGACACGCTGCCGCATAACGGCGCGGTGATCACGTTGCTCGCCGTGACCGGGTTGACGCACCGCGAGTCGTATCGCGATATCTTCGCCGTGACGATCATCAAGACGCTGGCCGTGTTTTTCGTGATCGCCGTGTACTACACAACCGGGCTGGTTTGAGGCTTTCGTTTTTTCCCGTTGCCTCGGCTTGCGTTGCAGTGCGTTGAAAGTCGCCGAGGCAAACCAGCATCGCTTATCCGCATCTGGCAAACTTTGCGGCAGCCGCCTCCCCATTCCTCCCACAGGACTCCCCACATGACTTCATCTGCAGCAGCACCGCTCGCCGGCAAAACCGCGCTCGTCACCGGATCGACGAGCGGCATCGGACTTGGAATCGCCAACGCGCTGGCGCAGGCCGGCGCGAATCTCGTGCTGAATGGCTTCGGCGACGCCGCTGTCATCCAGAGCGCCATCACGCAAATCGAGCAGCACGGCGTGAAAGCGGTGCATCACGGCGCGGATATGTCGAAGTCCGCGGAGATTGAAGCGATGATCGCCTTCGCTGTCGAGCAATTCGGCGCCGTCGATGTGCTCGTGAACAACGCGGGTATCCAGCACGTTGCGACCATCGATACCTTCCCCGTCGACAAGTGGGACGCGATCATCGCGATCAACCTGACTTCTGCGTTTCATACCATGCGCGTGGCGTTGCCCAGGATGCGCGAGAGCGGCTGGGGCCGCGTGATCAATATCGCGTCGGCCCATGGGCTGGTGGGATCGGCGGGGAAATCGGCTTATGTGGCGGCCAAGCACGGCATTGTCGGCCTGACGAAAGTGGCTGCGCTTGAAAACGCACGGACGGGCGTGACGGTGAATGCGATCTGCCCGGGATTCGTGCTGACGCCGCTGGTGCAAAAGCAGATCGACGATATCGCGACCCGCGACAACATTTCGCCGGACGCCGCGCGCTCGAAGTTGCTGGGAGAGAAACAGCCGTCCGAACAGTTTGTTACGCCGGAACAGATCGGCAAGCTGGCCGTATTCCTGTGCTCGGAAGGCGCCGATGAAATGCGCGGCGCAGCGCTGCAAATTGATGGCGGGTGGACGTCGCAGTGAATCGTGCGATGAGCGGAGCGCGTGCCTGCCGTGGCAACCGTTGGTACTATCGGGGTTCGTAGAACGGAGACTCCGATGACGGCCGAACACAATCGAACAGAAGAAGCGCGGGCGATGGAGCGCATCGTCAATGCCACGCGGCAGGTACAGACCGCGTTCACGGCGTTGCAGGGGCACTTTCCGCCGGGAGGTGATGGCCGGCCGTCGCAGATGGCATTGCAAACCTTCGACGCCGCGCTTCAGGAGCTGGAAGAAGCGCAAGCCGCGTTCGACACCATGTTGAACGACCTGTTCGACGGAAACCGCTAAACGGATCGATTCAGGGTTTGATTCGTTCGCGTCCTGAATGGCAGGCCGGGCAGCCGCCACTCACGGCGCGAACGGAACTTTGAAACTCCTCAAGCCCCTCGCAACACCGGCACCACGGGCGGTTTCTCCCTGGCGCTCTCAACCTCTGCCGACGCAACCGCGTCCGGCGGATTCAGCCCCTCCCACGAAATGCCGTCGGTGGACTGCTGCCGGGCCGCCGCCACACACGCCCCAACCAATTCCTTGAACGACGTAGCCGCGGAGGTCTTGCGAATCACCGCCTCGCCTTCCAGCGCACTGTTTGGCAGTACCAATCCCACGATCAGATCGGCCGTGGCCGCACGCTGGTGCAAACGCCGCAGCAAATTGCGCAAATACGGCGGCGATTCCGCGGCATCGAACGAAATCACGCAGATCAGCGACACGCCGGTCAAATCGACCTCGTCGAAGCGCGTGCGCGAAAAGCGCTCGTAGGGCGCCAGATCCGCGCCCAGGCCATGCTTGCGGAACAGTTGCACCGCGATAGCCGCCGCCAGATCGTCGAGCACACCCCGCCCGGCGATGCACAGCACGGACGCCGTATGGCCTTCGCGCGCGGCGTCGAACCGAGACGGCGGCGTTTCGTGCACGATGCCGGCTTCGCGATCGGACATCTCGAGACTGGCGGGCGGATCCTCCTCCCGCCTGACCGCCATCACCACGTCTTCCACCTCCTCGAGCCCTTCGACAATATCCATCGCCGATTCGTTGATGCGCCTCAACTGGTCCGATGTCACGACCCCGCGCAACACGTCGTTGTGCGCGATCCGCAATCCCTCCAGCGCCACTTCGTCGTAATACGCGCTGAGCGAACGCTCCTTGAGCAGCGACTCGGCTTGCACGAGCGCTTCATCGGGATCGTTCGCCAGCAGCCGCTGATAGAAATTCTCCGCTGGCGTCAGCGCTGGACGGTCGCCGAACAGCACATCGAGGAATTCAAGCCGGTCCACGTGCCGCCCCAGAATCACCAGGCACAAGGTCAGCGGCGTCGATAAAACCAGTCCAATCGGTCCCCAGATCCAGCTCCAGAAAATCGCCGCCACTATCACCGCGAACGGCGACAGGCCCGTGCTGTGGCCATACAGCAGCGGTTCGACCACCTGCCCCGCCACCACGTCGGTCACGCCGAACAGGACGATGGTCCAGATCATCATCGACCAGCCGGGACCCACTGCCGCCGCGAATACCACGGCCAGCAACGCCGCGATCCAGGTGCCCACGTACGGTACGAAACGCAGCAAGCCGGTGAGCACGCCGAACAGCAGCGCGCCGGGTACGCCGATGATCGCCAGCCCGATCGCGATGACAACACCCACGCCCATGTTGATGCCCAGTTGCGCGAGGAAGTAGCGGGACAGCCGGCGAGCGGCTTCGTCCATGGCCGTGGTCGCGCGATGCAGGTCACGCGACCCGAACAGCCGGATCAGCCGGTCGCGCAAGTCTTCCCGCTGCAACAAGATGAAGATGGCGACCACGAGCACGATGCCAGTGGTTTCCAGCGGACTGAGTATCGGCGATAAAAACCGCTGCGCCAGCTCCACGGGCGACGGCGCCGGTTCGTGGACTTCGACCGGCATCGGGGAATCGATAGGCGAAGCCGCGGGATTCTCTTCGCTCTTGCGAATTTCGTCCTGGCGGTTAGGGGAAAGACGCTTGAGCGCCGACGCCGCTTTGCCTAAAAACGCGTCGGCCCGGCCGATGGTCTTCTGCTGCACAGAGTCAATCTTGCGTTCCACCGCGACTTGATACTGCGGCAGGTCGCCGGCCAGTTGCGCCACTTGAGCGCCGATCAGCGCGCCAACAGCGGTCAGCACGGACAACGCGACCAGTACCGCCACGATCACCGACGGCACCTGTCCGAATTTCAGCCGCCGCAACAAGTCCACAAACGGCGCGACCAGGAAGCTCAACAGAACAGCGAGGATGATCGGAATCAGCACCGCGCGGCCGAAATACAACACGCAAATCACGACCACACCGGTAATTAACGACGTCAGCGCCCGCAAACCCGGTCCTTCGGGCGGCAAAACCGCAGTTGACGGCCGACGGGGCACGGGATCTGGATTCATGACTGCGTTCTCTTAATGACGGTGTAAGGACATGAAGGACAGTGCGGCATCACAGACGAAGGCACGCGCTAGCCCAGGCACGATCGCAGTGCGGGCGCACGTTTTCCGAGTCTTGAATGCCACGAGCCGGTGTCCGGCGGCTCGGGCGTCGAAGGAACGTCTGGATGTCTTGAGCAAGCGACATGCCATTTACGCCAAAAGGTGAGTCTTTGCGGGAATCGGAAAGTGAGCCTTTACGGGAACATGGGCCACGCTTTGCCGGCTAGTCGTCCGGGTTGGTCATTCCTGGTCGTCCCTGGTCGTCCGTCAGGCCCAGCGTGACCATCCGGCGAATCCGGCTCGCCATGGATTCCAGCGTGAATGGCTTGGTAATCATTTCCATGCCGGTATCGAGGAAACCATTCGTGCGGGTCGCCGCTTCAGCATAACCGGTCATAAAAAGCACTCTCAGTCTGGGCCGCGTCGCCCGCGCGGCATCCGCCAGTTGCCGGCCGTTCAGACCGGGAAGCCCGACGTCAGTCACCAGCAAGTCAATACGCGCACGCGAATTGAGGATGGTCAATCCGGACGGGCCATCGAAAGCTTCGAGCACCTGATAATCCAGATCGCGCAAGATCTCGCACACGAGTTCACGCACGGACGCGTCGTCCTCCACCACCAGGATCGCGTGTCGCCCGGCCGCACGATGCGCATCGTTAAGTTCGCACGCGATTTCCTGCATGCCCGCATCGCCAGAAAACCGCGGCAAGTACAGCCGGATCGTGGTGCCGGCGTCGGGCGCGCTGTCGATTGTCGCAATCCCGCCCGATTGCTTCGCAAACCCGTAAGCCATCGATAAACCGAGCCCCGTGCCCTGGCCCAGCGGTTTGGTCGTATAAAACGGATCGAAGGCGCGCGCCTTGACGTCGGCCGGCATGCCCGCGCCCGTATCCGACACCGACACCACCACATAAGGCCCAGGCGTCACGTCGGGATGGCGCGCGGCGAAGTCGTGGCCGAGTTCAACGTTGCCGGTTTCAAGCGTCAGGCGGCCGCCTTCCGGCATGGCGTCGCGCGCGTTGATCGCGAAATTCAGCAGCGCGTTTTCAAGCTGGTTCGCGTCGCAGCGCGTGAGCCAGAGATGCGGGTTCGGCACCACGCGCGTATCGATCGCCTCGCCCATCGTCCGCTTGAGCAGATCGTCGATGGAATGCAGCAGCTCATCTGCGTTCACCGGCTTCGGGTCGAGCGGCTGACGCCGCGAAAACGCCAGCAGCCGATGGGTGAGCGATGCCGCCCGGTTGGCCGCACCGGTCGCCATCGAAATGAACCGGTCGATGTCGTCGGTCCGGCCGAGCTGGGTGTATCGGCGGATCAGTTCGAGCGGCCCCGTAATGCCTTGCAGGAGATTGTTGAAATCGTGCGCAATCCCGCCCGTGAGTTGCCCGAGCGCCTCCATTTTCTGCGCCTGGCGCAGCGCTTCCTCGGTTTGTTGAAGCGCTCGCTGAGTTTCCTTTTCGCTGGTGACGTCGCGTCCGTTACCGTAAAGCGTGTCGCCTTCCGGGGCGGCGACCCACGACACCCATCGATACGAGCCGTCCTTGTGGCGGTTGCGATTCTCAAACCGCAGCAGCCCCGACCGGGCCGCCGAAAGCAGCGCGGCTTCGGTGGCTTCCACGTCGTCAGGGTGGACGATTTCCGCGAACGACTTGCCGATCAGTTCGTCCTCGCGGAAGCCGAGAACATCGGTCCAGGCCGGATTGACGGCGCGCAGCACGCCCGCGCTGCTCGCGACAATAAACAGGTCGCGCGAGTTGCGCCAGATGCTGTTGCGCTCGCGGGTGCGGGCGTCGACCTCGGCGGCCAGCGAATCGTTCAAGCGCCGCAATTGCGTCTCGCTGACACGCAGGCGTTCTTCAAAGCGCTTATGCCCGGTGATATCGTAAGTCACGCCGAGATAACGCAAGCCGCCCGCACTATCTTCAATCGCTTCGCCACGGCGCGCCATCCAGCGCTCCTCGCCGTTGTCCGGGCGGCGGATGCGGTACTCCAGATAATCGAGCGCGCCGGCAGGCATGTCGCGATGGCCGGCGCGTACGCGCTCGCGGTCGTCAGGGTGCACGAGTTCCAGCAGGTCATCGAGATGGTATTCATGACGGGGCGTCAAACCCCATTGCCAGCACAATTCTTCGGAAACCGCCAACCGCCCGTTATGCGGAAATATCTCGAAGGTGCCGATTCCACCCGCCTGTTGCGCGATGCGCAGACGCTCTTCGCTTTCGCGCAATGCGCGGTCGCCTGCATGGCGCTCGATGGCGAGCGCCGTAATGCTCACCACTTGCGCAAAGTCGTCCAATTCCTCGCGCGTTGGCGTTTTAGGGATCGAGTAATAGTTGGCGAAGGTGCCGAGCAGCCGGCCGTCGGCCGCCTGGATGGGCATGGACCAGCAGGCGCGCAGATCGTACTGGCGGGCAATATCGCGGAACGCGGCCCAAACCGGATCGGTCTGGATATCTTCCACAATCACCGGCTCGCCACGGAACGCCGCCGCTCCGCACGACCCCATGAGCGGCCCGAATTCGAGGCCGTCCACAATGCGGTTGTAATCATCAGGCAAACTCGGCGCGGCGCCGTGGACCAGGCGCTTCCCGGTGACATCAACGAGCAGTATGGAGGCGCGCAACGGCTGTTCGGAGCGATTTTCCACGCGATGAACCACGTGCTCGAGCACCTCGCGCAACGGCATGCCCGCCACAACACGCCCGAGCACGGCCCGCTCGAATTCGAGCTGGCTTAGCGTGGAAAACAAAAGGGGTTTCTGCATGGTCGTCCAGCAAAAGCCTGTATGTCGCCAAAGTGCAACGAGCGAAATGAATGTTCCAAATATTAGCACCGGGTATCGGGGGGTCCCCGGTTGCACGTTATGCACGGCATGCGGCGCGCCTATTGTCCCCATCCGGATTATGTTTTAGGTCCGCGGGCATACATCGTGCGAGATTCAGAGGCTCTAAATAAAGCGTACGCGCAATGGATTTCTAATGGCCGTGGAGTCTCCGTGTATCAACATCTGCAAATTCGACGGTAAGACCGGCCTTTGCACAGGTTGCTTGAGAACCAGGGACGAGTGCAAGCAATGGAAAAAACTGAAGAACAAAACCCGGACAAAAATTATCGATCAGCGGCCCAAACGCGAGGCTAAGCTTAAGAAAGCGAGCAAGTGACGCGATGCGTGCATGCCCCACGCAATCGCAGTCGTTCGACATCCTTTTGACACGACAAAAACGCGTGCCTGAGTGACGTGCCTGAGTGACGTGCTTGAGCGACGCGACAAGACGGCAAGGACACGAAAAAACCCACTTACTTACGGAGTTCAGTCATGACCATCATCGTTACGTTGAAACGCGTTTTATCGGTTTGCGCCGCCGTGCTCGTTACGTCGTTTGCTACTCAGGCGGTCCATGCGCAAAGCATGAGTACGGGTTTAAGTCCCAATGACGACATGCGCGCTCCGGCCAACAGCACGAGGCTGATGCCGAACGCGCCGCTGGGCAGCGAGTACCCGACGCACGGCAATCAGCAAGCCGGGGAGATGAACCTGAATCCGACCGATCCGCGTGCGCAGTTGATCAACGGTCAGCCCAACAACACGCAAAGCGGTGGTTATGGCTCACCGCTGGCAGGGAACAAGTCGAATGTGCCGCAGGCGAATTAGGTTTTTTAAGGTTTTGCCGTTCAATGTTGAAGGCACGGCCTTTCGCCAAGGTGGCCGGCTCAGGTATGGGCAAGGACATTGACGAGCTTGCCGAACGGATCGCGCACGTAGAAACGTCTTACGCCCCAGGGTTCGTTGGCAGGTCCGTATTCAATCGGGAAACCCGCCGCTTTCATGCGTTCGAAAGCGGCGTCCACGTCATCCACCTCGATCGACAGGTCCGGCACCGGCGTGCCGGACCCGCCCTCCGAGGCTACGCTGACCTGGACGCTCATGGCCGTCCCGGAACCGAAGGTCTGGATCCAGCCTTGGTCCATCAGCAGGTCCAGACCTAGTACGTCC
Organism: Caballeronia sp.; assembly: GCA_036009385.1. Taxonomy (GTDB): domain Bacteria; phylum Pseudomonadota; class Gammaproteobacteria; order Burkholderiales; family Burkholderiaceae; genus Caballeronia. Next base: position 16,020 of record DASYLW010000044.1, read on the forward strand.
TGATAGAACAACCGGGCACCCGCCACGTCTTGCGTGCCAATGTTGGCGACTATGCGCTTGACCTTCATCTTCACCTCCTTTCCTGGTCTTCGACTTTACGGTGCCGCGGGCGGATACGGTAAGGGCCTGGCCTTGGGATCGGTGGTCGTGTTGTCGATGACCTTGTCGACATCCGCCGTTTTCGCCAGTTCGGCGAGGAATTTCTCTTTATCGAAAGCGGGCGATACACACCCTTGCACGTAGATAAACCTGCGCTGAAGCAACAACCATAACGATGATTGCTCGCGCCAATGCGTGGCGAGACTGATCGTACTAAGCCGACGTCGAACCGCTTCGGCTATCTCGGCATCGTAGCGATACGAATTGGACAGACGACACCGTCCTTCCACCCAGCAGCTATTACCACGCTCGATCCGGTAATGCGCTTCGTTTATCCATTCCTGCTCCGTCTCCATCGGCCCGAGGGGAATTGGGCATGCCGGGATTGCTTTGGATATCTGCAGAAATGGATCGTTTCCGCGGTTAGCGCGCCGGTCGTCGGCAAGCGCCGAATGGCTT
>DASYLW010000045.1:0-15439 GCA_036009385.1 Caballeronia sp.
TCTGGGGCCGCTTGCGGGACGCGCATTTCGTATCGGCCATCTCGGCGACATTAACGCCGCGATGATCCTTGGATGTCTCGGCGGCGTCGAAGCCGCGATGACCGTGCAGGGTGTTCCGTTCGGTCGCGGCGGCGTGGAGCGCGCGATCGCACGTCTGGCGCTGACCTGAATTCGGTCTGAGGACCCGGGCAGGCATCGGTCAGGACTTCTTCGTTCACGAGCGCACCCGAAAAAGAATTGGGCCAAGTGTGTTCTTCCGAACCGCCAAGGGCGCGCCGCGTTGCTATAAAACGAGGGCGAACTCGGGGAGAACACCATGACAGAAGAACAGGCGCGCGGCATTCTTGCCGCCAAAACGGCTGCACGTGAGTATGTACTTCGACGGCTTGTCGAAGACAAGGCTTGGGAACTCCGGACCAGTTCCGCCACGACTGCATCCATTGTCCGCGATAGTTTTGACGGCCTTGCCAGACTCACCAATGCGCAATTGGCGAAGGCTGCCGAGGACGCGGGAATTTCAGAGGACGACCAGCAGGCCATGAGCATGACGACTGTGCTCGCGCAGTTGGCGCCGACTGTATAACGTCGGCCCAGGCTGCGACGGTGGCATCAGCGCTTGTTGATTCAGCAAGCGTATTTGCATGGCGCCTTAACGCGAGCTTGATCCATTCGCCGCGCAAAACAAAACCGGCCCTTCATCAAACCAGTTGCGATTCCGTCATCCGCCGCATTGCTTGCGGTGACTGTCCGAACGCACGCAGGAACGCACGCCGCATCCGTTCACGGTCGCCGAAGCCACTCTCGCGCGCGACGACATCGACTGAATGCCGTCCCGCTTCCATCATCAGGCGGGCGGCCTCGACGCGCAGGTTTTCTATGGCCCTGGCAGGCGATTGTCCGGTTTCGTCCGTGAAGATCCGGCTGAATTGGCGCGGGCTGAGGTGGGCAACTTCCGCCAGTTCTTCAACCGACAGCTTCGCGGTCAGGTTGGACTTTGCGTAGGCCAGCGCGGTCTGAACGCGATCCGATTTCGCGTCGAGTTCGAGCAGCGCCGAGTACTGCGACTGGCCACCGGCGCGACGATGATAGACCACCATTTTTTTCGCCACGAGCCGCGCTGTGTCGGTACCCAGGTCTTTCTCGACGAGCGCCAGCGCAAGGTCGATCCCGGCACTCGCCCCGGCGGACGTCCAGATCGGGCCGTCGACAATAAAAATCCGGTCCTCCTCCATCTTGACCTGCGGATACGCCCGCTGGAGCGCCCGCGCGTAGTACCAGTGCGTGGTAGCGCGGCGACCGTCCAGCAAGCCCGCCTCGGCCAGCACAAACGCGCCAGTACAGGTCGCCGCGATGCGTTGGGATGTCTTCAGCGCGTCGCGAAGAAATGCCGACACTCCGGCCGAACGCGGCGTGCCCAAGGTGTCGCCGGTAACGATCAGGGTGTGGAACGCGCTGCCCTGGAAACTCGCGGTCTCGATGCCGAAGCCCAACGAAGAGCGTACGGAGCCGCCGTGCTCCGACAGCAACGTCACCTCGTACGCGGTTTGTTCGACGGTTGCATTGGCAAATTCGAACACGGTAGAGACCGCCAGCCCCAGCACCTGAAAGTCAGGATAAACAATGATTCCGATCGTTTTCACATGGCCTCCTGCGCACCGCGAAACGGATTCCCGGCGATGTCCTAAAAAGTTGCATCTACGTCATTGATGACATGATCGCACACTCCTACTATTCCGTTCACACACCGGCGCTTCTGCCGGAACACCTGAAAAACTGGAGAACGGAAATGAGCAATGTAGCGAACAAAGGCACGGCTTTGGTGACGGGCGCTTCGAGCGGCATTGGCGCGATCTACGCGAAGCGGCTCGCCGAACGGGGCTACGACGTCATCCTGGTGGCACGCAATCGCGACCGCCTGAACGAATTGGCATCGACGCTGACAACGTCCACGGGACGTAATTTCGAGGTTGTCGTCGCGGATTTGGGAACGCCGGAAGGCGTGCGCAAAGTTGAAGACGTACTGCGCAACGACTCCAGCATCACGATGCTCGTGAACAACGCCGGCGTGGGCGCAACCGCGCCGCTCGTGGACTCCGACATCGACAAAATGGACGCGATGATTACGCTCAACGTGGTCGCGCTCACGCATTTGACGAAAGCGGTCGTGCCGGGTTTTGTCGCGCGTGGCGGTGGAACGATCGTGAACATTTCGTCGATTGTCGCCGTGTCGCCGGAGTTGCTGAACGGTGTGTACGGCGGCAGCAAGGCGTACGTGCTCGCGTTGACCCAGTCGCTGCATCACGAGCTTGGCGCGAAGGGCGTGCGGGTCCAGGCCGTATTGCCGGGCGCAACCAGCACGGAGTTCTGGGACATCGCGGGCACGCCGGTGAGCTATCTGCCGGAAAGCATCGTGATGACGTCGCAGGACATGGTGGACGCGGCGCTTGCAGGTCTCGACCAGGGCGAGCTGGTTACGATTCCTTCCTTGCCGGAAGCGGCTGACTGGAATGCGTTCGAGGCGGCTCGGCAGGCGTTGATGCCTAACCTTTCGCATCGGGCGCCGGCAGCACGCTATGGTGTGACGAGCGGCACGCAGCAGCAAGCGATTGCGTAGTGAGTGGCCCAATGCCGGCGCGTTCCCTTTAAGGGCAGATCAACGCTCTTGAAGGGAGAATGAAATGGCGCGTCTGGGCATTGGGCTGCGTTAAAGAATTCTTAAGCATGTTTGTAAGCTTCGACCCGGCTAAGCTGAATGGAGCAATTGCGATTCACCAAGAGCTTAGCCGTGGATCAGATGCAATGACGCTAGCCCGCCAAGGCTGTCTAAACGCTCTTTAGCGCCCCCATCCTCCGAATAGCGTGCAGCAATGCGCTCATTTCCCGCCGTCGCGCCGATAGCAACTATCGTAACCTTAGCGATGTGATGGGCGCTTTCCCTTTTGCTTTCCCGCAGACGTTCGAATCACGGCTTATCGATTTCATGCCATGTGGAGCGAGGTGATCGCATCCTGACAGAATCCGCTGGTCCAAGCTTCGAAGACCTACTCATGACAACTGCTCCTGTCCCGACAAGCGCGCCTCCCATTGCGGACTGGCATCAGTCGGCTGCTTCCCTATGCCTGGCCGGACAATACGCGCAAGCGTTGTCGATAGTTAAGCCAATGCTCGAACCGCGACCAGCATTGACGGGAAGCGCGTTGGCGGAGGCCTTGAACATAGCGGCGGTCTGTTCGCTAGGCCTGAGCCAACTGGCGGACGCGCAAGCATATTGGCGACAGGCTATTGAGGCCAAGCCCGATTTCGTCGATGCCTACAACAATCTCGGCATGTTGCTTAAGGGAGTTGGCTCTTTAGCGGCGGCGGAGGCCGTCTACCGGCAACTGCTCGGCATTCGCCCGGATTTAGCCGAAGCCAGTAACAACCTGGGTGCGGTGCTCTACGACCTCGGCCGCTTGCATGACGCCGAGGCGGCGTTCCGGCATGCACTTGCGATCCGTACGGATTACGCGCAGGCCCACTACAACCTTGGCATCGTGCTTTATGACCTGCGCCGCTGGATCGAAGCGGAAAGTGCCTACAGACAGGCATTGGTCCTATCTCCGGATGCCGGGGCTTACAACAACCTGGGCAACGTGCTCAAGGAATTGGCCCGCTTGCCTGAAGCCGAGGCGGCGTACCGGCAGGCACTGGTTCTCCGGCCTCAATACGCCGAGGCGCTCAACAACCTGGCGAACTTGCTCAAGGAACTCGGCCGCCTCCCCGAGGCTGAGCTGGCCTGCCGGATGGCACTGACTATCCGCCCCGACTACGCTGAAGCTCACCTTAACCTGGGCGTCTTGATGGGTGCCCTCAAACGATTTCCCGAAGCGGAAGCGTCTTACCGGCAGGCGCTCGAAGTCCGGCCGGGCTATGTGGAAGCCCACTACAACCTGGGCATTGTGCTGCAGGCGCTCGAGCGGCTGCCCGAGGCCGAAGCGGCTTACAGGCAGGCGTTGCTGATCCGTCCGGATAGTGTTGAAGCCCATAACAACCTGGGCAATGTGTTGTGGGCATTGCGGCGCTTGCCTGACGCCGTTGCAGCTTACCGGCGGGCGCTTGCTCTTCGACCCGATCTCGCCGAGGCGCACCATAATCTCGGCAACGTGCTGAAGGAGCTCTGCCACCTGACCGATGCCGAGGCCTCTTTCCGGCGAGCACTTGCGATCCGCGCTGACTATCACGACGCGAAAGTCAGTCTGGCAACGCTGCTGCTCAGCATGGGCGAATTCGAAGAGGGATGGCGGCTTTACGACTCCCGTTATGATCAGCCGGGATTCATTCATCACCAGACGCAGTCCTTGCTCGCGTGTCCGCGGTGGCGAGGTGAAGCGCTTGCGGGCAAGTCGTTGCTGGTCTGGCAGGAAGATGGTCTTGGCGACATGGTTCAGTTCGGCCGTTATATGCCCTTGCTCAAGGCGCAAGGCGCAGGCCATATCGGATTTGCCTGCGCGCCTGCGCTGCATCGGCTATTCGCGTCTGCGGAGGGCGTCGATGCGGTCCTCGACCACGAGGCCGCGCTACGCCGGGCGCCCGGGTACGACTATTGGACGAGCCCGATGAGCGTGCCGCTGCATCTGCGCACGACGACGGACACCATTCCCGATCCTGTCCGCCTTGCGCCCGACCCATTGCTGGCCGAACAATGGCGCGCGCGGCTGGCGACGCTTTCACCCGGTCGCAAAATCGGCTTGGTCTGGAAAGGCAATCCCAAACATCACAACGATGCCAACCGTTCGCTGCCATCGCTTGCAACCCTCGCTCCTCTCTGGAGCGTGCCCGGGGTCAGCTTCGTGAGCCTGCAAAAAGGGCAGGGGGAAGAAGAGGGGCAGTCGCCACCCGCGGGTCTTCCGCTGCTGCACCTCGGGACAGCGCTGAGCGATTTCGCCGATACCGCTGCCATCATCGGCGAGCTCGATCTGGTGATCTGCGTGGACACCTCGGCGGCACACATTGCTGCGTCGCTCGGCAAGCCGTGCTGGGTGTTGCTGCCGCGAGAAGACATCGATTGGCGCTGGATGCGCGAGCGTGACGATTCTCCGTGGTATCCGCAGACGCTGCGCCTGTTCCGGCAAGCGGCCGATGAGAGTTGGCCGGCGGCTGTCGAGCGGGTGCGGCTGGCGTGCATCGCCGAATTTTCGAGCCGGGATCATTCGCGGGGGAAGATAAAGCGAATGAACCCGTAAGTTCATTTCGCTTCACTCTATTTGCCCAGCGCCCGAAACCGTTTTGTAAAGCGAACCGCTTGCGGCAGAAGAGGTTTTAAAGTTCTTCAGAGTGGATGTCGATTTTCGGCAGCCTCGCCCGTCGTCAGGGAAAGCAGTCTTTCTCAACCCGAGGTGATCCAATGACATTGAAACTCTACGCTCATCCTTTTTCTTCTTACTGCCAGAAGGTCCTGGTCGCGCTGTACGAGAATGGCACGCCGTTCGAATGGCGCGCGTTGTCGCATGAGAATCCACAGGCGATGGAGGAACTGACGGCGCTTTGGCCAATGAAACGCTTTCCTGTGCTCGTGGATGCCGGCCGGACCGTGGTCGAGGCGAGCATCATTATCGAGCACCTTGGGCTGTACCATCCGGGCCCGGTGCCGCTGCTGCCTGAAGATGCACGCGGCGCTTTGGAAGTCCGCGGCATGGATCGTTTCTTCGACAACTACATCTCGACTCCGCAGCAGAAGATCGTGGGCGACAGCTTGCGGCCGCAAACCGAACGAGACCCGCGAGGTGTTGCCGATGCCCGCGCGATGCTCGACACCGCTTACGGCTGGCTCGATGGCGTCATGGCCGGGCGCGAATGGGCCGCAGGAGATCGCTTCAGCCTGGCCGATTGCGGCGCGGCGCCGTTCCTGTTTTATGCGGACTGGACGCATCGAATTGACGCGTCGTTCCCGCACGTGATTGCGTACCGGCAACGACTGCTGGCACGTCCGTCATTCGCGCGGGCGGTTGACGAGGCGCGTCCGTATCGGCCGTTTTTTCCGTTGGGAGCACCTGTCGACCGCGATTGAATCGGGCGGGCCGGAGTCGGCACTATTTTCCGGGGCGAACCGGTATGCCGGCGTACCGGCCTTGACGCAGGGCAAACCCGATGTATGGCATCCATCTGCTTCACCCCCTTTAGTTTTCCCTTCAATCGGACGATATACCGAGGGACGTCACGCGGAATCCGATGAGCCCGGCCTGCAGAGACGCAACCGGGGAATTCCACGCACATTAAAACACTGGGGGCAAGGGATGACGGGTTTCGGATTCGGGCAACGTGGGCGCACGTTGGCGGCGGTCGGCAAGATCGCCGACCATGCGGGCAAGCTGGGTATCGAGATTTGCGATGTATCGGGGCACGTCGAGGAAGTGGCGGCCCGCGCTATGCGTCAGACGGATTTGTGCCACGGTTTGCAGCGTTCCGCCATGTCGACCATGGAGGGCAACCAGCGGATTGCCGCGGCGGCGCGTCAGATGCGTATCGTGGCAGATCAGGCCGCGTCCGACGTCAGTCAGTCGCAGGAGACGGTCAGCGTGTCGCTGGCAGACATCCATAATCTGGTGGACAGCGTGTCGGTGATGGCGGCGGAGATCGCGACCTTGCGGGAATCATTAAGCGACGTCAGCAAGATATCGGAAGAAATTTCGGTCATCGCGCGCCAGACCAATCTACTGGCCCTGAATGCCGCGATAGAAGCGGCCCGCGCGGGCGAGTCCGGCAAAAGCTTCGCCGTGGTCGCCTCTGAGGTGAAGGCGTTGTCGGCCAAGACCGCGCAGGCTACGTCGGAGATCGGGAGAACACTCACCCGGCTGTCGGGTCAGGCCGACCTGTTGATGGCCGAAGGTTCCGCCAGCGCGGCACGTGCACAGCGGGTCAAGGAGGGCACGCATGCCATTGGCGAAGTGGTGTCGGCGACGGGGAAAGCGATTACCGAGTTGAGTGTTGAAGCGGAGCAAATCGCTTTGCAGACCGAAGCGATCGATCAGCAATGCAGCGGGCTTGCGTCCCAGGTCTCCGAGATGGTCGGAGGTGTCGAGCAGTCAGGCGGCAGCTTCACGAAGGCGCGCGATCAGTTGAGCAAGTTGTTGAGCGTGTCCGAAACCTTGATCGAGCTGACGGCGGAAGCGGGCATAGCGACGCCCGATACGCGGTTTATAGACGCGGTCACGACGGCCGCACAGAAGATCGGCCGGGCATTCGAGCATGCCATTTCGCGCGGCGAGATCTCGGCTGCGGACCTGTTCGATCATGCCTATAACCCGATCGCCGGTACCAATCCCGAGCAATTCACGACCCGCTATATTCAGCTTGCCGATCGCATCCTGCCGGAAATACAGGAACCCTTGCTGGCACTGGATGAACGCGTGGTGTTCTGTGCCGCCGTCGATACCAGGGGCTACTTGCCCACGCACAACAGGAAGTTCTCACAACCTCAAGGCCCCGATCCTGCCTGGAACGCCGCCCATTCGCGTAACCGGCGCATCTTCAACGACCGCACGGGCCTGGCTTCAGGGTCCCACACCAAGCCGTTCCTGTTGCAGACATACCGGCGCGATATGGGCGCCGGGGAATATGCGCTGATGAAAGACGTATCTGCACCGATCATGGTTGCAGGCCGTCATTGGGGCGGATTACGACTCGCCTATAGCGTCTGATCGCGATAGCGCTTTACTGCGTGGCCTCTCACTGCCAATGCGAAAGCCGCATTTTTATGCTTAGCCATGCGAATAAAGCGTGGAATCCAGATACGCTAGCTGGCCGTCCTGCTCCGCGTGGACGAGCTCTTGATAGACCTGTGCACGTGTCTTCGGTGCGACGGCCTGTCCATACGGCGGAACCCATTGGCCGGCCGCCTGGATTGACGTCTGGCCCGTCTGCGCCGAAGGGGCAGTCTGCGCTGCGAATGCGGAACCGGTGGCCAGCAATCCTGCGAAGGCGAGGGCGATCATCGGGGTCTTCATGGTGTGCTCCTGGAACGAGGGTTAGCGAGTTACCGGATCTGCGATGAACCGTCGTTGTTGTCCGGTTCATGCAGATTAAGGACTCAGCCCTATCCCGAAAGCGGCGCATTCATGAAGTTTTATTTAGGCCTAAGGCCTTGCAGCCACTTCATCCAGATGCAACAGCAAGTCAGCCGGGTCTTCATACACGCGCAACGCGCCTGCCCGTTCCAGTTCATCCATCCCGTATCCGCCCGACAACAGCCCTACGCCTAGCGCACGGCAGCGCCTCGCGGCGAGCATGTCCCAGATGCTGTCGCCCACCACGACGGTATGTTCGATTGACACGCCCAGACGCCCCGCCGCTGCAATGAAGAGGTCGGGGTCCGGTTTGGCGTACTTCACGTCGTCGCGTGTGACGACCACCGACTTGGCCGGATCGACTCCGAGCGCTTCAAGATTCACGGCCGCCGTCTCCATGCGGCCGCTGGTCGCGATGGCCCAGCGCGTGCCCGCGTCGGTGAGCGCGGCGAGCAACTCACGTGCGCCGGGCAACGGGCAAACCTGCGCACGCAGCCGCTGGTAAGCGTCCGCATGAGTGCGGCGCAAACGTTCCACGCGTTCGGGACTGATATCCCCGTGCGTTTCGCGCAGCAACTGGTTCGTAAAGAGGCCACCGCTCATGCCGATCTTGCGATGGATGCGCCAGACCGACAGCTCGATACCTTCTGCGTCCAGCGCTTCTTTCCATGCAAGAACATGCTGGTACACGCTGTCGACCAGCGTTCCGTCGAGGTCGAAGAGGAATGATGTTTCGATTCGCATGATGGGATCCTTTGGAAGTAGGTTCAGGCGATTTCGCGGGCGTATTGACAGCGTACGCCTGAATCTTGTCATACGCGTCGTACCTCACCGATAACAGCTGTAAACGCTGATAGCTGCTCCTGCCTTCGTAACGGCTTTCGTCATTCATCGCGACGTTTCGGGTCGTGGCCTGCAAGGCACGCGTGTGAAGCGAACGTGATAATCTTTTCGACCTCAAGCGTGAAGCGCCCGCTCCGCGCGCGCCGCCGTCAGCAGGCGAGCTCAATCTCAGGGGACCAAGGTGCAAAGAAAGATTCCGGCAACTTATATGCGCGGAGGCACGAGCAAAGGTGTTTTTTTCCGTGCGGATTCACTCCCTTCCGATCGGGCGCTCCGCGACCGCATCCTGCTGCGCGTGATCGGCAGTCCCGACCCCTATGGCCAGCAGATTGATGGCATGGGCGCGGCCACGTCGAGCACCAGCAAGGTCGTACTCGTAGGTCCCTCCTCGAAGGAAGATTGCGATGTCGACTATTGGTTCGGGCAGGTGGCGATCGACAAGCCCGTCGTCGACTGGTCCGGTAACTGTGGGAACCTGACCTCGGCGGTGGGTCCGTTCGCGATCGCGCAGGGCTTGGTCGATGCGCCGCGTGACGGCATAGCCGCCGTGCGTATCTGGCAGGCAAACATCAACGCAAAAATCATCGCGCATGTGCCGATGCAAGATGGCGCAGTGCTCGAAGAAGGCGACTTCGAACTCGATGGCGTGACCTTTCCCGCGGCCGAAATCAGGATCGAGTTCCTGGACCCGAGCGGCGAGGGTGGCGACGATGACGCCGGCAGCGGCATGTTCCCTACGGGAAACCCGATCGACACACTCGACGTACCCGGTGTCGGCGTCATCGAACTCACGATGATCAACGCGGGCAATCCGGCAATTTTCATTGACGCCGCGACACTCGGGCTGAAGGGCAACGAACTGCAGCGAGACATCAACGGCAACACGGATTTGCTAAGTAAGGCCGAGGCCATTCGCGCGCATGCCGCTGTTCGAATGGGACTGTCGAGGACTGCTGATGAGGCGTCGACACTTCGGCCCCACACGCCGAAACTGGCGTTCGTGGCGACCCCTTCCGCCTATGTGGCATCCAGCGGCACGCCGGTCGACCCGGCGACACTCGATATCAACGCACGCATTTTCTCCATGGGCAAGTTGCACCATGCCATGACCGGTACCGGCGCAGTGGCGGTCGCAGTTGCAGGCGTGATTCCCGGCACGGTTGTGCATCGGCTTCTGACGAACAGGACGGCCGACCGGATCCGCTTCGGCCATCCGTCGGGCGTATTGGCGGTCGGTGCGGAAGCCGGGCAGCGAGACGGGGCGTGGGTCGTCACCAAGGCGATCATGAGCCGGACGGCGCGTCGGCTCATGGAAGGAAACATCTTCGTCCCTTCGTCGCTTGATCCGGATCTGAGTTGAGGCGTTGAGACCTTGTGAATTTACCTCGCGTCGCGGTGAAAATTTCTCGCTTTGAACGCTCGTTCCGGTTGGCTAGGCTTGTGAATAGCGGTTGACGTGCGCGCTATTGTTAGCCGTGGCTTACACGCTTGGCCGAAATGGATCCGGAAGGGACGATCTTGGACGCTAAATTGATCAACCTGAGCTCAGTGGCAGCGCAGCCTGAAGCAGGCCACTTCAACGAGGTCCTGACTCAGGTGAACGATCACGCGGTTCACCTTAGCGTGATGGACGCGCCATCTTTCTGGCATCGTTCAAGGGAAGACCTGCATTGTTGCGAATAAAAATTCTGTAAAGCCCTGAGCGGTCCGCATATATGCCGTAAAACTCGAAATATTTACTGCGTTTTTTTCTTGTTATCAACCGGCGAGGAATCCTGCACTTCTGGCAAATGATGAGACCGGGGGTGTCATGTCGAAGCAACGTACAGCAATGAAGAATCACACGCGTATCAGCTACGTTCATCGTGGCGTCGGCAGCGTAGTACTGAGGCGCTTTGACCCGGCGTGCGATTCCTTTGATGAGTTGACCCAGATGTTGCACCGGTCGTTTGCGCGGCTTGGCGGGATGGGGCTCAATTGCACGTGCGTTGACCCGTCCGCGCTGGTTACCCGCGCGCGCGCCACGCGCGGCGATTGTTATGTCGCGGTATGCAACGGACGGCTGGTTGGAACCATGACGCTTTACGCACAAGATGGCGATTCGCTATGTGCGCTTTATCGGCGGGACGATATTGCTAGCGCTCGCCATTTCGGCGTTGATCCCGCCTATCAGAGCAGGGGGATCGGGAAGTCATTATTGGCCTATGCGGATCGCTGGGCCGCCATTCGCGGCTACGCTGAGCTTGCGCTGGACACACCGCAACCCGCTGCGCATCTGATTAAGTTCTACCTGGGCCAGGGCTTCCGGATTGCCGACTTCGTCAGGTTCGCCGGCAAGCAGTATGACAGTGCAATCCTATGCAAACCACCAGTCGCTTTCCGCCACCTTGCAGCGTGGACGCGCCGTCTTGAACTGCGGCAAGCGAGCGTTGCTCGCGCTGCATGACAAACCGGCCGCACTCATGCCTCAAGTGCGGCCGGTATTCAACAGTGCTTTAAAGCCTTCTTTAAACCTGCTTCGAATCTGCTTCAAACCTTTCTTTTTACCTGTTACTCACCTATTAATCAGACCTTTTCGACAGAGGCCTGGTAGATCTCATCAATGGACGTTGCCAGCGTTGCGTCGAACTCGCTGTCGCTCATCGACTTCTTGAGCTCGTTGATCAACGCACGGGAGAAGCTGGCAATCATGCCGTGATTCTTCGCGAGGCGATTGCACGCGTCGGTCCGCGCATAGCCGCCTGAGAGCGCCACCACGCGTACGACGGCCGGGTGTTCGATCAGTGGACGATAGAAATCCGCGACGTCCGGGATGGTCAGCTTGATCATGACCTTGCTGCCTTCCGGCAACGCTTCAAGGCCCTTGAGCAGCTCGGCCCGCAGAATGGTTTCCGCTGCCGCCTTGTCCGGGCTGTTGATCGATACCTCGGGTTCCAGGATTGGCACAAGGCCGTGCGCCTGGATTTGCGCTGCGACTTCGAACTGTTGCTTGGCAATGGCTGCAATCCCTTCCTGGGACGCATGGTCGATAACCGAGCGCATTTTCGTGCCGAATACGCCCAGCTTGACCGCCCGCTCGAGCAGCGTGTCCAGTCCGGGGATCGGTTTCATCAAACGCACGCCGTTCGCTTCCGCTTCGAGCCCCTTGTCCACTTTCAGGAAAGGAACTACGCCGCGGTCTTCCCACAGGAAGGCCGGGACGGACTTGCCTTGCGCCTGTCCGTCCATGGTGGCTTCGAAGAGAATGGCGCCGATAACCTTGTCGCCGGTGAAGGCGGGTGCGGTCATGATGCGTACCCGCATCTCGTGCATCAGCTTGAACATCTCGGCGTCGCCGTTGTAGTCGCTCTCCGGAATTCCATACGCCCGCAGGGCGCCGGGGGTGGATCCGCCACTCTGGTCGAGGGCCGCGATAAACCCCGGTTTTTTGCTCATTTGCGCCAGCATCTTGTCATTAGCCACGTACGTTTCTCCCTCTTAACTATCAAACACCGGACCAGGTTACCCCGGTCTGGACCATTGCTTTCGATGTAATAAGTGTACTGGATTGGGGGATGAGCTTCGAAAACAAACAAATGGCGGCCGACTGTTTTGTCCGAATTCGCCGGACGCACGACTGCATGACACGACAGTCGAAACGGTGAAAGGTCGGCTCACCGGTCCTCGATTCGTCCTCAATTCACGCACAAGCGTTTGAGTTTTCAGCGGATCGTTCGCTGCTGGACGCCGCCTTTGAAGCCGCAAGTTTATGTTGATTTCCAGTTTCCTGACGAGTTGTAAAAGCGAACTAATGCGCGTCACAATTCCCCTTCGGCCGGCTAGCTCATCCATCCGCGGCCACCCTCCGGACTGCACCGCGTGCGGATCGCGAGGCGGTCGTTAAGACGCAAGAAGACGCAAGAAGACGCAGGAACGATGTCTCGATAAAAAGCAACTGAACGTTGCCGCCGCTAAGCTTCCATCCGGTATGCCCAGCCGCAAAAGCCGGGCGCATCACAAATCGCGCTCAAGCATCCGTGAAAAATAATGAAATAAAAATCAAAAAATGCCGGTGAGCCGCGAGCGAAGAAGGCTTCCTCGAGGCTTACGACATATTTCTGCGCTGCTCTTTCACGTCACCGGTACATACGGCCTGGTTGCTGCTGCGGCCCGCCAGTCGCGCCAGGCATCGGTGACCTCAAATCGGCTGGCACACGCGTGGAAATCTTTTTAAAGATTTGGAAAGAACCTTCGGGAGCCGCGTGTTGCTCGCCGTTTCACCCATGGCGGAAGTGCGCAACCATGACTGCGCCGATAGACGATGTCCAGCCGACTATGCCTAGCCGGGGCAACGCGCGGCTACCGCATTGCATCGCACCGAAGCGCATCACGTGAAGCTCTCCTGAGGCTTGCCTTCAGCGGGCGATTTTCATCCAGGCTCAACAGCAAACCCGATGTATGGAGCATTTTAATGTCGACGATTTCCAGCGCGCCCAGCGCTTCAAGCGTGCCTGCCCCGGCCCCCGCGACCTCGGCCAACGCCATCTCGACCGCGGCCGATACGACGGCTGCCGCCGCCTCTGCCAGGGCATCCGCCGCGCAGTCCGTCATCAGCGGCTCGACGGGCAATGCATCGCTGGATGTGTCGGCCCTGGTCACGAGCCTCGTCAACGCGAAGGTGGCGGGCCAGACCGGCTCGCTGATCGCACAGCAGAGAAACGACAACACCAAGCTCTCGGCAATCGGCGCTTTGCAGGCCGGTTTGTCGGCGTTGCAGGCGGGCATTGCGCCGCTGTCGAACGGTACTGCTCTCGGGCAGTTCACGGCTACCACGGACGGCACGGGGCTGACGGCAAGCGGCAGCAGCGGCGCGGCGACGGGCAGCTATTCCGTCGCGGTGACGCAAATCGCCAGCGCGCAGACGCTCTCGTCGGCAGCGTTCGGCGCGACAACCGCACTGGGCACCGGCACGATGAACGTCTCGGTCGGAGACAAGTCGATGAGCGTCGACATCACGTCAGCGAACAACACCGTGAGCGGCATTGCGAGCGCGATCAACTCGTCCTCGAGCAATCCGGGCGTCACGGCAACCGTTGTGACGGGCACGGACGGCGCGCACTTGATCTTGCGTTCGTCGGCCACGGGTGCATCGAACACGATTGATGTTTCAGTGGGCACGGTGACCGACGATGCCGGTCTGTCCAGTCTCGGCGTAACGTCCACGGCGGGCGCCAGCGCCGCAGACCCGTCGACCATTGCATCGGCATCGGCATCGGCATCGGCCACGAGCCCGTGGACGCAAACCGAATCGGCTAAAGACGCCATGTTCACCATCGACGGTACGGCCGGCACGAGTTCAAGCAACACGGTGACCACCGCGATCCAGGGTGTCACGCTGAACCTGACTGCCGCAGCCATTGGCGTGCCCGCCGGCACGCCGCAGACGCTGACCGTGGCACAGGACACTACGTCGGCGTCGACCGCGATCAACAACTTCGTTAACCTCTATAACACCCTGGTCACTACCTACGGTCAGGTCGCCGGTTTCGACAGTTCGAAAGCCAAGGGCGCGCAAGGCGGCCCGCTGCTCGGCAACTCGATGTTCAACACGGTCAAGGGCACGCTTGCGAGTATTGTCAGCGGCGGCGTCAAGAATGGAAGTTCCAATATTTCGCTCGGCGCTATCGGCGTTGTCCTGAACAAGGACGGCACGCTTACCGCCGACAGTACGAAGATCGCCAACGAGCTGACGAGCAATCCGCAAGGCGTCGCGGCCCTGTTCAATTCGACGACCGGCGTAGCCGCGAAGATGACAAAGAGCCTGAACGGGTTCCTGCGCGAGGGTGGCCTGATTGCGAATAACCAGGACCCGCTCAACGCGGATCTCAAGGGCATCAGCACGCAGCAAGACACCTTGGCGAGCTACTCGGCTCAACTGACTCACCAGTATCAGGCGCAATTCACCGCGCTTAACACGGTCATGGCGACGATGAACAAGAATTCGCAGTACCTGACGCAACTGTTCGGCGGCGCTGACAGCGCTGGTGCGCTGGCGAAAGGCAAGGGGTAACTGACGAGGCGATGACGTTAGCGGCGTGTTGGTGATAAGCGCGTTTTCGCACGTCGCGAACTCGGTCGCTAATGGGACACCAGGGTCGGCTTAGGCCATACCCCGGCATGAGCTCGAGCGCTGATCCCAACACCGCACAACCCAAAGCCCATCCACCGACGCGAGCGAAAACAAACGTGCGGTGATCTGATTTACTGCGTGTGGTCGGTCGAAACGGGTTTCCTTGAAGGTGCTGTTGCCCATAGCATGGCGTGATGCATGCGCAAAACGCCGTATGGGAGGGCAAACGCCTGCTTCCAGCAAGCTGGGTCGATACCGCCACGAGGGCGCATGGCGAGCCGGCCGAATGGGGAGATTCCCTTCGAGAGCCGCTTACAGCGCCGCGTCGGCTTGCCACTGCGCGGTCATTCCCGCTATGTCGGCGAGCCAGAGCCTGAACAGCTTTACCTTGTCCAGGTTGCGTTCGTTCGTCCGGTACGACAGGAAGTGCGTCTCGCGCATGAAG
>DASYLW010000046.1:0-3031 GCA_036009385.1 Caballeronia sp.
TTTCGACTACGGCCGCTTGCAGTACAACACGGTGGTATCGGCGGCCATGAAGATGCTCAATGCGGTGGATGGGGCAAAGGACGCAACGCCCGCCGTTCTCAATGAGACCTTCGGCGTGTTGCTGCGGGTTCTGTACCCGGTGGTGCCGCACATCACGTTCCAGTTGTGGCAGGAACTCGGTTACGCCGATCTGCACGGCGGTTTGCTTGACGCGTCCTGGCCGAAAGTGGACGAAAACGCGCTCGAACAGGCCGAAATTGAACTCGTGCTGCAGGTCAACGGCAAAGTGCGTGGAGCACTCACCATGCCGAAAGACGCATCGCGCGAGGACATCGAAAAGGCGGCGGTTGCGCACGAGATGTTCGAGAAGTTTTCGGAAGGGCGCGCGCCGAAGAAGGTCGTCGTGGTGCCGGGCCGGCTGGTGAACGTGGTCGTATGAGCCGGAAATCGCGCGCCATGAAAATCCTGGAGGACGTTGTGAGCAGGAAAGCTGTCAGCTTGAGTTCGACCAACATGAAGCCGATGCGGGCGTTCAGCCGGCGCTCGATCCTGACGCTGGCGTGCAGCGCGTTGCTGCTGTCGGCATGCGGCTTCCAGTTGCGCGGGGAACAGGACTACGCGTTCAAGCGGCTCGCCATTAGCGGCGGCACGCCGGAAATGCTTGGGCGCCTCCAGCG
Organism: Caballeronia sp.; assembly: GCA_036009385.1. Classification (GTDB taxonomy): domain Bacteria; phylum Pseudomonadota; class Gammaproteobacteria; order Burkholderiales; family Burkholderiaceae; genus Caballeronia. The sequence continues at coordinate 678 of DASYLW010000046.1, forward strand.
TGCAGTGGAAGGCGGCAGCGACACGGTGATCGTCAAGGTGTCGGAAAAACCCGACGCTATCCTGACGCTGACTGGCGGGAATGGCATGAAGACCTTGAGCCTGAATGCGCAAGGCGTCGTGCAGGAGTACGAACTCGACTACAACCTGAACTACTCAATGGTAGGCGCCGACGGCACGTTGCTGATTCCACCGAGCGTGATTTCACTGAACCGCGCGCTGACGTATAGCGATCAGTTCACGTTGGCGAAGGGTATTGAAGCGCAGACGCTGTACCGCGACATGCAGTTCGACGCGGTGGACCAGTTGACGCGCCGGCTTGCAGTGGTGCGTTCCCTGCATCCTTCGCCGAGCGAAGCGGCGCCGGGCATTGCGCCGCGTGCGCCGTTGCCTGTGCCGCCGCTGTAAGCGCGGGGACATCGCTAAAAACCATGCAACTTCGACTCGACGCGCTCGACGCGCATCTCGCGAAAGGGCTGAAAGGCTTGTACGTCGTCTATGGCGACGAGCATCTGCTCGCGCAGGAAGCGTGCGACAAGATTCGCGCGAGTGCCCGGGCACAGGGTTTCACGGATCGCTCGGTGTTTGTGGTCGACCGTTATTTCGACTGGAGCTCGCTCTTGGGCGCGAGCCAGTCGATGTCGCTCTTCGGCGACCGCCAACTGGTCGAGTTGCGCATTCCTACCGGCAAGCCCGGCAAGGAAGGCGGTGAGGCGCTGAAAACCCTGGCCGCCGCCGATAACCCCGACGTTCTCACGCTCATCACCTTGCCGCGGCTCGACGCCGCCACGCAGAAGTCCGCGTGGTTCACGGCGCTGAGCGGTCCGGGCGTGATGATGAAGATCGATCCGGTCGAACGCGCGCAGTTGCCCATGTGGCTCGGCCAGCGCCTGAACTCGCAAAACCAGCGCGTGGCGCCGGGTGAGGATGGTCGGCGGGCGCTGGTGTTTATCGCTGAACGGGTGGAGGGCAATCTGCTCGCCGCGCATCAGGAAATCCAGAAACTTGGGCTTCTGTATCCGGCGGGCGTGCTGACGTTCGAACAGATCCACGACGCCGTGCTCAACGTCGCGCGTTACGACGTGTTCAAGCTGAACGAAGCCATGCTGACCGGCGACGTCGGCCGGTTGACGCGCATGCTCGACGGTCTGAAAGGCGAGGGCGAAGCAGGGACGCTCGTGATCTGGGCGCTGGTAGAAGAAATCCGCACGCTGTTGCGGATGAAACGCGGCGTGGCCGCCGGCAAGCCGCTCGCCACGTTGCTGCGCGAGAACCGCGTGTGGGGGCCGCGCGAACGGCTGATTGGCCCTGCTCTCACGCGAGTGACCGAAGCGGCGCTGGAACGGGCGTTGTCGCTGGCGGCGAAGCTGGATCGGCAGGTGAAAGGCTTGTCGGGCGGCAGTGGCCCGCGAGGCAGCGCGAACCCGGGCGATCCGCCGCCCGATCCATGGGACGGCATGTTCGAACTCGCGATGACCATCGCGTCCTCGGGCAGTCCGCTGCGAGGCAGCGCGCCTGCGGCGGCGCCGGCCAAGCGTCCAGCCTGACAACGGCCTAAAATCAACTTCCAGCAGCGCGTTTTGGTCCGGCAACGGCTCCACATCAAGCGTTGAACGAACCCACGAGATTGACGATGACTCACATCGACGAATACATGACCGAGCTCGGCCATCGCGCGCGCCGGGCTTCACGCGCGATGGCAAGCGCATCGACTGCGGCGAAGAATGCCGCGCTTGGAGCGGTGGCTGACGCCATCGAACGCGAACGCGCCGCATTGAAGGACGCGAACGCGCGAGATCTCGCCCGCGCCCGCGAAAAAGGCTACGACGACGCCTTCATCGACCGCCTGACGCTTTCCGACAAAGCCATCAGCACGATGACCGAAGGCTTGCGGCAAGTTGCCGCGCTGGCTGATCCTATCGGCGAAATCACGGGGCTGAAGTATCGGCCGAGCGGCATCCAGGTCGGCCAGATGCGCGTGCCGCTTGGCGTGATCGGGATCATCTATGAATCGCGGCCGAACGTGACTATTGACGCCGCCGCCTTGTGCCTGAAATCCGGTAACGCGACTATTCTGCGCGGCGGTTCCGAGGCGCTCGAATGCAACACGGCGCTGGCGAAGCTGATTGGCGAAGGACTGGAAGCGGCGGGGCTGCCGCAGGATGCGGTGCAGGTCGTGGCGACCGCGGATCGCGCAGCAGTGGGCAAGCTGATCACCATGACCGAGTATGTCGATGTGATCGTGCCGCGCGGCGGCAAAGGCCTGATCGCGCGACTGATGGCGGAAGCGCGCGTGCCGATGATCAAGCATCTCGATGGCATCTGTCACGTCTACGTGGACGATCGCGCAGATCTC
>DASYLW010000047.1:0-12989 GCA_036009385.1 Caballeronia sp.
TACCGCCGGAGGGCGGCGGCGGACCTAATTATCCGAATATGTGATTGTTCGGGTTTGAGGATTTGAGGGTTTGAGGATTTGAGGGTTTGCGGGTTTGCGGGTTTGCGGGTTTGCGGGTTTGCGGGTTTGCGAATAACGCCGGTTCTTATGTTCAGAACCGGCGCCATTTTATTTGGCGATTATTTGGCGATATGCGCGGCAATATGAGGCGTCGTCGTCACCACATCGCCATTTTGCGCGCGATGCCGCAACGCATGATCGATAAGCACGAGCGCGAGCAACGCTTCGGCGATCGGCGTCGCCCGGATGCCAACGCACGGATCGTGACGGCCGAAGGTTTCGACCGTCGCGCAATGACCGGCTTTATCGATGGACGCACGCGGCGTGCGGATGCTCGACGTCGGTTTGATCGCAATCGATACAGTGATGTCCTGCCCGCTCGAAATGCCGCCCAACACGCCGCCAGCATTGTTCGCCGCGAACCCCTCGGGCGTCATTTCGTCGCCGTGAACCGAGCCGCGTTGCGCGACGCTTGCGAAACCCGCGCCAATTTCAACGCCTTTCACGGCGTTGATGCCCATCATCGCTTTGGCGATATCGGCGTCGAGCCGGTCATAAAGAGGCTCACCCAGCCCGGCCGGCACGCCCGTCGCCATCACGCCGATGCGCGCGCCGATCGAATCCCCGTCGCGGCGCAGCGCGTCCATATACTCCTCGAGGCGCGGGACGATCTCGGCGTTCGGCGCGAAAAACGGGTTTTCGCGCACGTGTTCCCACGCAACGAACGGAATCGGGATCTCGCCGAGCGCGCTCATGAAGCCACGTGTCTCGATACCCATGCGCTCACGCAGCCATTTCTTCGCCACGGCGCCGGCAGCCACGGTCGGCGCCGTCAACCGCGCCGACGAACGCCCGCCACCGCGATAATCACGGATGCCGTACTTCTGCCAGTAGGTGTAATCGGCGTGCCCGGGACGAAAGGTCTCGACGATATTGCCGTAATCCTTACTGCGCTGATCCGTATTCCGGATCAACAACGCGATAGGCGTACCGGTCGTCTTACCTTCGAACACGCCGGAAAGAATCTCGACCTGGTCGGCTTCCTGACGCTGCGTCACATGCCGCGACGTACCCGGTTTGCGTCGATCCAGTTCGATCTGGATATCTGCCTCCGAGAGTTCCATTCCCGGCGGGCAGCCGTCGATCACGCAGCCGATCGCGGGACCGTGCGACTCGCCGAAGTTCGTGACGGTGAAAAGCGTGCCGAGTGTGTTGCCGGACATGAGCGTCGTCCTGAAAAAGCGAAAGAGCCAATATTATGCCAGCCGAGCGTGCTTTAAGCCCCCGCTCGAAACCCGCTGTGCGGGGGCTTTTGGCTGCTCTTCGCTGCGTGAGGCCCTTCTTGCGCCCTATTTTCGGGCCCCTCGCAGCGTTGAGACCACCGCTTGCAAGTGTTCGGGCGTGGCATCGGCGGGATCGATCGGCTCACCGACCGCCAGCGTCAGGCGGCTCATCACCCCGCGTTGAATGGGACGCGGCCAGCGGTTGTCGTCGTGGCGTGAAAAAACGCTGCCCCACAAGCCGCGTAAAGCGATGGGCACGACAGGCGCCGAATGGCGCTTGAGAATCTCGCTGATGCCATGTCGGAACGGGTTGATATCGCCGGTTCGGGTGAGCTTGCCTTCCGGGAAGATGCACACCAGATCGCCGTCTGCGAGCGCACGGCCGCAGGCATCGTAGGCTTTCTCCAACAGTTTTGCGTCCTCGTGAGCGGGTGCGATGGGAATGGCCTTGACGTGACGGAACAGCCAGCCGACCAGCGGCGAGCGGAAAATCCGGTGATCCATCACGAAGCGGATCGGCCGCGGACTTTCCGACATGATCACGATGGCATCGACGAAACTCACGTGATTACACACCAGCACGGCGGCTCCATGTTCGGGGATGCGCTCGGCGTTCACGAGCCTGATCCGGTAGAACGTATGCACGAGAATCCACGCAAGAAAGCGCAGCAGGAACTCGGGCACGAGCGAATAGATATACGCGGCCACCACGATGTTCAGCAATGCCGTCGTGAGAAACAGCCCGGGAATGCCAACGCCCGCGGACGTCAGGCCGACTGCCATCAACGCCGACACGATCATGAAAAACGAGTTGAGGATATTGTTCGCGGCAATGATGCGCGCGCGGTGCGTCGGCTGGCTGCGTGACTGGATCAGCGCGTAGAGCGGGACGCTGTAGAAACCGCCGAACATCGCGAGCAGGAACAGATCGGCCAGGATGCGCCAGTGCACGCGTAATTGAAGAAATTCGCCGACGCCCATCAGATGGCCCGCCGGTGCAATACCGTGACTGGCAAAAAACAGGTCGATGGCAAAAACGCTGATGCCGATCGACCCGAGCGGCACAAGTCCGATCTCGACACGGCGCTTCGAGAGTTTTTCACACATCAGCGAACCGATGCCGATACCAATCGAAAACGTGCCGAGCAGCACGGTCACGACATCCGGATTCGCCGACAGGACGTCCTTCGCGAAGTTGAAGAATGAGGTAAGAAAGGTCGCGCCGACAAACCACAGCCACGAAATCCCGAGCAGGCTCAGGAACACGGGCCGGTCCTGGCGCGCAAGCGCGAGGTTGCGCCACGTTTCGCTGAACGGGTTCCAGTTGATCTTCAGGTCGGGCTGCAGCGCCGCTGTTTTCGGCACGAAACCCGATGCAACGCGTCCGACCAGCGCGACTGTCACGCAGCACACGGCGAGCAACATGGCGCCATGCTCAGTCAGCCCGGCCGCCGCGCCGCCAATGATCGTCCCGATCAAAATGGCGACGAACGTCCCCATTTCGACAAGGCCATTGCCGCCAACAAGTTCTGATGGCTGGAGATGCTGCGGCAGATACGCGTATTTCACCGGTCCAAACACGGTCGAATGCACTCCCATGAGGAACGTGCAAACGTATAGCAGGGGCGCGTTATGCAATATGAAACCTGCGCTGCCGATCAGCATCACCACGATTTCGAACGTCTTGACGAAGCGCGTGAGCGTGGCCTTGTCGTATTTATCGGCGACCTGACCTGATGTCGCGGAAAAAAGCACAAAGGGGATGATGAAGATGGCGGAGATCAGGAAGGCAGCGGTTTTGGGATCGACACCCGAAAAGCGCGCAGCCTGAAACGTGACCAGCGATGTAAAGCCGACCTTGAAGACGTTGTCGTTGAGCGCACCGAGAAACTGCGTCCAGAAGAACGGCGCGAAGCGACGCTCACGCAACAGGCGGAACTGACCGTCGCCATGTTGGGCGCCGGCCTTTTTCGCGCGGGGCGTTGGGGATGTTTCACTCATGGATTATTGGAGTTGGTAGCTGAGAGAGTGTTGATATGTTGAAGGGGCGAAGGGGGCGAAAAAAATGCGCGCCGCTCGGGCGCGCATTTTTTGCGTGACATTGTGATGTACTTCGACCGGGTTAGTGCGAACGGCGCTACTCGCGCGACGCCCCGATCACCGCGCCTCTTCTTGCTGCTCCGGCCAGTCGCGGATATAAGCCTTGAGCATCTTGTTCTCGAAACCCTGCTCTTCCACCACGGCCTTGGCCACGTCGTAGAACGAGATCACGCCCATCAACACATTCTTTTCCATGACCGGCAGATAACGAACGTGATGCTCGAGCATCATCCGGCGCACCTCGTTCACGTCCGTTTCCGGCGTGCACGTGATTGGATGGTCGTCCATGACCTTGCGGATAGTGGAAGTGCCCACGCTGCCGCCGTTCTCGCTCAACGTGAGAATAATCTCGCGGAACGTCAGCATGCCGGCGAGATCGCCGTATTCAATCACCACGAGTGAACCAATGTCGTGTGACGCCATTGTGTTGATTGCTTCATGCAGCGGCGTATCGGGTGTCACCGTAAAGAGCGCATTGCCCTTGACGTTCAAAATGTCGCTGACTCGCATGATTGTCTCCTCGCGAAAAGCCTGAATATCTGTTGATCCTAGCGGAAAGACAGTCAAAAAGAAAGCGCGCAAGAACCCCTTGTTTTGTCTGCAAAAGCACGCGGGGCGGGCTTTTGCACCGGGTCGGCGCGCATAGCGCCAAGGCTGCCCTTGCGCGGCATGACGCCGCACAGGACAAACGCCGGCGCTGGCGTCTACCCCGAGTTTATCGGGCCTCACCCGATGTTACGATAAATGACTCTTCCCCATGGTAGCCCGCCCACGATGCCCGCCAACCGCTTTGACACGCTCGTGCTGCACGCCGGCGCTGCGCCCGACCCTGCCACCGGCGCCCGCGCCACGCCGATTTACCAGACTACGTCGTTCTCGTTTCGTGATACGGACCACGCTGCTTCGCTCTTCAACATGGAGCGCTCAGGACACGTCTACTCGCGCATTTCGAACCCGACAGTCGCCGTATTCGAGGAGCGCGTAGCCGCGCTGGAAGGCGGCGTGGGCGCGATCGGCACCGCCAGCGGACAGGCCGCGCTGCATTTGGCGATAGCTACGCTGATGGGCGCGGGCTCGCACGTGGTTGCATCGAGTGCGCTGTACGGCGGCTCGCACAACCTGCTGCATTACACTATGCGGCGCTTCGGCATAGACACCACCTTCGTCCCGCCGCACGATGCCGACGCGTGGCGGGCAGCCATCCGGCCCAACACGCGCCTGCTGTTCGGCGAAACGCTGGGGAACCCGGGTCTCGATGTTCTCGACATCGAGACAATCGCGGATATAGCCCATTCGAACCACGTACCGCTGCTGGTGGACTCGACCTTCACCACGCCCTATTTGCTTCGACCGTTTGAGCATGGCGCCGACTTCGTCCACCACTCGGCGACCAAATTCCTGGGCGGCCACGGCACGACGATTGGCGGGGTGCTGGTGGACGGCGGCACGTTCGACTTCACAGCTGCCGATCTCTTCCCCGAATTCGCCGAACCCTACGACGGATTCCACGGCATGGTCTTCGCCGAAGAAAGCACTGTCGCACCGTTCCTGCTGCGCGCTCGCCGCGAGGGGTTGCGCGACTTCGGAGCCTGCCTGCATCCGCAAGCTGCCTGGCAACTCTTGCAGGGCATCGAAACCTTGCCGTTGCGGATGGACCGGCACGTTGCCAACACACGCAAGGTCGTCGAATTCCTGCTCGCTCATCCCGCGGTGGAAGGCGTGGCTTATCCGGAGCTCGACACTCACCGCGACTACGCCCTTGCCAAACGCCTGTTGCCGCGCGGCGCGGGCGCCGTGTTCAGCTTTGACCTGCGCGGCGACGTGGCGGCGGCGCGGCGCTTCATTGAAGCGTTGACGCTGTTCTCGCATCTTGCGAACGTTGGCGATGCGCGCTCGCTTGTCATCCACCCGGCTTCGACCACGCATTTCCGCATGGACGCCGCCGCCCTCGCCGCAGCGGGCATTGCACCGGGACGTATCCGGCTGTCGATTGGCCTCGAAGATCCCGACGATCTCATCGATGACCTCAAACGCGGCCTCAAGGCATCGCAGAAGGCTACGTCAAGTGCCCCCCGGAGCGGCGACGGGAGCCGGACATGATGGTCGATGTCGAGGGCACACCGGCATACGCCTACACCGGCGGTCACACGTTCGAGCCGGACCGTCCGGTGGCCGTGTTCGTGCATGGCGCACAGCACGATCACAGCGTCTGGGCACTGCAGACGCGCTACTTTGCTCATCACGGCCTGAACGTGCTCGCCGTGGATCTTCCCGGTCATGCCCGCAGCAAGGGCCCGGCACGGCGAAGCATTGCAGCGCTCGCGGACTGGCTGGTGGCGTTACTGGACGCCGCCAAGGTCAACGAGGCAATGCTGATCGGCCACAGCATGGGCTCGCTGATCGCGCTCGATTGCGCCGCGCGCTATCCGTCGCGCGTCACCCGTCTTGCGCTGCTTGCCACCGCCTGTCCCATGACGGTGTCCGACGCGCTTCTCGATGCCGCGCTCAATCGCGAATCCGACGCCATCGACATGGTCAACCAGTGGTCGCATTCGTCGATCGCCGCAAAACCGTCGTGCCCCGCGCCGGGCTTCTGGCTGCATGGCGCCAACCAGCGCCTGATGGAACGCGTTGCCGCACGGGGTGAATCCCACCTCTTCCATACCGATTTCAGCGCCTGCGACGCGTATGCGGAGGGACTGGAACGCGCAGCGGCGGTACGTTGCCCGGTGCAGATCATTGCCGGCCGCCTGGATGCCATGACGCCACCCCGCGCCAGCCGTGCGCTGACCGACGCGATGAAGCAAGCGGGTGTGTCTGTCGAAACAGTCATGCTGGACGCCGGACACGCACTGATGAGCGAGCAACCCGATGCGACTCTCGCCGCACTATTCCGTTTTGCCATGCAACCCGCTTGAGTGACAGATCAATTGCGGTTCATGAACCCGGCCTGTGAACTTATCTTGTGAATCAAGCCCGTGAATCAAGCCCGTGAATCAAGCCCGTGAATCAAGCTTAACCGCCCTCTCCTCATTGCGCCATTAGCCGAATGGGAGGGGTCTCCAACTGTTTCCAGATCGGCAGGAATCGCAGTTGCGCAGTGAGCTCAATCGCCGGAGAATGAATCTTGCTAAGCCAATGCTGCAACCTGTTTGAAGGAGACTGTCATGGCCCAAACCGCGCGCTCTGATCACTTCGCGAGTTTCGCCGAGTTCTATCCGTACTACCTCGAAGAGCACCGCAACGTGGTGTCCCGCCGGCTGCACTTCATCGGTTCGCTGGGCGTGATCGGCTGCCTTGCAATGGCTATCGCCACCGGCGACTGGCTCTGGCTTCCCGCTGCCGTGATTTGCGGCTACGGCTTCGCCTGGGTCGGCCATTTTTTCTTCGAGAAAAACCGCCCCGCCACCTTTCGCCATCCGCTCTACAGCCTGATGGGCGACTGGGTCATGTTCAAGGACATCTGCATAGGCAGGATTTCGCTTTAGCACGTTCCGGAACGCGAGGCGCTTCAGGGCGGTTGCCGGGGTTACCGCGGGTTATTTCAGGCAGCTTGATGCGGCATGGACGTCACCTCTTGCGCCGCGCGGGCGCCTTCCTGACGAGAAGCTGCGCGCGCCGCCAGCAGGGTAGCCAGCGTAACCTCAAGTTTCTCGTTACTGAGCGCATTCATTAATGCGGCACGGTCAATGTGCGAGGAATCGAGTCGCAACTGATAGTCGAGCTCTTCCCGCTCAATCACGAACAGATCGAACAGACTCGCCACCGTGATCTGTTGAGGATTGGAGATCAGCACATAGCGCGGCACCCGAAGGTTCTCCAGCCTCGCAATCCATTCCAGAGAGTCAAGCTTGCGAATCAGGCGCATGGAAGTATCTACGTCACAACGCAGCATCCGGGCAAGCTCGAGGCCGGTGTAACCCGGCAGCCCGGCTTCACGCGCTTCCGCAAGGCGAGCGAGCAATTCGAGGGCATCGAGCAGATCGCTCCCCGGAAAATCATTTCGATGAAACTGGCCAATCCGGATTGCCGGCAACGCCGACGTGAGCATCGCGCCGATCAGCGTAATCATCCAGCACAAATAGACCCATAGCAGGAACACGGGCAACGCCGCGAACGCGCCATAAACGGCGGTATAAGTTGGAATACGACGCACGTAATAACCAAAACCGCGCTTGGCCAGTTCAAACGCGATAGCCGCGACGAGTCCACCCACCAGCGCGTCGCGCCACTCCACTTTGCAATTCGGCAGGAATACATAGAGCATGGAGAACGCCAGCATTGTGAACGGCAGCGTCGCGCTGGCGAGCGCCCACTCGACCACCGGCGGCAAAAGATTATGGGAGCCGGCAAATGCGATGGATTGCGCGAACAGGTAGGACGACATCGACAAGCTCACGCCGAACAGAATAGGACCGAGCGTGATGATGGCCCAATACACCAGGACGCGTTGAGCTAACGGGCGCGATTTGCGTACGCGCCAGATCACGTTGAACGCAGACTCGACGGTCATCATGGTCATCACCGAGGTGACGAACAAAATGATCATGCCGACCGTGGTCAACCCCTTCGCCTTCGACGCAAACTGATTCAGGTACTTGAAGATCTGGCTGTTGATCTGCGACGGCATCAGGTGCGCGGCAAGGAAATCCTGCAGCGACATCTGAAACGAGGCGAAGATTGGAAACGCGGTAAAGAGCGCGAACGCGACGGTCGCAAGCGGCACGAGCGACAGCACGGTGGTAAATGTCAGACTGCCGGCCACCTGCGGCACACGATCCTCACCCGTACGACGCGCGACGAAGCCGGCAAGCCGCTTCGTTGTGTCGAGATCGATGGGAAACTTCAGCAAGAATCTCTCTCCTTGAAACATTCCAACAGATCCGCAAGGCGGCTTGAACAGCACGCAAAAGCACGCCAAACGCCACGCCCACGCACCCGATCCTTATAATACCCGTTCACCGAAAAGGCTCATGAACGACATTCTCGTGCTCTATTACAGCCGCAACGGCGCCACCCGCGAACTCGCCCAGGCGATCGCTCAAGGCGTCGACAGCGTGCCCGGCATGCAGGCGCGCGTGCGTACCGTGCCCCCTGTCTCCACCGTTTGCGAAGTCATGCAGCCGGATATTCCCGCCGACGGCCCACCGTATGCCGAAGTGCGCGACCTGGAAGAATGCGCCGGACTCGCACTCGGGTCGCCCACACGGTTCGGCAACATGGCGGCGTCGCTGAAATATTTCCTCGATGGCACCTCGCCGCAATGGTTGTCCGGCGCGCTCGCGGGCAAACCCGCCAGCGTCTTCACCTCCACGGGCAGCTTGCATGGCGGGCAGGAAACCACCCTGCTTTCCATGATGCTGCCTTTGCTTCACCACGGCATGCTGATCGTGGGCATTCCGTACACCGAGCCAAAGCTGACCACCACTCAAACGGGGGGCACGCCTTATGGCGCGTCCCACTTCGCCCGCGCTGAAACGGCCGGCAGCGGCATCTCCGCGGACGAGAAAGCCTTGGCCATGGCGCTTGGCGCGCGTCTGGCCACGACAGCGCTCACGCTCCAACGTGGCGCCTGATTGATGACCACTACACCCGTCATGGACGCCGCCAGCACCCAACCCGGCTTTGCACGCGGCGCGCTGTTCAGCCTGATCGCACTGATTGCGTTGTCAATCGCGTGGGAACTCTGGCTCGTGCCGTTGCGCCCGGGTGGTTCCGCGCTTGCGCTCAAGGCAATCCCGCTGCTGTTCGCGCTGCGTGGCACGATCCGGCGCAACGTGTACACGCTGCAATGGGCATCGATGCTCGTGCTGCTGTACCTTGCCGAAGGTATTGTGCGCGGCATGACCGACGGCGGATTATCAGCGCGCCTTGGCTGGCTGGAAGCGCTTCTTGCCCTTGTGTTTTTCGTCTGCGCGCTTGGCTTCGTTGCTCCGTTCAAACGCGCTGCGAGAGCCGAGAAGCGAGCAAAAGCAGCCACAGTTGCGACAGCCTCAGCGCCAGACTCAACATCCAACGGCAATCATTTGTAGCACGGAATGGTCCGCTTAAACGAGACGTATGCCATCAGGCCAGGGTTCGCCCGGCCCGGGCGTTACGCGATACTGTCTCACCTGTCGTCCACGCCAACGCTTTTCGAAACTCATGACCGCATCCGACCGTTCACGTCACTTTGTTGAAGCCTGCATCGAAGCAATTGGCACCGCCCATGTGCTGACCGACGCTCACGACACCGCGCCGTTTCTCACGGATTGGCGCAAGCGCTATCACGGCCAGACATGCGCGGTGCTGCTTCCCGGCACCACGGAACAGGTCGCAAAGGCAGTGCAACTCGCACGGGAATTTCGGGTTCCTATCGTGCCGCAAGGCGGCAACACCGGTCATTCCGGCGGGGCAACGCCAGACGCCAGCGGCACACAGGTGGTTATCAGCTTGCGCAGGCTGAACCGGATTCGCGAAATCGATCCGCTCAACAACACCATCACGGTGGAAGCCGGCGTGATCCTCGCCGATATCCAGGCGCGTGCCGAGCAGGAACAGCGACTCTTTGCCCTGAGCCTCGCCGCCGAGGGCAGTTGCACTATCGGCGGCAATCTTGCAACGAACGCCGGCGGCACTGCCGTTCTGCGCTACGGCAACACGCGCGAGTTATGCCTCGGACTAGAAGTGGTGACGCCGCAAGGTGAAATCTGGGATGGTTTGCGCGGGCTGCGCAAGGACAACACCGGCTACGATCTGCGCGACCTGTATATCGGCGCGGAAGGGACGCTCGGCATCATCACTGCCGCAGTGATGAAACTGCATCCGGCGCCTGTCGCTCGTGTAACGGCGCTCGCGGCGTTGGCCTCACCACAGGCCGCGCTCGATTTCCTTGCTACCGCGCAGGGTTACGCAGGACCGTTGCTGACCGGCTTCGAACTGATGTCGGATTTTTCACTTCATCTCGTGACCACGCATTTCCCGCAGATGCGCTATCCGTTCAGTCAGAAACACGGCCAGACGGTATTACTCGAATTGTCGGATAGCGAAAGCGAGGAGCACGGCCGCGCGATGTTCGAGCGGCTGATGGAACATGCCATGGAGCAAGGACTGGTCGAGGACGCAGTTGTTGCGGAGAATTTGTCACAGTCTCGGGCGTTCTGGAACTTGCGTGAGCATATTCCGCTCGCGCAGGCCGCGGAAGGACTCAATATCAAGCACGATATTGCGGTGCCTATTTCCCGCGTCGGGCATTTCATCGAGGCGACCGACGCGCTCATCGCCCGGGCCATTCCCGGTGTGCGCATGGTGACCTTCGGCCATCTCGGCGACGGTAACCTGCACTACAACGTGCAGGCGCCGGAAGGGGTCGATCCCGAACGCTTTCTCGCTGAATTCCAGGCGCCGGTCAACGCGCTCGTTTATGAAAGCGTGCATGCGCATCGCGGAAGCATCAGCGCCGAGCACGGATTGGGACAATTGAAGGTAGCCGAAGCGATGCACTACAAATCCGCGGTCGAGGTGCGGCTCATGCGCGCGCTCAAGACAGCGCTCGATCCCGAGAACCTGATGAATCCGGCCAAGGTCCTGCCGGACGTGCGTGCGCCGGGTGCGTCGCACACGTCGAAATAGCTGTAAGGAGATAAGTGCCGTGAAGATTCGCGTTCTGTCCGACCTGCATCTCGAGCACGATGAACCCCTCGCCATTCCATACGCGGAGGCAGATCTCGTTGTACTGGCCGGCGACATCCACAATCACGCGGAGGGTCTGCGCTGGGCGGCGGAAAACTTCGGTTCGCAGGTACCGGTTGTTTATGTGCCGGGCAACCATGAGTATTACGACGGTGAATTCGGCGCGCTCGAAAGCGCGATGCAGGACGCCGCGCGCAGCTTGCCCAACGTGCATTTCCTGAACAACACCACCCTCACCGACCGATACGGCAAATGGCGCGTGCTCGGCACCACATTGTGGACGGACTTCGCGCTGTTCGGCGCGAGCGATGAAGCGATGCGCGAGTCCATCGCAGCGTCGGAGCGGGCGATGCTCGACTTCCGGGGCGTGATCCAGGTCGCATGGCCGGAGCCCGAAGACGAGCCGCGCTCGTTTAGTCCCAGCGACTCACTGGCGCTCCACGGGCAAGCGCGGGCATGGCTTGCAGATGAGCTGGCAAAGCCCTTCGATGGCAAGACGATTGTCGTTAGCCATCACGCGCCGCTCAGGCAAAGTCTGGCTGAGAAGTTCGCGACGGACCGGGCATCGGCGGGTTTTGTGAGCGATCTGCCCTCGCTCGTGCGTGAACCTGTAGCGCTGTGGGTTCATGGCCACACGCATACCGCATTCGATTATTTCGTAGGAGAAACCCGCGTGATCTGTAATCCGCGCGGATATCGCGACCGGCGCACGGGTGCACCTGAAAATCCGTTGTTCAAATGGGACAACGTGGTCGAGATCTGAGCGACAAGGCCCGATGAATCGCGAAGAAACGCGTTTTCGGCGTAAATGGGCCGCAGATGCCTATCGTTGCGTGGGCGTGTCAGAGCGCTAACCGGTCATGACGAAACCGTCTGACCATTCAGCGTCATGTGGTTAAAACGCCCATCCCAGGATGAGAAATCTTAAACGCCAGATAAAGGCTATATAGGGACGAATACCGGCCAGATGCGGTTTCCCCGGCGCAGGATGAAAAAAGTCACTGCGCCAACAGCAAAAACAAAAGACCGATAGCTCGGTCTTTTTTCTCAGCGGTCCGACGAATCGCGCGATTGGCGGTTGTTGCGTTCGTCGATACGGATCGGGATCAGGCGCCTGCGTTTCGCATTTTCGCGGGCCGTACGCAGCAGTTCACGGGTGGCAGGCACGGCGATCAGAGCCAGCAGTGCGTAGATGGCGATCATCAGCGGCGTATTCATAACTTCCTCGGATATTGTCGAATCGGTAAAAGTGAATCGGTGAAGCGAAAAGCCAAGCCACAAGCTATCAAGATGCGCCCGAAATAGACGTAAGCAAGTGTTGCATCGCGGCGAATCTAGAGCATCGATGAAAGCACGTTAACTAAACCTGGCCCATTACCCAGCTTTTCTCCATTCTCCTGCTCATAAGCTTATGACGCCACAAATTCCTGCAGGGATTTTTCGTCGGCGGCGAGTGCGGCAGGCAACTCAGCGCGCAAATACTCCACCCACGTCCGGATTTTCGCATCCAGATACTGACGCGACGGATACAGCGCAAACATGTTGAGCATCTGCATGGTGTATTGCGGCAAAACGCGCACCAAGGTCCCCGCGCGCAGTGCAGGTAAAGCCGATGAAGTGGGCAATATCCCCACGCCCATGCCTTCGCTGATTGCCACA
The DNA here is from genome assembly GCA_036009385.1 of Caballeronia sp. Lineage (GTDB taxonomy): Bacteria > Pseudomonadota > Gammaproteobacteria > Burkholderiales > Burkholderiaceae > Caballeronia. The sequence continues at coordinate 12,774 of DASYLW010000047.1, forward strand.
GCCATGGCTTCCGCCACATTCACCGTGAAGGTCGATGGTCCGAGGGTGACGGTTTCCTGCCCGTTCGGACCATCAAAGGTCCATTTGTTCGGCGGAAACGCGGGCGTGACGAGTTGCAAACACGTGTGCCGCACCAGATCGGACAAAACATGCGGCACACCATGTTCCTGAATATAGTCCGGCGACGCACAGGCGATGCTAAACGCGCTTCCCAGG
>DASYLW010000048.1:0-4342 GCA_036009385.1 Caballeronia sp.
CGACAGCGTGATGGACACAAGCGGGATGAAGAATCCAGCCATGCCGATGCCCTGGATCACGGTGGGCAGCATCAACGAGAAAGTATCGACACCGGTGGTATAGCGCGAGCGCATCCAGAACACGAGGGCGAAGACGAGGAACGCAACGGTTGCGATCTTGCGCGGGTCGATGCGCGGCAGGAACTTGCCGACCACGGGCGAGAGCAGGACAGCGAACAGTCCGACTGGCGCCAGTACGAGGCCTGCGTTGGTCGCCGTGTAGCCGATATCGGTCTGCAACCAAAGCGGCAACAGTACGAGATTGCCGAAGTACAGTCCATAACCAATCGCGAGCGCGATGGTCCCACCCGTGAAGTTGCGCAGCTTGAAGAGTGACAAGTCGACGACCGGATGTTCCGCCGTCAGCTCCCACACGATAAAAAACGCCAGCGCGATCACGGCGATCAGCGTCAAGACCACGATGGTGGTCGAGTTGAACCAGTCGAGATCCTTTCCCTTGTCGAGCATGATCTGCAGCGAGCCGACCCATAACACGAGCAGACTGAGGCCCACGGTATCAATAGGCGCGCGGCGGATGACCGAATCCCGGTCGCGGAAGATCATGAACGTAGCAATGGCCGCGACAAAACCCACCGGAATGTTGACGTAGAAAATCCAGGGCCAGGAAATGTTGTCCGAGATCCAGCCGCCGAGGATTGGCCCGGCGACTGGCGCGATCAGCGTGGTCATCGACCACATGGAAAGCGCCATGGGCGCTTTCGCTCTCGGATAACTCGCGAGCAGCAAGGTCTGCGAGAGCGGGATCATCGGGCCGGCGACCGCGCCTTGCAACACGCGCGCGGCGAGCAGGAAGGGCAGCGTAGGCGCAAGTCCGCACAGCCACGAAGCGAGCACGAACAGCACGATTGACGTCATGAACAGGCGCACCTGTCCGAAGCGCTGCGTCAGCCAGCCGGTCAGCGGCACCGAGATTGCATTGGCGACCGCGAACGACGTGATCACCCACGTGCCCTGATCCGACGATACCCCGAGGTCGCCGGAGATCGACGGAATGGACACGTTGGCAATCGACGTATCGAGCACGTTCATGAACACCGCGAGGGAGACCGCGATCGTACCGATCACGAGTTTCGCGCCCTCTAGCGGCGGATGAACGGCGTTGGGTTGAGACATATGACGATTCCGGGAAAACGTGTGCGAGCGCTTACATCAGCTTGGCGAGGTCTTGCTTCGTCGCCGGCTGAACATTTTCCTTCGACGTCTTCTGCGCACCACCCGTACCTGGACCCGACGTGCCTTCGTTCGCTTCAATAATGCGAGCGATCTCAGCGTCGGCCTGATCGCCGTACTTGGCGAACACGTCGGTCTGGTACACGGTGTTCGGCGCGGCGCCGAGCTGGCCGCCGTTCTCATCCTTGATCGTCACGTCCACGTTCATCGATAAACCGATACGCAGCGGATGCTTCTCGAGTTCTTGCGGGTCGAGCCCGATCCGCACTGGCAGACGCTGCACCACCTTGATCCAGTTGCCGGTGGCGTTTTGCGCCGGCAGCAGCGAGAACGCCGAGCCCGTGCCTGCCGAGAAACCGATCACCTTGCCGTGGAACACCACGCCGGAGCCGTACACGTCGGCGGTGAGTTCAACAGGCTGGCCAATGCGCATATGCGTGAGCTGCACTTCCTTGAAGTTGGCATCGACCCATACGCCGTTCAGCGGCACGATCGCCATCAGCGGATTGCCCGGCGAGACGCGCTGGCCGACCTGCACCGAACGCTTGGCGACATAACCCGTCACCGGCGCGGGCATCGTGTTGCGGGCAAAGTTGATGTACGAATCGCGAACCTTCGCGGCAGCGGCGAGCACGTTCGGATGGCTGGCGATGGTCGTGTTCGAGGTCAAAGAACGGTTCGACTGCAATTCCTGTTGCGCTGCGTTGAGCGATGCTTGTGCGCCACGGACGGCGTCTTTGGCGTGCGAAATTTCTTCGCCCGAGACCGCGCCCGTCTGCGCAATCGTCATGCGGCGGCGCAAGTCGTCCTGTGCACGCGAGAGATCTGACTGGCGCAGCGCGACTTGCGCCGCGTATTGATTGTCGTTGACGAACAGCGTGCGCACCTGACGCACCGTCTGCGCGAGATTTGCTTCGGCTTGATCGAGCGCGACCTTGGAGTCGGCGGGATCGAGTACGACGAGCGGGTCGCCCATCTTCACGGTTTGCGTGTCGTCGGCGTTCACCGAGATCACCGTGCCGACCACTTGCGGCGTGATCTGCACGATGTTGCCGTTCACGTAGGCGTCGTCCGTGCTTTCGTGGAAACGCGCAATCAGGAAGTAGTACAGCCCGTATGCAATAGCCGCGATGATCACGACCAGTACGATCAGGCTCATCAACACCCGGCGCTTGGTGTTGCTGGTTTTGGGCGCCGGCGCGGCTGCGGCGTTTTGTTGAGGGTCGCTCATGAATGGCTCCGTATTCTCTGTCTTGGGTTGCTGCTAGTCGATTCAGTTGGCTGTCCTGGACGCAGTCGACGCGGTCTGCGACGGTGCGCTCTTCGACGCGTCCTTCAACGTGCCGTCGATGGCCAGATTCGTATCCGCGGCGTCGAATCCGCCACCCAGCGCCTTGATGAGACCTACTTGCAGGTCGCGGCGCTTCATGCGCAGATTCGTCACGGTCTGCTCGTTCGCGAGCCGGTTCTGATCGGCGGTAAGCACTTGCAGTTGCGGCGATAAACCCGCTTTGTAGCGAATCACGGCGAGCTGGTACGCATGCGTTGAGGCGTCGAGGGCACGCGCGGCGTCGCTGCTCTGCTGATCCACCGAACGGATCGACGAGATCTGCGTGGCGACTTCGCTGAGCGCGTTGATCAGGGCCTGGTTGTAGTTGGCTACGTCCAGGTCAAAGTCCGCGTAGCGACCCTTCAACTGGGAGCGCAATGCGCCGGCATCGAAGATCGGCAAGTGGATGGCAGGTCCTGCCTGGAACTGACGGCTGGTGAAATTGAGAAAGCGGCCCCACCCGAATGCATCGAAACCTGCCGCCGCCGATAAATTGATGTCGGGGAAAAATTCGGCCTTCGCCTCCTTGATGTCCGATGTCGCGGCTTCCACTTGCCAGCGGGCCGCGACAATATCCGGACGGCGCGAAATCAGATCGGCGGGCACGTTGTCCGGCAGCGTGACCTCGATCTTCGTATTGAGTACCGGTGTGGCGATCTTCAAGCCACGATCCGGGCCTTGACCGAGCAACGCGCCCAACTGATAACGCGTGGTCGTGATCTGGCCGTCGAGTTCGGACAGGTTCGTCTGGCTCGTCGCGATATTGCCTTCAGCGGTGCGGCTTTCCACGTTCGTGTCCAAGCCCGCCAGCACGCGGCCGTTCGTGATCCGCCCGATGTCCGTCCGGTTCGCGATCTCCCGTTGGGCTACATCGCGCAGTGCGTAGAGCAGGGCGAGCTGGTTATAGGTCTGCGCAACGGACGCCGCCAGCGTGACGCGCGCCTGCTGCAGGTCGGCCTCGGCGGCCTTCTGCTGCGAGACCGCCTGATCCAGCCGTGCACGATTCTTGCCCCACAGGTCGAGATCCCACGACGCGCTCACGAGCGCATTGTTTTCGCTATACCACGAGCCGCCAAACGGAGGCGGGTAGAGCGCGTTACCGGAATAGAGTTCGCGCGACCACGAATACGAGCCGTTCACCTTCGGATAAAGCGCGGAGCGCGACGACTCAATATAGGACGACGCCTTCGCAATGCGCGCCTGCGCCTGCGCAATCGACGGACTGCCGGCCAGCGCTTCGTCGATCAATTGCGGCAATTGCGGATCGCCGAACTGCTTCGCCCAGTCGAGCGAGGGCCACTGGCCGCCTTGCGACGGCAGGCTTTGCGCGGCTTGGAGCGCGTCGCTTTGCGGTTGGGCGATTTGCTTGTCGCTTTTGATGCCGGCGTAGTTCGCGCAACCTGCCAGCGCGAACGCCGCCACGGCGGCAGCCAGGGCGCTGCGCGCAGCGACGGGCGCGGACGCGGACGAATAAAAGAGTTTCATCGCTCGGCTCTTTGATAGGGAAGGTAAAGATGGACGCTGCAACCAATTTCTTTCATTTTTATTACGATGACGGTCTCGCGGCGGGAAAAGTGCGGTCGTTGCGCGGGCATCATTCAGCGGCGCGCGACCTGTCATCAATAGGAGGATTTGGGTGCGGATTTTTCCTGCATGCCGAGCAGCGCGGCAGAAACGGGGTCGCCCGAATTCAACAGGATTCGACGCAGCATGCTTTTCAGGAAGCCTACTTCCTCTGGCGTAAATCCGCTTAACAGCTTGTCGAGCACCTTCGTGAAAATG
>DASYLW010000049.1:0-5099 GCA_036009385.1 Caballeronia sp.
GCGCGTGGGAAATGCGCCCCTCGACCGTTGCCATGAAATCGTCTCCTGTATTGATCTTTGAATGGCATCCGCGAATAGCAGCGCCGTCCAACGATTATTGGAGCGAAAACTTACGGCGTTCTGACGCGGAGGGGTTCGGTGCCACGAAACGTTCTTATCGTCATATTTATCAAACTTCTTTGAAATTGCTTTCTTTTATCTCGATAGATGATCTAACCTCGGTCTAAATTGCGTTTTGCAAAGACGTCAGGCGAACTTCGATCAGGGTTTGTCCCGGGCAGGATAAACCCGCTTTAAGCCCACCCGCACAAGCGTTCCCGCTTGTCGCGGCGCTTCGCTGTACACGTGATCGTCTATATCGAGGCTGCCGCTGTGCATCGTCACGATCTCCCGGACGATGGCCAGACCCAATCCGCTGCCATCGCCTTCACGCCCAAGAATGCGATAGAACCGTTCCACCACACGCGCACGTTCCGCTTCTGGAATGCCCATTCCCGTGTCTTCCACTTCGAGAAAGACGTGCCGCGTGTCGGACTCGTCGGTGCGCACGCGGACCGTGATTCGCCCTCCCGGCGGGGTATAGCGAATGGCGTTATCGATAAGATTCGACAGCATTTCGCGCAACATCACCGCATTGCCTTCAACCTCGACCGGACCCGGCGGCTCTTCGTAACCAATGTCCATCCGTTTGGCCAACGCGGCCTGCACCCAGTCCCGCACAGCGAGCCGCGCGAGATCGGTCAACTCCACACGCGAGAAAATCTGCCCGGACATCCGGTTCTCCGCCCGAGCCAGCGCGAGCAGTTGGGTCACGAGCCGCGCCGCGTGCTCGGAACTCGTCGCTATCTGTTCGAGCGAACGTTGCACTTCCGCCGATACATCCTGTCGCAACGCCAGCTCCGCTTGCGTTCTCAAGCCTGCGAGCGGCGTTTTCATCTGATGCGCGGCGTCGGCTATGAAACGCTTTTGCAGCTGCATATTCTGCTCGAGCCGGTTGAGCAGATCGTTGAACGACGCCACCAACGGCGCGATTTCCGGCGGCGCTCGGCTGGCTTCGAGCGGTGAAAGATCATCCGGACGGCGAGCGCGAATATTCGCTTGCAGCGCATGCAGCGGCGCGAGCCCGCGCGACAACCCGAACCAGACCAGCACGATAGCCAGCGGCAAGATCACGAACTGCGGCAGGATCACGCCCTTGATGATGTCGTTGGCCAACCGGCTACGTTTATCGAGCGTCTCGGCGACCTGAACCAGCACCGGATGCGCGAGCGTTGGCGCTTCCACAGTCGTATAAGCGACGCGAATGTCGTTGCCGCGCAGCACGTCGTCACGAAATTCCACGATGCCGGGCTGCGGCCGGTCATCGTCGTGGGGCAAGGGCATATCGGCGTCGCCACCTACCAACTCGCCACGCGTACCGAGCACCTGGAAAAACACGCTGTCCACGTTATCGGCGCGCAGAAAGTCACGGGTGGCGTTCGGCAGCCGCAATTCCGCGACACCGTTCACCGGCGCGATCTGCCGCGCGAGCACGTAAGCATCCGTCTCCAGCGCACGGTCGAACGGCCCGTTGGCTATCGACTTGGCGACGAGATACGTGACCGCAATGCTCATGGGCCACAAAAGCAGCAGCGGCGCGAGCATCCAGTCCAGGATTTCGCCGAATAGCGAACGCGGCGCGGGCTCGCCGTCTGGCTCGAGCTCGTCGGGCGGCGCGAACGGATTCGCATAACGCGCGTCGCGGGAAGCGTCGGGGTCGGCTTCGGGCAAACCGGGCGAAAGTGGTGTCAGCTCGCGCAACGCCGGAGCGGCGCGCTCGGGGGACGCTGGCGAGCCCATGGCGTGGTTACTCGTGGTTACTTGTTACTTGAACTGCGGGCTGGACGAGACGGGCTCGTCGGCGTTTGCCGGGGAGGGCGGTACAGAAGCGGCCACCGCGGCAACGGCTTTTTCAAGGCTATAGCCTAACCCGCGAACGGTTATGATCCGCGCCCCGCCGGGCTCGATTTTTTTTCTTAGCCGATGGACATAGACTTCGATCGCGTTATTGCTGACTTCCTCGCCCCACTCGCAAAGGTGGTTGACGAGTTGTTCCTTGGAAACCAGCCGGCCGACCCGTTGCAACAAAACCTCAAGCACGCCGAGTTCGCGTGCCGATAACTCGATCACCTGGTCGTTAATCGACGCAATGCGCCCGACCTGATCGAACGAAAGCGCCCCATGTTTGACAACGGTCGGACCACCGCCGGCGCCACGCCGCGTAAGGGCGCGCACGCGGGCTTCGAGCTCATTCAGCGCGAACGGCTTGGCCATGTAATCGTCGGCGCCGAGGTCGAGGCCCTTGACGCGTTCGTCGACACTGTCGGCGGCCGTCAGGATCAGCACGGGCATCTGGGAGTTGCGGGCTCTGAGGCGTCTCAGGACCTCCAGGCCGGACATCATCGGCAGGCCCAGATCGAGGATCAAAAGGTCGAAAATTTGTAGCGAAAGAGCGTTGTCGGCGTCCACGCCGTGCGGCACGTGATCCACGGCATAGCCCGATTGGCGGAGTGATCGAATGAGGCCATCCGCGAGTATGCTGTCGTCTTCGGCAATGAGGATTCGCATCGTAGTGTGCGCAAAAAGCATTGCCGGCACCGCAATTCGCCCGGCGCGGCGGTCTCCAGGTGTAGTGGTGTTCCGCATGGATTGAACGTGGCGCTGAAACTACGCGCTTCGATCGGACTTGCAAAAACACCTGTTTTTTTATACAGTGTCTGCAGCAGTGCGCCCAGCCGGAAAAAACTCCCAAGGGCATGCGCCAGACGCCGTTCATCATAGCAAAGGACGATTCATGGAAGATAGCAAGAAAGGCCCGGGCGGGATGTCTGCAGAGAAGAGCAAGGCGCTTGCCGTCGCGCTCGCGCAGATCGAGAAGCAATTCGGCAAGGGGTCGATCATGCGACTCGGCGCTGGCGAAGCCATTGAAGACATTCAAGTGGTATCAACCGGTTCGCTCGGACTGGATATTGCATTGGGCGTCGGCGGCTTGCCGCGTGGACGCGTAGTGGAAATCTATGGTCCGGAATCGTCGGGCAAGACCACGCTGACGCTGCAAGTGATTGCCGAAATGCAGAAGATCGGCGGCACGGCGGCGTTTATTGATGCGGAACACGCGCTCGACATCGCTTACGCACAAAAGCTCGGCGTGAATGCGTCGGACCTGCTGATCTCGCAGCCGGACACGGGCGAGCAGGCGCTGGAAATCTGCGACGCACTCGTGCGTTCGGGTTCCATCGACATGATCGTGATCGACTCGGTCGCGGCACTGGTGCCGAAGGCTGAAATCGAAGGCGAAATGGGCGACTCGTTGCCTGGCTTGCAAGCACGTTTGATGTCACAAGCGCTGCGCAAACTGACCGGCACGATCAAGCGTACGAACTGCCTGGTGATTTTCATCAACCAGATCCGCATGAAGATCGGCGTGATGTTCGGTAATCCGGAAACCACCACGGGTGGTAACGCGCTGAAGTTCTACGCATCGGTGCGCCTGGACATTCGCCGTATCGGTTCGATCAAGAAGAACGACGAAGTGATCGGCAATGAAACCCGCGTGAAGGTGGTGAAGAACAAGGTCGCGCCGCCGTTCCGCGAAGCCATCTTCGACATTCTCTACGGCGAAGGTATCTCGCGTCAGGGCGAAATCATCGATCTGGGCGTGCAGGCCAAGCTGGTTGACAAAGCCGGCGCCTGGTACAGCTATAACGGCGAACGGATTGGCCAAGGTAAGGACAACGCACGTGAATTCCTGCGTGAGAATCCTGAAATGGCGCGTGAAATCGAAAATCGGATTCGCGAGTCGCTGGGCGTCAATGCAATGGCCGATGCGCTGGCACCGGGTGTTGCCGAAGTGGCGGATGAAGAAGAATGAGTTTTAGGCGGTAAAGATGATGCGCAACAAGAGCCGGTTCGGATCAAAAGCCGGTCGCGATTCAAATCGTGACGCGGAGCAAGACGTAAAGGAAGATCCGGACGGCTCCAAGTCCATAAGCGACGAAGACGAAAGTCTCGGAGCCGAGGAAGGGGTTGATCGCTATGAGAGAAGTAGCGATCGATACCGCGCAGCAGCAAGCGAACGCGCCGGTGCGGAGGGATCCGCGCCGGCGCGTCGTTCGTTTGGAAACAGCTTCTCGAAGAGCGGCGGGGTTTCCGGCGAAAAGAGTGCGAGTAGTAAGTTTGCTAAAGGTAGTGGGTTTTCCAGCGGCAAGAGTGCTGGGAGTAGCAGTAGCAGTAGCGGTAACAGTAGCTTCGCCAGAAAAAGCAGCTTTGGACGGCCGGGTGGTTCAAGCCTGTCGTCTGGCACCAGCAAAGCTGAGGCAATCGCCGCGAGTTTAGAGGCGGCCGATGGAGCAACGCCCGAGGACAGCGAGCCAGTGTATGAACGGTCGAGTGATCGTGCATATCCGAAGCGCGGATCGTTTGGCGGTGGTGGAGCGTCGGCGCGGTCATCTTCGAAGAGTGAGTCGGCAGATGCGCCCGCTGAGTACGAGCGATCGAGTGATCGCAGCAAATTTGGACGTGGCGGGTTGTCGGGGCGCAAAGCGGCTAGTTCGGCGTCGCATGGAAAATCTTCGCGTCAGCCTGCTGGAGGTGAAGATGTTTTCGAACGATCCACCGACCGAAACACCAGCCGTCGCAAAGCATCGAAGTCTGCAAAACCCGCTGACGAGAAAACCCTCGAAAGTGCCGAAAGCGCTGATATTGCAGCGGCGCCGCAAGTTGACGAGCATCGAATTGAATCCGCGACGCATGATTCGTCCGCTAGATTCGAAGTAATCGACGCCGAAGAACGCTTAAAGCGCGCTCGAGTGGTGCTGGAACAGGCACTTGTTCAGTCACAGGCCGCGCCCGCAAAAGCTGACCGGAAATCGCAATCGAAACCGCCGGTTATTTCTCCGGGCATCGAGCGAGACATCGACACCGGTATCGACATAGCCGATCCATTCGAGCCTTTCGAACAGTGCGCGCCGTTGGCAGCGGATGCGGTTAGCGAAGGCCAAAACGCCGAATCGGTTTATTCGCGCGGATCAACCGGCCGTGGCAAGTCCCCGGCAACCGGC
>DASYLW010000050.1:0-5858 GCA_036009385.1 Caballeronia sp.
GCGATCTGCATGGTTGCGTGAATTTTGACGCACCAGCGCCACAATACCGTGAGCAACAACGCCGCGCAGACGAGTACCGCGATCATCAAGCCGAACGGCGGCAGGATGCCGCCCGATAGCACCGTCACCAGCAGGAAAACACCAAACATAGCGAGAATCGGGATCAGGCCGGAAATGGCGGATCGCAACGCGCGCGTGAAACGTCCGGCCTTCGCGGGCTGCACGCTCACTTCGGCGAGCATCAGTGCAAGCGACCCCAGTTTGCGATACACCGCAACCAGGAACGGCATGGACACCAGCAACGCTGCGCTCCAAAGCGCAACACGCTGGGCGTTGTTGGCAGGCAACCAGCGCGACAGATATTCGGTGGCAAAGGGCGCCGCGTAGGACGCAGCGAGGAAGATGGCGGCGACCAAGGCGAGGTTCACCGCGATCTGCACCACGATCCGCCTCGTCATGCTGAATAGCGTCGGGCCGCTGGTGTCGGGCGAAAGGCTCGCGAGCCATTGAGAATACAAGCCGAAAGTGTTGGCAACAGGCACGGGCATCGAGCGCGCAATGCGGCGCGTAATCGGATCAGCGGCCTTGATCAGGTATGGCGTGAACAGCGTGGTCAGCGCGGAAACCGCGACGGCGATCGGGTACAGGAAGCTGCTGGTCACTTTCAGCGACAAACCCAGCGACGCAATGATGAACGAGAACTCGCCAATCTGGGCGACGCTCATGCCTACCCGCATTGACGTGCGCCCGTCCCTGCCCGCGAGGAAAGTGCCAAGCCCGCACGACACGATCTTGCCGAACACGACCGCGACCGTAATGACCGCGATCGGCCACCAGTAATCGACCAGCACCGCCGGGTTCAGCATCAGGCCGATGGTCACGAAGAAGATGGCGGAGAACATGTCGCGAACCGGCGCGATCAGGTGTTCGATGCGCTGCAGGTTGCGCGATTCGGCCATGATCGCGCCGATCAGGAAAGCGCCGAGCGCGATGCTGTAGTCGAGCTTCACGACCAGCAGGCAGAAGCCGAAACAAAAGCCCAGCACCGTGACGAGCAGCATTTCGTCGCTCTTGGCCTTTGCGACATAGTCGAGCGCGCGTGGCACGATCAGGATGCCAACCACCATCGACACGGTCATGAAGAGCAGCAGCTTGCCGAGCGTGACAAACGCCACGCCCGCCGAGACGGAACCCGTCTGCGCAATTCCCGAGAGCAGCACGAGCATGGCGATGGCCAGAATGTCCTCGACGATCAAAATGCCGAAGATCAGTTGCGCGAACGGCTCGCCCTTCATGCCGAGTTCGGAAAGCGCCTTGACAATGATCGTTGTGGACGAGATGGCAAGCATGGCGCCGAGGAACAGCGAATCCATTGCGTTCCAGCCGAACCACTGCCCGATTTCATAGCCGATCCAGATCATCAGCACAATCTCGGACGCTGCAGCCACAAACGCCGTCGCGCCGACCTTGAACAGCTTCTTCAGGCTGAATTCGAGCCCGAGCGAAAACATCAGGAATACCACGCCGAGTTCGCCGAGCGTCTGGATGGTGACTTCGTCGTGGATAAGCTGGAACGGCGGCGTGTACGGCCCAATAATCACGCCCGCCACGATGTATCCCAACACGACCGGCTGCTTCAGACGGTGAAACAACACCGTGACGACACCCGCAATCGCCATGATTACCGCTAGATCCTGAATGAAGCCGATCGCGTGATGCATCCACAAATCCTTACAAAAAGCACACAGGGATGCAGATAGTACCGCAACGGTTTTTTACATTGATGACGGAAATGATCAGACGATGGGCAAAGCGAGAGACGCCACCGGACAGGGCCGATGGCGGTATGACGCGCGGTCTTCAGTCTTCAGGCGACCGCGCCGCAAAGACGCAGACCGGCTTGAAATGATATCAGGCGGGCCTCGGACAAACAGGCTTAGACAGCCGCTTCGTCTTCTTCGCCCGTGCGAATGCGGATGACGCGTTCGACGTCGGTCACAAAGATCTTGCCGTCGCCGATCTTGCCGGTCCGGGCTGCACCGATGATTGCGTCAATAACCTGATCCGTCTGCGAGTCGGCCACGACCACTTCGATCTTCACCTTCGGCAGGAAGTCGACCACGTATTCCGCCCCGCGATACAGTTCCGTGTGGCCCTTCTGCCGCCCGAAGCCCTTGACCTCGGTGACGGTCAGACCGGTGAGCCCGGCGCCGGCGAGTGCTTCACGGACTTCGTCGAGCTTGAACGGTTTGATGACTGCGGTGATGCGTTTCATGGCGCGCCTCTTGGAAAATTGTACGGATAAGCGAGAAAACGAATTTAAGAATCAATGGTTTGATTCTAGCTGCGTTTTCACAGTTAACCGTAGAGATCTTGCGCCATAGCACCGGGATCGCGCCGTTATCGACGCATTTGCGCGCAGATATGGTGCAAACACCTCAATCCACCGGAATATTCTTCAAATCGTTCATCCAGACGACCGATTCCGAATCACTCGGCGCGCGCCAGTCGCCCCGAGGCGACAACGAACCGCCGGTGCCTACTTTCGGTGCATTCGGCACGCAAGACCGCTTGAACTGGCTGGTCCGGAAAAACCGGTCGAGGAAAATACCCAAGTTGTGCTTGATGGCTGGCAACGCGTATTCGTTTCGCGCGACATGCGCCCCTTCGGGCCAGTCGCCCGCGTCACGGTCATTCCACGCGGTGTATGCAAGGAACGCCACTTTTGTTGGCGCAAAACCAAAACGCAACGTGTAATACAGGTTGAAATCCTGCAGCTCGTACGGCCCGATGACGCTCTCCGTCTTTTGCTCCGGGTTACCGGTTGATTTACCGGGAACGAGTTCCGGGCTGATGTCGGTATTCAGGATGTTGATCAGGACGTCCGAACCCGAGTTGCCGATTTGCCCGGTTTCCGCGACCCACCGGACCAGATGCGTGATTAATGTCTTCGGGACGCTGGCGTTGACGTTGTAGTGCGACATGTGGTCGCCCACGCCGTACGTGCACCAGCCAAGCGCGAGTTCGCTCAGGTCGCCGGTGCCGACCACGATTCCGCCCTTGAAGTTCGCGAGCCGGAACAGATGGTTCGTGCGCTCACCTGCCTGCACGTTCTCGAATGTAATGTCGTATTCCTCCTTGCCCGACGCATACGGGTGGCCGAGATCTTTCAGCATCTGCTCGCAACTTGGCCGGATGTCGATCTCGCTCGCCGAGCAACCTACGACCTCCATCAATTGACGCGCCTGCAAGAGCGTCCGGTCGCTCGTGGCGAACCCGGGCATGGTCACGCCGAGAATATTCGTGCGCGGCAGCTTCAGGCGGTCCATGGCCTTGGCGCAAACAAGCAGCGCATGCGTTGAATCCAGTCCGCCCGAAATGCCGATCACGACCTTCGATATCCCGCTTGCCGAGAGCCGTTGTACCAGCGCTTGCACCTGGATGTTGTAGACCTCGTTGCAGCGTTCGTCGCGGCGCTTCGGGTCGGACGGAACGTAGGGGAACCGTTCCACGACGCGGTCCAGCGGCAATGCACGGTTGATCGGCAGGTCAAGATTGAAGCGCACCGTTTCGAACTTCGATACCTCGTCGGCATGCCGGCGCACCGACTGGCCGAACGTGGTCTGGCGCATGCGTTCACGCGAGAGCCGCTCCAGATCGACATCGGCGAAAACGAGATGCGAGGTGTCCAGGAAACGTTCGGACTCGGCTAGCAGTTCGCCGTTCTCGTAGATCACCGCCTGCCCGTCCCAGGCCAGGTCGGTCGTCGACTCGCCCCTTCCCGCCGATGTGTACAGATACGCCGAAAGGCATCGTGCGGACTGCTGCCCAACCAGTTGATGCCGGTAAGTCGACTTGCCGACCACCACGTTCGATGCCGACAGATTCACCAGCACCGTCGCGCCCGCGAGCGCGGCGAACGACGAAGGCGGCACCGGCACCCAGACGTCCTCGCAGATTTCCACGTGAAAGCGGAACAGCGGCATGTTGGCGATTTCAAATAGCAGCGACGCTCCGAACGGCACTTCGGTACCCAGTAACGTGACGCGATCCGTCGACGCGTTCTCGGCTGCGCTGAACTGGCGCGCTTCGTAGAATTCGCCGTAGTTCGGCAGATAGCTCTTGGGCACGACGCCCTGGATCTGCCCGCCCGCGACCACCACGGCGCAATTGAAAAGCGTATGGTCGACGCGCAGCGGCATGCCCACGATCATCGTGATGGAGAGGTTCTTCGATGCTGCCACGACGGACGCGAGCGCCTCTTCGCAGGCATCGAGCAAGGCCCGCTGGTGGAACAGGTCGTCGCACGTATAAGCCGGTATCCCAAGCTCGGGGAACGCGACCAGCACCGCACCGTTCGCCGCCGCCTGCTTCGCCAGGTCGATGGTTTCGGCCGCATTGAACGCCGGATCGGCTACGCGGCAACGGGGCACTCCTACCGCCACCCGAGCGAAATCGTGGCTGTAGAGATTGAAGAATCGGTTTTTCATCTTGAGCTTGTCCATACGATGCCCCGCATTCGGGGATCCTGTTCCGGCGGATAACGGGTTAAGGGCGGGTTGAGAGTTACCGCTGTGAAAGCGAAAGCATTTCGACATGATAATAAGTCGAGTTGCAGTTGTCGGGCATCTATTGGATCAAGGGTTAGCCATCCGGTCAGGATTTAGAACCCGGTTACGTCTTTTTTCGAAAAGGCGTATGCGCTTCAAGCTCCTGGATATGCTGGTCCATCGCCGCCGTTTCTTCATCGAGGAATTCACTGATCGCGTGGGCAAACCGCGGGTCCGCGACCCAATGCGCGGACCACGTAGGAGTTGGCAACATGCCCCGCGACATCTTGTGCACACCCTGCGCGCCGCCTTCGAAACGGGCCAGCCGGTTCTCGATGCAATATTGGATTCCCTGCATGTAGCAGGTTTCAAAGTGCAGTCCCGAGATGAATTCTTTCGTGCCCCAGTAGCGGCCGAACATAACGTCGCCGCCGATCATGTTCAGCGCGCACGCGAGCCGCTGGCCGTCCGCTTCGGCGATTACGAGCAAGATGCTGTCGGGCGCGGCCGCGTGGATCTGATCGAAGAATTCGCGCGACAAATATGGTGGATTCCAGTGCTCGCGGTAGGTATTTTCATAACAGGCGTAGAAGAAATCGAGCGCTGCCTCGTCTATCTCCGCGCCGCGCAGCCACGTGTAGGTGACGCCGGCATCGGCTACGCGCCGACGATCCTGCTTCACCTTCTTGCGCTTGTCGTGGCTCATGGTCGCGAGGAACGCGTCGAAGCTGTCGTAGCCGTCGGGTGCGCCAGATGCGCCAGATGCGTTCTCCCAGTGAAACTGCACGCCTTCGCGCAGCATGTAGCCGGCTTCGGTGAGCGCTTCGAGATCCTGTTCTTGCGGGAACAGCACGTGTAGTGACGAGAGTTCCAACTGCTTCGTCAACTCGATCGCCCCGCGGGCGAGCATCACGCGCTCTTCGTGCGTGGCGGCGATCAGGCGCGGCCCGGTCACGGGAGAAAACGGTACCGCCGATAGACCCTTCGGATAGTACCTAAGGCCGTTCCGCTCGAAGGCGTCGGCCCAGGCGTGATCGAACACGTACTCGCCGCGAGAGTGCTTCTTGAGGTAGAGCGGCATGGCGCCGGTTAGCTTGCCGTCGCGCTTGAGCAGGAGGAAATGCGGTCGCCAGCCGGTGCGGGCGACCGCACAGCCCGTGTCCTGCAACGCCGACAGGAATTCGTGCCGAACGAACGGGTTGTCGCCAGCGAGACGGTTCCATTCATCCGGGGTGACGGAATCGAGCGAATCGACCACATGTATTTCGACCTTGCGGTTCAACAGGCTTACCTCGCTTCGGGCTTGTT
>DASYLW010000051.1:0-7913 GCA_036009385.1 Caballeronia sp.
CGAAGCGACCTCGCTTGGCAATCTTGGACAGTTCGCCAATCGTGACTGTGCCTTTGAGTTTGCTGTGCGCAGTGCCACTGCGTTCATCGATGGCGAACCCTTGCCGCGGTCCCCGTTTGAGCAACTAGGGACCAAGTGAACAGAGAGGCGGCCGCTCAGGTTTCGCTTGGCGCCAGCGACGTCCAGATCCAGAACACGTCATGCGGACAAGGCACTCAGGAACTCCAGACACGGCCGAGGCGGAACCCAAGATTTTCGGCTCTGCCCCGCAGGATCGATCGCCAGAACGCAGGCTCTGGATAACCGCTGCCAGCGCGTCAGATCCTGCGCAAGGTCTCGTACACAAGACCGATTAAACCAGCAGCGGGCGCAAGTTATTGCATCGACAAGGAGCCTGCGTCGCCTTTGATCCTCAATACGGCCGCTTGAGCCGGAGGCGCCAGATTTTGCTCGGCAAGGCTGGCCTTAAGCACGGTGACCTGGTTTTCAGTTCCCTGATCGAAGTCAGCATCGAGTTCGCTGATGCGGCGGTTGTACCAGTTGACCACGCAAGCTTTGTCGTTGCAGTTGTGTTGACGCCACTGCCACTGCTTGACCCGGTCGTCCTCAAAAGCCGCCGTGTCGGGCGTCACGTCCCTCGCACGCTTGTAGGCGATCGCCAGCTTGTCGTCGAGCGATGACAGTTCGGGGTCGTTGCAAACAAGCTTTTCCGAGCTTGAGACCCGCTTGCCGCATTGGAAACTCGCGGCCTGGGCCGGCCCGGACAAGCCACCGCCCAGCATTAGTGACGCCAGTAACGCCAGCGTGGTGGTCCCTGCGGCACGCCTCACGTTGAACCGTTTCGATTTCAATTTGCCCGACTTGGTCATTCCTGCCCCCGTTGATTCATCGTTGAAGTTGCGTTGACGTTGCGTTCATCGTCAAGCCGATGATCCCGGTTTTCGGGCAAGCGAACCCATCGAAAAGGAGGCGACCTTCTCAAGGCCTTACTTAATATTTCACACCGAACGTCAACCGACACGCGCGTAATAAAGGTTCTGCGGATGCTTCGCCTCGGCGAAGAAGAACCATCGCTCCGCCACCAGGCCTGCGTACTGCACGAGACACGCCGCAGCGAGCAACCCAACTGAGACGCCGATCGAATGCACGCCTGCGCCCAAGGCCAGCAGCACGATGGGAACAACGAACGCTGTCGCAAGAAATCCCCACTTGACCCCACGCAGCGTGCCCGCCGATTTACCGTGAAAGAACTCGCGCAGATTAAATGCGCCGGCCGTGAAACCGCGTGATACCTGCGCGACTTTTGCGTTCTTGATCCCCGTCGCGCTCTGCACGGTGGACTTGGGCCGCAGCCGTGCATTGCGCACGAGCGATGCCGACCGGCTCGCGCAACCGGCAAGCGTCAGCGCGCACGCGCAGACGGCAAGGCCTGCGGTTAGCGAAGACGCAAACCACGCGCTCAACGCGGTGACGAGCGTGAACCCGGACGCGCAACCAAGCAGGACGAAGTTGGCAAGAGTAAGCGGCGTGGCCCACTCCTGCAGGAAACGCAGGCACGCATAGATCATGGCGGAGCAAACAAACAGTGCAGCGCTCGCGAGCACACCGAGCGCCCCTAACGCGAGCGACCATGGGGAGCCGAACCAGTGCGCGACACCGTAGAAAAACGCGCACGCGAGAAAGGCCGGCAGACACAGGCATTCACGCGATAACCACGAGGTTCGCCACATGGCGACCGCGCGCCACGCGCGTTCAGGATGCCCGAGATGGAAGAACGAAGCGATAAGACCGAGCCCGCCAAGCGTCACCGACAGCGTCGCGCCCATGACATAAAAAGCCGTTGGCGGCGCTGCAAAAAGGCCAAGATTCGAGCCCGTCTCCACGCCGACGAGCGCGATCAGCAGACCCTGTGCGGCGCCGCTTAGCGTGGTCAGAAAGACGACTGAGAAAGCGGGGTTCATTGCGCAGTCCTTGAGATACGCGTCGCGACCGACGCAAGATGCAATTGCCCACGCTCGAGTTGCGCGTCCAGCGTTTGCGGCGTGGGCTCGGCGGAGGCCGTCTTGCACGAACAACCGCTTTCTCCACAGCCCGAAGCCGACGTCATCTTGCGTGGCAAATAATGATTCGCAGGCTTCGTGTTCCATTCGGGCATCAACTGATAACCGCCGCGCTCCGTGATCGCCTTCGACACCACGGACTCAGGGTCATGAATGTCCCCGAACAATCGCGCGGAAGTCGGGCACGCGAGCACGCACGCCGGTTGCCGATCTCGCTCGGAAAGATTTTCGTCATGAATGCGATCAACGCACAACGTGCACTTCGTCATCTCCTTGCGCTCTTCGTCCAGTTCGCGTGCGCCGTACGGACACGCCCACGCGCAGTACTTGCAGCCGATGCATTTGTCGAAGTCCACCAGCACGAGCCCGTCTTCCTTGCGCTTATAGCTCGCACCGGTGGGACACACCGGCACGCACGGCGGGTCCTCGCAGTGAAGGCACGACTTCGGAAAATGGATAGTCTCGGCGTTCGGATAACTGCCCGCCTCAAAGCTCTGGACACGGTTGAAGAACGTGCCGGACGGATCAGCGTCGTAGGGATTCAGGTCGGCAAGGCTGCCCGACTCGCCCGATGTATTCCACTCCTTGCAACTCGTCACGCAAGCGTGGCATCCCACGCACACGTTCAAGTCGATCACCAGCGCCATCTGAGTCATTGCATTTCCCCTTACTTCTTGTAGTCGCTACTTGCGCCCCACCGCGCCGCGAAGCCGCGCCGCGAATTCGCCTCGCCCCGCGAAGTACGTCTGCACGATCCGCGATATCACGCCGTTCGAACCCGGCAGCGCACGCATGGCGTCGAACTGCGGCAACGTGTGTTGCGCGTCGGCCTCCGCCGGATAGATCCGCACGCGCACGTCGTACCACGCGGCCTGCCCGGTTATTGGGTCCGAGTTCGAGAAACGTCCGGCGGCATGGTCCGGCTTGTCCTCGCCGGGCAGTTCGTCAGTGATCAGGTGATTGAGCAGGAAACCACGTTGCGATTCACTCGCGTTCGCGCCGAGGCTCCATGCCCCCGACGCCTTGCCGATCGCATTCCAGGTCCATACCGTCCCCGGCTCAACTGTTTCACTGAAGCGCGCTATGCAACGCACTCGGCCCCACTGTGATTCCACGTAGATCCAGCCACCATCCGCAATGCCGTTTTCAGCCGCCATCAACGGATTCATGTAGAGATAGTTCTCGCCGTGGATCTGACGCAGCCACGCATTTTGCGAGTCCCATGAGTGATACATCGCCATCGGCCGCTGCGTCACTGCGGCAAGCGGAAAGCGCACGAGATCGGTTGAATTGCTTTCAAGCGGCGCGTAC
Organism: Caballeronia sp.; assembly: GCA_036009385.1. Classification (GTDB taxonomy): domain Bacteria; phylum Pseudomonadota; class Gammaproteobacteria; order Burkholderiales; family Burkholderiaceae; genus Caballeronia. The sequence continues at coordinate 3,372 of DASYLW010000051.1, forward strand.
CAGAATGGCAGCGGATCGAAGTATTTTTCGACCCGCTCGCGCAAGTGATCGGGAGGCTGCCGGCCCTTCGTTCGTCCTTGTGCCGCGAGACGAAACTTCTGCATGACATCGGAATAAAGCTGGATGACGATGGGTTCGCGAAACTTGCGAAAACCGTTTTTCACCGCCCAATCCAGATACGGCCCGTTGCAGTTGCGCATGTACTGCAAGTCCTCCGGCATCACGTGATGGAACACACAGTTGTTCTTCGCGTACTGCTCCCACTGCTTCGGATTCGGCTCACCGACCAGCGCCTTGTCCCCGTCCTTGCCACGCCATCCGATCAAAAAACCGACTCCGGAATCGGGTGACGTCGTGTAATTGACGACGAAGTCAGGATAGTCACGAAAGCGCCGCGTGCCCTCGGCCGTGGTGAACGCCGGAAACTTCAGCCGCGACGCCAGCTCGATCAGCACTTCCTGAAACGGCTTGCACTCACCCGATGGCGGCACGACCGGCACGCGCACGGAATCTGCCGGACCGTCGAATTCGGAGATCGGACGATCGAGCATCGACATCGCGTCGTGGCGCTCAAGGTAAGTCGTGTCCGGCAGGATCAGGTCGGCGAACGCCGTCATCTCCGACTGGAACGCGTCGCAGACCACGAGAAACGGAATCTTGTAGTCACCGTTCACGTGTTTGTCGACGAGCATCTCGCGCACCTTCGTCGTGTTCATCGACGAGTTCCAGGCCATGTTGGCCATGAAGATCATCAGCGTGTCGATCGGGTACGGGTCGCCCCGCCACGCGTTCGTAATCACGCTATGCATCACCCCATGAACGGCAAGCGGGTATTCCCAGGAGAACGCTTTATCAATGCGAACGGGGCCGCCGTTTTCATCAATGAAAAGATCTTCCGGCGCCGCGGGCCAGCCCAGCGGTCCGGTTGCAAGCGGCGTGTTCGGCTTGACGGCGTCGGGACTGTTGGGCGGTTTCGCCGATGGCGGTACGGCGCGCGGAAACGGTGATTTATGCCGAAAGCCGCCGGGCCTGTCGATCGTGCCCAGCAGCGACATCAGCACCGCGAGGGCTCGGATCGACTGGAAGCCGTTGGAGTGCGCGGCGAGTCCGCGCATGGCGTGAAACGCGACGGGGTTCCCGGTGACGGTTTCGTGAGTCTCGCCCCAGGCGTCGGTCCAGCGAATGGGCAGCGTGATCCGGTGATCGCGGCTTGTTTGGATCATCTCCTGCGCGAGACGGCAAATGGTGGCCGAGGGAATGCCGGTAATATCAGCCGCCCACTCGGGCGTGCAATTCGCCACGCGCTCACGCAGCAATGTGAACGACGGCGCAACGGGCGTGCCGTCTGCGAGCGTATAGCGGCCCTCGAGCGCGGGCGTGACGCCGGGTGAATGATGCGGCACGGCACGCGCCGCATCAGCATCCCACCATGCATGATTCTGCGGAAACAGTGGATTACCTGCGGGCGTATCCGGATCACTTACGAACAGGCCGAAGTTCTCGCTTCCTTCATCGAGATCGACGAGATCAGCCGCGTTCGTATAGCGCCGCACGAACTCGTGGTCCCACGCGTCGGCTGCGATCAGCTCGTGAAGAAACGCCATGAACAGTGCGCCGTCTGTACCGGGCCTGATCGGCACCCATTCGTCGGCGATGGCGGCGTAACCCGTGCGGATTGGATTGATCGCGATAAAGCGTCCGCCCGCACGCTTGAACTTCGAGATGGCGATCTTCAGCGGATTCGAATGATGATCTTCCGCCGTGCCGATCATGAAGAACAGCTTGGCGCTGTCGAGGTCGGGACCGCCGAATTCCCAGAATGAGCCGCCGATCGTATAGATCATGCCGGCCGCCATGTTCGCTGAACAAAAACCACCGTGTGCCGCATAGTTAGGCGTACCAAACTGTTTGGCGAAGAGGCCGGTCAGCGCCTGCATCTGGTCGCGGCCGGTGAAGAGCGCGAACTTCTTGGGATCGGTGGCGCGGATGCCGGCAAGGCGTTTTTCCAGCGTACTGTAAGCGACTTCCCACGACACCGGTTCGAATTGCGCGCTGCCGCGCTCGGCCCCCGCTCGGCGCATCAATGGCTGCGTGAGCCGGGCAGGCGAATATTGCTTCATGATGCCGGAGGCGCCCTTCGCGCAGATCACGCCCTGGTTGAGCGGGTGCTCGGGGTTGCCATCGATGTATCGCACTTCGCCTTCGCGCAAATGCACGCGAATACCGCAACGGCAAGCGCACATGTAGCACGTGGTCGTCTTGATCTCTAGCCGCTCGTCCTGAGTGCGGGCGTGATGTTCCATGCTGGGTCTCCCTCGCGGCTTCCGGTATGTCGAAACGGTATGGATCCGATCCTCAGCATCCTAATCGTCGCCGGTGCTCAGGGGAAATCGCGATTTGCGAGAGCAACTATCCGCCATGCTGATGGTTTCAAATAGCCTTCGATTGCGCGGTCAACGTATCGGGAATATGAACGCCTTCCTGTTCCGACGCATCGGCAAGACGTTCTCTCCGATAGCCGGGAAGCCGGATATCGTCATCGTCCAGGCGCATCATTTCAATCGGCGTTTCAATGCGCGAAAGAATGGTGTCGCCGCCAGCAGTGCGCGACAGCCCGCAAGAACTACTTCGCTACGAGTTTCGCCGCTATCTGCGCCACGTGGCGACCCTGGAAGCGTGCAATGGCGAGCTCGTTTTCGCTGGGCTGCCGCGAGCCGTCGCCCTTGGACATAGTCGTCGCGCCGTAAGGCGTGCCGCCCGATATCTCGTCCATCCTGAGCAGCCCCGGCTCCGAATAAGGCACACCTACGATCACCATGCCCTGATGGAGCAGCGTGGTATGAAAGCTCGTGATCGTGGTTTCCTGGCCGCCATGCTGGCTCGCGGTGCTGGTGAACACGCTGCCCACCTTGCCGATCAGGCCACCGTTCATCCACAAGCCGCCGGTCTGATCGAGGAAATTGCGCATCTGCGCGCACATATTGCCAAAGCGCGTGGGGGTGCCGAAGATGATCGCATCGGCTTGCGCGAGTTGCTCGACGCTCGCCAAAGGAACATGCGCAAATGCAGCTCGCGCCGCTTTGGCGCCGCTCTTTTCCAATACCTCGTCGGGCGTCAGTTCGGCAACCTGATGAATTGATACATCTGCGCCCGCCACCTCACGTGCACCCTCAGCGATGGCTTCCGCCATCCGATAAATGTGCCCATACATGCTGTAGAACACCACCTGCACCTTGACTGTCATCGCGTCTCTCCTGGGTCATCATGTCAGGCCACGTCTCCTGCCGCCAGCAGCGCTTTTGCCGCGGCTTCAGACGATGCAGGATTCTGGCCGGTAATCAGGTTCCCGGCGACAATCACGTGGGATTGCCAGTCGGGCCCCTTCGAATACTTGCCGCCAATTTGCTTTAACGTGTCTTCAACAAGGAACGGTACAACCTTGGTCAGGCCGACGGCTTAAAACAGCCTGCGCGTCCTTGTCGCTTTTGAAACGCCGGGTTGCGTCGGTTTGCGAATCTGCTTCGTCGCTCTTGGGGTCAAGAGGCGGGTGCCCGCCCTTGGGGGATGCGAGTGTCATCTCGACGCCTGCGTCCTTGAACACGTAGTAAGGCGCGGCAAATTCTTCAAGCCAGAAGCCAGTCTTGCGGCCGGTATCGCCGAGTTGATCGTGTGAAGTCAGAACCATCAGAAGTTTCATGGCAACCTTCGAAGTCTGTTCGGTTCGCGGTACGACAAGGTACGACAACCGCCGCCCGGTGGCACGGAACACCGGGATCTCAAGCCAGTATAGGCGGCTGACAAGTTCGTGATGAAGGGCAGCGGTTCGAGAAGATCCAACGCACGCGCAACCCCTTGCTCCGCTCCTTTAAAAAAGTGCGGGCCTTGGGCTGCGCTGGTCAGATGATTGGCGAAGTCGTCAGGAAGTCTGCTTGAGGATGACGTCCATGAGACCCGGAAACTTGCTGTCGAGTTCGGCAAGCCGCAAGGTGTTCTGATGAACCTTGCCGGCCACGCGCGTCTGGACGAGACCCGCTTCGCGCAAGATGCGAAAGTGGTGCGACATGCTTGATTTCGGGCGGCCGCCGTCGAGCTCCCCACAGGTGGCCTCCGTGACACGGGACAAATGCCGCACGATGTCGAGCCGCACCGGGTCGCTCAAGGCGTTAAAGAGCCGCTGGAGAGTAAAGCCCTCCGGGTCTGGATGGTTATATATGCGCATACAGCAGATGGTACCGGTTTCTGTGATAATCGATAGTTCGATTTATATCGAACTATCTGAACTATCGAACGCGATTATTCCACGGAGCTTGCCTGATGCCCGCATTATTCGAACCTTTCAAACTCAAAGACATCTCGTTGCGCAACCGCATCGCGATCCCGCCAATGTGCCAATACTCCGCAGTCGATGGCCTGATCAACGACTGGCACCGTGTGCATCTGGCGGGTCTCGCACACGGTGGGGCCGGACTGGTTATCGTCGAGGCGACGGCCGTGTCGCCTGAAGGCCGCATCACCCCGGGCTGCACGGGCATCTGGAATGAT
>DASYLW010000052.1:0-2629 GCA_036009385.1 Caballeronia sp.
GGACGTCGTGAAGACATCAGGCGCCGGCCCGTTTCGATTGTTCGTTTGAGTGAGCGACAAAAAATGGCCATCAATTTTGAAAACCGCTATGCGGATGTGGTGTCGACAGGGGACGAGCTGCGCTTGTCCGACTACCTGGCGGCCATCTTGGGAAGCTGGCGAATCATCGCCATGATGACCCTCGTGGTGGTCGCACTCGGCACGGCCTACGCATTCATTGCGTCGCCGGTTTATCGCGCAGACGCGATGATCCAGGTGACCGAGAGCAATCCGGGAAATAACGCCAATAACGCCAATGCGAACGCGGTGCAGACCGTGTCGCAGATGTTCGATGCGAAGTCGACGACAGCGGCCGAAATCGAGTTGCTGCGCTCACGACTGGTGGTCGAGGACACGGTGAACAAGCTGCATCTGGATATCAGCGCGCGGCCGCGCTATTTCCCGATCGTGGGCGGCATGATCAGCGACATCCTGGGCACGCGCAATGGCCAGGCGCCGGTGAGCTGGCTGTCGGGTTTCGCGTGGGGCAGCGAAAGCATCTCGGTGCCGAAGTTCGACACGCCCAAGGAAGCGTACGACAAGAAGTACATCCTGACGGCCGGCGAAAACGGCAGCTATGTGCTGAGCGACCCGGACGGCATTGCCATCCTGAACGGCAAGGTCGGCCAGGAAGCGAGCGGTACGAGCGCGCTCGGGCCCGTCACGCTGCTGGTTGAAAACATGAGCGGAGAGCCGGGTGCCAAGTTCGAACTGTCGCGTGCTTCAACGCTCGGTACCGTGGACGCGTTGCAGAAGCGGCTGACGGTGGCTGAAACAACGCTGCAGTCCGGCATTATCGCGTTGAGCCTTGAAGGCCACGACAGCAAGCTGACGTCGCAGATCGTGAACAACATCGCGCGCCGCTTCATTCAACAGGACCTCGACACGCGCTCGGCGGAAGCCGGCAAGACGCTCGCGTTCCTGGAGCAGCAGTTGCCGGAAGTGCGCGCACAGCTCGACCAGGCCGAGCAGAAGTACAACAACTTCCGCAACAAGCAAGGCACGGTCGACCTGAGCGAAGAAAGCCGCCTGTTGCTCCAGCAAGTTGTCGACAACAAGTCGAAGCTGATGGACCTGCAACAGCAACGCGCCGAACTGTCGCAGCGTTTCACCGCGAACCATCCGTCGGTGGCCGCGCTGGACGCGCAGATCGGTGCATTGCAGGCGGCTCAAGGTTCGCTGACCAAGAACGTTTCCGTGCTGCCCGATACCGAACAAACCGCGCTGCGCCTGCTGCGCGACGTGCGGGTGGATACCGAGCTCTATACGAACCTGCTCAACAGCGCGCAGCAGTTGCGCGTGGCGAAGGCGGGGCAAGTAGGCAACGTGCGGGTGGTCGACTTCGCTGAAGCGGCTGACGACCCTGTGCGCCCGAAGCGCCTGCTCGTGATCCTGATCAGTCTGGGCGGTGGCCTGGTGCTCGGCATCCTCGTGGCGTTCATCCGCAAGTCACTGTATGGCGGCGTGGAACGTCCGGAAGAAATCGAAAACCGCCTGGGCGTGCGTGTGTTCGCCATCGTGCCGCGCAGCAGCCAGCAGTTGCGCTTGCAGCAAAAGGTCGGTTCGCGTAGCCAGGGTCTTCACGTCCTCGCCGCGACCTCGCCGGAAGACGCGGCAGTGGAAGGGATTCGCGGCCTGCGCACGTCGCTGCAACTGCAGATGGCCGATGCACGCAACAACGTAGTCATGCTGACGGGTTCGCGCCCGGATGCCGGCAAGTCGTTCCTCTCGGTCAACCTCGCAACGCTGGTGGCATCGACGAGAAAGCGTGTACTGCTGATCGATGGCGACATGCGTCGCGGCGACGTCCACTCGCACTTCGGCGTGCGCCATATGCCGGGCTTGTCCGACGTGCTGATGGGCTCGGATATCGAATCCGCGGTGCTGCATGACGTGCTGCCGGGCGTCGACCTGCTGACCAAGGGTTCGTTGCCGTCGCATCCGTCGGAACTGCTGATGAGCGACCGCATGCATGAGGTGCTGGAAGTACTCAAGCACAAGTACGACCTCGTGATCATTGATACCCCGCCGGTACTGGCGGTCACCGATGCAACCGTGATTGGCAAGCATGCCGGCACGAGCCTGCTGGTGGTGCGCCATGGCCGAAACCAGGTGGAAGAGATCGGCGAAACGATGAAACGCCTGCAGCACGGCGGCGTGAACATGAAGGGCGTGTTGCTGACCGATGTGCCGCAGTCAAGACTGATGTCCGGCAGCGCATACACGAACTACTACGGCTACGAGAGCATCCCTGAATGATGCCAGGACGCGAAGACCTTGCGGCGCGCGGCGAGTTTGATGTCGGCGCCGCACATCCAATCTGAAAGACGAGAGGTACACGATGAAACGCAAGGTCGCTTTGATCACAGGTATTACCGGACAGGATGGCTCCTACCTGGCCGAGTTGCTGCTCACAAAAGGCTACGAAGTGCACGGTATCAAGCGCCGCAGCTCGCTGTTCAACACGGACCGCATCGACCATCTTTACAGCGATCCGCACGAGTCGGACCGCAAGTTCGTGCTGCATCACGGCGACCTGACGGATACCTCGAGCATCATGCGCATCGTGCAGCGCACCGAGCCGGATGAG
>DASYLW010000053.1:0-19971 GCA_036009385.1 Caballeronia sp.
CAAAGGCGGCCTGGTGCCGCTGCTCGAGGCCGCCTGAACAAGCAGCGGATCATCAGGCCGGGCGCGTCGGCTTGAATGCATTCGCTGCGCAATTTAGCTGCCCGTGGTTTTCAGCCGGAAAAAAACCGGAAAAACCGCGAGCAGCACATTAAATAATCAAGGGAATCAACCATGTCTGACGACAACAACCAGCCGTTCTTCAACATCCAGCGCATCTATTTGAAGGACATGTCGCTTGAGCAGCCCAATTCGCCGGGCATCTTCCTCGAGCAGGAAATGCCGTCGGTTGAGGTGGAAGTGGACGTGAAGGCCGAGCGTCTGGCGGAAAGCGTGTTCGAAGTGCTGGTAACGGGCACAGTGACCGCGAAGGTCTCGGACAAGGTCGCGTTCCTGATCGAAGCCAAGCAAGCCGGTATTTTCGATATCCGCAACATCCCCGCCGATCAAATCGATCCGCTGGTCGGCATTGCGTGCCCGACCATCCTGTTCCCGTACCTGCGCTCGAACATTGCCGACGCCATCACTCGCGCCGGTTTCCCGCCGATCCACCTCGCCGAGATCAATTTCCAGGCGCTGTACGAACAACGTATTTCGCAGTTGTCGGCAGCTCAGGAAGGCGTGGCCAACGGCGCGACGCTGAACTAAATCCCGCATATTCCGGAGCCGGGCATGCAAGTAGCCGTTCTCGGCGCCGGTGCGTGGGGCACCGCGCTGGCTGGTCATCTGGCCACTCGCCACCCCACGGTGCTCTGGGCGCGCGATCGTGCGCTCATCGAGTCCCTGTCACATTCGCACGAAAACGAGCGTTACCTGCGCGGCATAACGCTGCCCGCAGCGCTTCAGTACGACCCCAATCTCGCTTCAGCACTGGCCCACGGCTCGGCCGAAGATGCTCTTTGCGTGGTTGCCGCCCCGGTAGCCGGGTTGCGTGCGTTATGCCGCAACATGCGCGAACTCGGCATTGTTCCGGCGCATATCGTCTGGTTGTGCAAAGGTTTTGAAGCCGACACGCAATGCCTGCCGAACGAGGTGGTGGCGGCCGAACTGCCGCAGCAAGCGAGCAACGGCACACTTTCCGGGCCGAGCTTCGCGCGCGAAGTCGGGCAAGGTTTGCCAGTGGCGCTAACGATCGCAAGCGCGTCGGCCACGCTGGGTGAGCGGACCGTTGCCGCGTTTCATCACGGTGCCATGCGTATTTACACAGGCGACGACGTGATTGGCGTGGAAGTGGGCGGCGCGGTGAAAAACGTGCTGGCCATTGCAACCGGCATTGCCGATGGACTCGGCTTGGGCCTGAACGCCCGGGCCGCGTTGATTACGCGCGGACTGGCCGAGATGTCGCGGCTCGGCGTGGCGCTCGGCGGCCGTGCGGAAACCTTCACCGGCCTGACCGGGCTCGGCGACCTGATTCTCACCGCGACGGGCGACTTGTCGCGCAATCGGACGGTCGGCATACAGTTGGCAACAGGCCGTTCGCTCACCGACATTCTCGCGGCGCTCGGTCATGTGGCCGAGGGCGTGCGATGCGCCCGTGCCGTGCTGGCGCTCGCGGAGTCTCGCGGCATCGAGATGCCGATTACGCACGCGGTGTGTCGCGTGTTATTCGAAAACGTCGCACCGCGCGACGCGGTTCACGCGTTGTTGAGCCGGGACGCAAAAGCGGAATGAGGGTTCGTGGGCACGCGAAGACTGCACGAAGACTATTCGCCGCCCTCGAACCCTGTCTGACGCCATGCTTCAAACGTCACGATTGCCACCGTATTCGATAAATTCAAACTCCTGTTCCCTGGTCGCATAGGCAAACGCACGCGCCGGTCGTTCGTGAACTCCGCAAGCACCGCGTCCGACAAGCCCCGGGTTTCAGCACCGAAGACAAACCAGTCGCCCGCTTTAAAGGTATGCCCGAAAAATGGCGTTGAGCCGCGCGTGGTGAAGGCGAACATGCGGCTTGCGTCGGGCGTTTCCTTTTCAAGGAAAGCTTCCCAGTTCGCATGGACATGCATCTGCGCATACTCGTGGTAATCGAGGCCGGCGCGGCGCATCTTGGCGTCGTCGAGAGGGAAACCCAGGGGTTCGATCAAATGCAGGCGGGCGCCAGTATTGGCGCACAGCCGGATCACGTTGCCGGTGTTCGGCGGGATCTCAGGTTCGACCAGGACGACATTGAACATAAGCGATAAACCCCTGAAAATTAGTCTTGCGGCGTGCGCAGCGCGACGAAGTTGGTGACACGGCGAGCGCCGGCGGCTTTCAGCGTAAAGGCCAGAGCATCGAGCGTGGCGCCCGAGGTCAAGACGTCGTCGACGATTGCCACGTGCTGGCCGCGTATGTCACGCAGCACCCTGAACGCATTGCCGACGTTTCTGCGCCGTGTATCGAGATCGAGCTTTGCTTGCGGCGCCGTATCTCTCGTGCGCTCGATCAGCGTTGCGTCAGCCAACGAGCCAAGCCGGCGCGCAAGTGGTTTCCCGATCGACCACGCCTGGTTGTAACCGCGCGTCCGCAGGCGCCTCGGCGAGAGCGGCACAGGTGCGACGACATCGGGTGCTGCCGCATCGGTGCTCTCGAAAGCGGCTTGCAACTGGCGCGCAAATTCGTCGGCCGTTGCCAGCCGCGCGTGGAACTTGAGATCGAGCGCGAGTGTATCGAGCGGCGCGTGATAGTCGGCCAGCGCAATAGTCGCGTCGAAATGCGGAGGCTCCGCAATACAACGCCTGCAGGGCAGATAGGCAACATTTTTAACGCCAGCTGATGCAGCGGAGGCGGCAGCAAGAACCGGCACGGGCAATGCACAAACCGGGCACCGTGTGCGCGCCTGATTCCAATACTGTTCATCGCAGCCGGCACACAACACCTTCTGCGACAAATTGCCACACAATGCGCACTGACTGGGCAACGCGATGTCGCGGATCTGGCCGAGCCGCCGCAGCGCCGTGGCAGACGCCTTGCGCAGCGAGCCTGGAGCGCGCCATACGACACCAAACCGTAGCTTCATACGTTCGATCCAAGGAATGCGCGGCAGCGCAAAAATCTGCCCTAAGCGAGCAGAGGATGAGCACGCGAGCGCGCCGGAGAACCGGCGGAAACCGTTGCGCTGCCTGGTTTGGCTGAACGTTTCAGGAATCGACCGAGTATACTTCGCACTCTTAGAAAGTAGGTTGTCATGTCCCCAACTCCCGCCAATGCTGGCCGTCCAGCCTACGATTCGCGTCATCTGCAGCGAATTTTCGACCGTCGGGCCGCGACGTTCGATGACGTCGCGTTCCTGCCGCGCGAGATCGCGCAGCGCATGCGCGAGCGGCTCGACTACATCAAGGTAACGCCGGTGCGCGTGCTCGACGCGGGCTGCGGCATGGGCGCCGATCTGGCCGGACTGCGCGAGCGTTTTGCCGATGCGTCGGTGCTCGGCATGGATTTGTCAGCGGCCATGCTGGCCCGGGCGAATCAGGCCGAAATGGCTGAATCGGAAGCCAACGCCGGCTGGCGGCGGTTTCTTCCTGCCACGCTGGGCAAGGCATTCGGCGCGCGCGGCCCGCAACTGGCACAGGGCGATTTTGCTCATCTGCCCTTTGTTGCAAGCGCGTTCGAGATGCTCTGGTCGAATCTCGCGCTGCACTGGCACGCGCGTCCCGACCTCGTATTTCCCGAATGGGCGCGTGTGCTCAAGATAAACGGCCTGCTGATGTTCAGCACGCTCGGTCCCGACACACTGAAAGAGCTCAGCGGTGCATACGCGCAGGCGGAAAGATCACTGGGTCTGGCGCCGCAGCGCCACGCTATCGAATTTGTCGATATGCACGATCTCGGTGACATGCTCGTTGAGAGCGGTTTCGAGATTCCGGTGATGGATCAGGAGGTGCTGACGATCACGTACAAGTCGCCGGAATCGCTATTGAAGGACGTGCGCCGCTGGGGTGCTTACCCGCGTGAGCTCGCGCCGCAACCGCAGGCTCGCGCGTTGCGTGACGCGCTTCACGCGGCGCTTGAAGCGCGCCGCCGCGAAGACGGCACGATCCCGCTGACCTTTGAAGTGATCTATGGACACGCATGGAAGGCAGTGCCGCGAGTGACGGCGGAAGGGCACGGTATTGTAAGGCTTGAAGATATAGGACGAGGCTCGAAACGGAGCAAGTAAACCAGTCAGAAAGACCATTCCCACCCCTCGAATACACGCGTTGACAAGCATCCAAAAGGATGCGGCAAAAGGGCGCAGAGGCTTGTGCGGCTTGGCTTTGCGGCGTGCACCACCTTGCTTGTGGATGCTGGGCAACGCGCCTATAATGCGTCAGTTTGTCGCCGGCCTGGCATGATTTTGGGTGCATTCTTAGTGATTGGCGCTGGCAATTCAGTGTGCGCAGGCGAGCAATACAGGCAGCAAGTAAGCAAGACGCAGCGCGGGTGAGACGAATCTGACGCGGGAGACGGCGATGCAAGCAACTGATCTGCCGATGGACACCGAACCGGTCGTAAAAGACTGGTTGATCAAGCGGAACTGTTCTGTCTCGCCGCGACAATTCGTGGCCTTCTACGTGTCGCTTGCGCTGTTTTCGTTGCTGATCGCGGGTTTGCTGGTGTGGGCGGGCGCTTGGCTGGTGCTGCCTTTTACGGGTATCGAACTGCTGGCGGTTGGTGTCGCGTTCGTCATTTATGCGCGGCATGCTGTCGATTACGAGCGGATTCTGTTGTTTCACGATCGGCTTCTGATCGAGCGGATGGATGCGGAAACGCTGACGCAGATGGAGTTCAATCCGCGTTGGGTGAGAGTCGAGCCGGGCGCAACGCCGAGAGATCCGGTGAAGCTGGTGTCGCGAGGGGAGTCGGTGCCGGTCGGGATACATCTGGCGCAGCATCGTCGCAAGCAGTTTGCCGTCGAGTTGCGGATGTGGCTGAGACGCTGCGGCTGACGGTCTGAAAATGGGCTGTCCGGCTCATTCAGGACGTCCGGCTGGCAGTGCCCGGCATAAAAGCAGGAAGCATGGAAGGTCGTAGCAAGCGGCACACGCATCGACACACGCCGCCGAATAGATCGTTTCCAGGGGAGGCGATGCATGAGTCGGACGGGTGCATACGGGGGTCGAGGGTCTGAATGGAAATTTTGGGTAAGGAAGCTATGAAAACAATCAAGCGAGCCCTCTCGGGCGTGCTGGCGTTAAGCGGACTCCTGTTCGCCGGCGCAGCCCTGGCGGTCAACGACAGTCCTGGCGGTCCTGCAGTTAACGAACTTAACTTCCAGACGCCGGTGACGAAGATCGCCGAAGAGCTCTACAGCCTCCATACGTTCATGCTGATCATCTGTACGGTGATTTTCCTCGGCGTGTTCGGCGTGATGTTCTATTCGGTCCTGATGCACCGGAAGTCGAAAGGACACAAGGCTTCGAATTTCCACGAAAGCACCACCGTCGAAATCATCTGGACGATTGTTCCATTCGTGATCGTCGTGCTGATGGCGCTGCCGGCTACGAAGGCCGTCGTCGCCATGAAGGACACCACCAACGCCGACCTGACCGTGAAGGTCACCGGCTATCAGTGGAAGTGGGGTTACGACTACGTGAAGGGGCCGGGCGAAGGTATCAGCTTCCTGTCCACGCTTTCTACCCCGCGTAGCGAAGTGAACGGCCAGGCGCCCATTTCCGAGCTGTACTTGCAGGAAGTCGACAACCCCCTCGTGGTTCCGGTCGACAAGAAAATCCGCATCATCACCACCGCCAATGACGTCGTCCACTCCTGGTACGTCCCGGCATTCGGCGTGAAGCAGGACGCGATCCCCGGCTTCGTGCGCGACACGTGGTTCAAGGCCGAGAAGACCGGCACGTTCCGCGGCTTCTGTACCGAGTTGTGCGGCAAGGAACACGCATACATGCCGGTCGTGGTCGAAGTGTTGTCGGCTGAGGACTACGCAGCGTGGGTCGACGGCCAGAAGAAGAAGATGGCCGCCAGCGCGGACGATCCGAACAAGACCTACACGATGGACGAACTGAAGGCACGCGGCGCGCAGGTCTATTCGTCGAATTGCGCGGTTTGCCACCAGGCGACCGGCAAGGGAGCCGGTCAGTTCCCGGCGCTCGACGGCAGCAAAGTCGCCAATGGCCCGATCGCGGACCACGTGAGCATTGTGCTGAAGGGCAAGGGCGCGATGCCGAACTGGGGCGCGACGCTGAACAACGTCGAGATCGCTTCGGTGATCACGTACGAACGCAATACCTGGGGCAATCACACCGGCGACATCCTGCAACCCCTGCAAGTTGCCGATGCACGTAACGGCAAGATGCCGGCGGGTGGCGATCATCTGGCGGGTGCAGGCGCTGCGGGAGCCGGTTCGGATGCTGCAGCGAGCGGCGCGGCGGGTGGTTCGGACGCGGCAAGTGCGGCTCCGGCGGCATCTGCTGCGTCGTCGGACGCGTCGGCCCCGGCGGCTTCCGCAACTTCGCTGCCGGCGAGCGTGTACTTCGAGACGGGCAAGGACGCTTTGCCCGCCGACGCCGCCAGCGCGGTCCAGGCTGCGGCCGACTATGCGAAGGCGCATGCGGACGCGAAGTTGACGCTGTCAGGCTTCACCGACGCAACCGGCCCTGCCGCGAAGAATGCCGAACTGGCGAAGACGCGTGCGCAGGCTGTTCGCGATGCGCTGAAGGCCGTGGGCGTGGCGGAAGACCGCATCATTTTGAAGAAGCCGGAAACGATCACGGGCGGTGCTGACCCGAGAGAGGCACGGCGCGTAGAGATCAGTCCGGCTGCCTGACGGTCGTACCCAAACGGCCAGCTTCCTTCTGAAAGGAAGCTGGCGTAGCGTACACCCAAGTGCCGCAGTATTCGCTTTAGGAGATTGTCATGTCTAGCATCGGACACGATGTAACCGCGGGCCACGAACATGGCCACGCTCATGATCACGGTCATGACCACGACGAGCACGCGCACGAACTGCCGTACGGCTGGCGTCGCTGGCTATTCGCGACGAACCACAAGGACATCGGTACCTTGTACCTGTTGTTCTCGTTCATCATGTTCCTGTCAGGGGGCGTGATGGCGTTGATGATCCGTGCCGAGCTCTTCGAGCCCGGCCTGCAGATCATGCGCCCCGAGTTCTTCAACCAGTTGACCACCATGCACGGCCTGATCATGGTGTTCGGCGCGATCATGCCGGCGTTCGTCGGTTTCGCGAACTGGCAGATTCCGCTGCAGATTGGCGCGTCGGACATGGCCTTCGCGCGGATGAACAACTTCAGCTTCTGGCTGCTGCCGGTGGCTGCCGTCCTGCTGATCACGTCGTTCTTCGTTCCCGGCGGCGCAACCGCTGCCGGCTGGACGCTGTACGCACCGCTGTCCACGCAGATGGGCCCGGGCATGGACTTCGCCATTTTCGCGATCCACTTGATGGGTGCGTCGTCGATCATGGGCGGTATCAATATCGTGGTGACGATCTTGAACATGCGCGCCCCCGGCATGACGCTGATGAAGATGCCCATGTTTTGCTGGACCTGGCTGATCACCGCCTACCTGTTGATTGCCGTGATGCCGGTGCTGGCAGGCGCGATCACCATGGTGCTGTTCGATCGCCACTTCGGCACGTCGTTCTTCAATGCCGCAGGCGGCGGCGATCCGGTGATGTACCAGCATATTTTCTGGTTCTTCGGGCATCCCGAGGTGTACATCATGATCTTGCCGGCGTTCGGGATTGTGTCTCAGGTGATCCCTGCGTTCTCGCGCAAGCCGCTGTTCGGTTATAGCTCGATGGTGTACGCAACGGCATCCATCGCGATTCTCTCGTTCATGGTCTGGGCGCACCACATGTTCGCTACCGGCATGCCGGTGACGGGCCAGCTCTTCTTCATGTACGCGACCATGCTGATCGCGGTGCCGACGGGCGTTAAGGTGTTCAACTGGGTCGCCACCATGTGGCGCGGTTCGTTGACCTTCGAGTCCCCCATGTTGTTCGCCATCGGCTTCCTGTTCGTGTTCACCATGGGTGGTTTCACGGGCCTGATCCTTTCCATGGCGCCGCTTGATATCCAGATGCACGGCACTTATTACGTGGTGGCGCACTTCCACTACGTGCTGGTGGCGGGGTCGCTGTTCGCGCTCTTCTCCGGGTGGTATTACTGGGCGCCGAAGTGGACCGGCTGGATGTACAACGAGACGCGCGGCAAGATCCACTTCTGGGCGTCGATGATCTTCTTCAACATCACTTTCTTCCCGATGCACTTCCTGGGCCTCGCCGGCATGCCGCGTCGTTATGCGGATTACCCGGCGCAGTTCACGGACTTCAACCAGGTCGCGACGATTGGCGCGTTTGGTTTCGGTCTGGCGCAGGTGTACTTCTTGTTCGCAGTGGCGTTGCCGGCGTATCGCGGCGGTGGCGATCTGGAGAAAGCCGACGACAAGCCGTGGGACGGCGCCGAAGGTCTGGAATGGACCATACCGAGCCCGGCTCCGTTCCATACGTTCGAGCAGCCGCCGCACGTGGAGTGAAATACTGGCAGCGTGTCCCCTCGCGCTGATATTGAAGCAAAACGGGACGCGCGCCACGCAGGACAATGACAGCGAAGCGCATGACTAGCGGAATAAAGCCTGAACGGATGACCCGGAATTCACAGAAGCAACGCACGCCCGCGCAAGTTCGCGCGGGCAACAAGCGGCTTGGCCTGATCCTGCTGGCGGTAGCCGCGGTTTTTTTCGCGGCGGTAGTCGTCGATCAGTACATGCGCTCCAAGGGGTAGGAAACGTGTCGACACCCAAGGAGATCAAGGAAGATCGCGCGTTCAATCGCTCGATGATGGTCAAGCTGATTGTGGTGGCGGCTGCCATGTTCGGTTTTGGTTTTGCGCTGGTGCCCATGTATCGCGCGATCTGTTCGATTACCGGCATCAACAATCTCGTGCAGCGCGACGTCGGCGCACGGGAAGCGAAGAATACGCAGGTCGACACGAGTCGCAAGATTTCCATCGAATTCGATGCAAACGCGCGCGGCCCGTTGCAGTTCAAGCCGGAACAGAACACGCTGGACGTGCATCCGGGCGAAGTGATGACGGTGATGTACGAGGTGACCAACCAGCAAGCCCGCACGATTCAGGCGCAAGCCATTCCGAGCTACGCGCCCATGCAGGCCACCGAGTATTTCAAGAAGATCGAGTGCTTTTGCTTCACGCAGCAGACATTGAAACCGAACGAGACCCGGCGCATGCCCGTGGTCTTCGTGGTGGATCCGAAGCTGCCCAAGGATGTGAAAACGATCACGTTGTCGTACACGTTCTTTGAATTGACCGCGCCTGCGTCCGTGTCGCGAAGCGGTATTTAGCCCAAGGCTGCGCTTCGGGCAAGCACGCGCGGCAGGCTGTACATAAAGCCGCGCAAAGCGGCGGAGACGTGAGATGGTTGAAACACAAAAGCAGGCGCCGAAGAATAGTTTTCTTCGATTGCTGAGGGCGGTTTTCTGGTCGTTCTTCGGCGTGCGCCGTCGCAGCGACCTGGAAAGCGATGCCTCGCTGAATCCGCTGCATCTGATTGCGGCCGGGGTTATTGGGGCAGCGCTATTTATCGTCGTGTTGCTGGTGGTGGTGCGGGCGGTGGTGAGATAACGCCAGTGGCGTTGCAGTGGATGGATCAAGCGGCGGCAGTGGCAGCAAAAAATTCAAGCAACTGGATCGAAGTGGAGAATCAATAATGAGCGGTCAAAACGAAAGCCCGTACTATTTCGTCCCGCAGCCGTCGAGGCATCCGATCATGGCCGCCACCGGCCTGCTGATCTCGATGGCTTCACTGGCGTCGTGGGTCAATGGTGAACCGTGGGCGCCGATCACGTTTGTCATCGGCCTGCTTTGGCTGCTGTACACGCTGTGGCACTGGTTCGGAGACTCCATCGGGGAATCCGAAGGAGGGATGTACGGCAAGAACGTGGATTTGTCGTACCGATGGAGCATGAGCTGGTTCATCTTCTCCGAAGTGATGTTCTTCGCGGCATTCTTCGGCGCCTTGTTTTACGCCCGCGAGATCGCGTTGCATGAACTGGGCAGCCTCGATTACAAGCTGATCTGGCCGGACTTCACCGCCGTCTGGCCGAACAACGGGCCCGCCGCGCTGGTGTCGCACTTCCGCTCCATGACGCCGTGGCCGTTGCCGACGATCAACACTGCGTTGCTGCTCAGTTCAGGCGCTACGCTGACGGTCGCTCACCATGCACTGCGCGAGAATCATCGGAACAAAACGATCATCTGGTTGGCCGCGACTGTGCTGCTCGGTCTGTGCTTCCTGTTTTGCCAGGGCTACGAATATTTCCACGCGTACAACGAGCTGAACCTGACGCTGGCTTCAGGCGTGTACGGCTCCACGTTCTTTCTGCTGACGGGTTTCCACGGTTTCCACGTGTTTCTCGGCGGCACGATGCTCACCGTCGTTCTCGTGCGTGTAATCCGCGGGCACTTCACTGCGGAGCATCATTTCGCATTTGAAGGGGCCGCTTGGTACTGGCACTTCGTGGACGTGGTGTGGCTCGGACTGTACGTAGTCGTGTACTGGTTGTAAGTAGTCCGCCAGTGCTCAGGCCGGGCGGGTGCGGCGGATTGACCCGCCCGCGTCCGGTCTGGCCGGATGGTTTGAAGTGGAAGCGACGTTGATTGAATGAAGTCGATTGAAAAAGATGCTTTGCAAAGCGCCGCCTCGACCTGACTCGGGCGGCGTTTTTGCTTGTGAATGCGGTTTGTGGAAATGCTGAGGAAAGGGTTTTGTGCGCGGTTTTGTCGCAGCATTGAGCGCAACGGCTCGTTAGTATTTCGCGATCCAGGGCGAGCGTTCGCGCTGCCGGAAAACGCCAACCCAGGTGTAACCTAAGACATTGACTCAAACGATGCTTAGCGTCCGAGCGGAATCCCGGTGGACTGAATCCAGCCCATCCAGTGCGCGAACAGGATGAAGAGGAACAACGAGATCGACAACCCGACCCGCATGGCGAGCGACCACACCATGCGCTTGGTCTTGCCCTTGTCGGTCATCATGAAGTACAGCGCCGAACCCAGGCTCGCGATGATGAGAATGAATGCAATGGCAACGAATATGTGCATGAAAACAGCCGGTTGGCCTAGGAAGTTGGGTCCTGTAATTATCGCACCGCAGGTAACATGCCGCGTAAGCGTTCAGGTTTTCACCGGTGGAAACACGGTATGAAAATTCGCTTCTGGCCGACGCTGATCATCCTGATCGTCATGGCAGTTACGGTGCGGCTTGGCTTCTGGCAACGGGACCGCGCGCATCAGAAAGAGCAGTTGAATGCACAGATTGTCGCGTTTGAAAACGCGCCGGTGCAGCACGTCGGCGCGACGCCGATTGCGTTGAAGGACATCAATTTTCATCGTGTGTCGGCGCGTGGCACGTTCATGTCCGATCGGGTCGTTTATCTCGACAACCGGCCCTATAACGACCAGCCGGGATTCTACGTCGTGATGCCACTCAAGCTCGATGGCGGGGGGGTGGTGCTGGTGAATCGCGGCTGGTTGCCACGTAATCTGGCGGATCGCACAGGCATTGAGCCGTATGACACGCCGTCGGGTGAAGTCGAGATTGAAGGCATTGCGCGGGCGAATGCGTCGCAGGCTTTTGAGCTGGGGCACGGTGGTTCCGCGGCGCAGCAAAAGATTCGGCAGAATCTCGATGTCGCTGCGTACGCCGCCGAAACGGGTTTGCCGCTGCAACCGTTTGTGATCCAGCAGATGAACAACAGCGGCGACAAGCTGGTGCGCGACTGGCCGGCGCCAACCATGGGCGTGGATACCAACTACGGCTATATGCTCCAGTGGTGGGGCATGGCGCTTGCCGCGCTGGGGTTCGGGCTGTACGCCGCGAGGCGTGCGGCGAAGAGCGAAGGAAAGAAGGACGGCGAAGAGAAGAAGGACGGCGACGGGCAGAGTACGCCTGAACCGCTGGGTCGGAAGGTTTGATCTGCGGGTTTGATCTGCGGGTTAGTTCCGCGGGTCAGTTCCGATAACGTACTGACCTTGAGCAACGTCGGGCACGGCGAATTGGGTCGGCAACGGACCTCGGCGCATTCGCGTCCGGTGACATAAACCCGGGTTTTAACCCAAGTGCCGAGCAGGCGCTGCGCTCGGGCTGAGACCGGGCCGGGCCTTACAGCAACGAAGCGACGAAGCAGGCGCCCCCGCGCTTGATTGATTGCATCGCGGGGAAATGAGTACGCGATGCCGCAAACGAATAGAGGCAACATTTTGTCCATGCAAACTCCCCGACCGTCCGCGTCTGCCGTTCACAAGGCGCGCGCCCAGCAGCAGGAACGCACGCCCGGTTCATGGAACAAGGGGCGCTGGATGCTGATCCTGCTCGCGGCCGTTTGCGCCGCGCCGGTCCTCGCGTCTTACTTCATGTACTACGTGGTTAAACCCACTGGCGGCACCACGAGCTACGGTGCGCTGATCGAGCCGCAACGGCCGATTCCCGACCAGCTCGTCGTCACCGACGAACAAGGCAAGCCGATGCCGCTCACCGCCTTGGGCGGCAAATGGCTGATGATCACGGTCAACGGCAGCGACTGCAACGAACAGTGCGTCACGCGCCTGTTCTTCATGCGGCAAGTGCGTGTACTGCAAGGAGCGGAACGCGATCGTGTGGTCAACGTCTGGCTTCGTACCGATGACAAACCGGTGTCGAGCGTAATCCGCACGGCTTATCCGCAGCCGGACACGCGCATGCTGGTCGCCGCCGACCCCAAAGCGGTGGCTGCGTGGTTGCCGGCGGGTGCTGATTCACAACTCACGGATCACATCTTCCTGGTCGATCCCAACGGCAACCTTATGATGCGGTTTCCGAAGAATCCAGAGCCGGAGAAGATCAAGGCGGATCTGGCGAAGCTGCTGAAGTGGTCGCGGATCGGTTGAAGGCCAGTTGAGACGAGTTGAAGTTGAGGACAGTGCACGCATGACTTACGTTTTACAACTCGGGTTGATCGGCATCTGCATTGCGTTGTTGCCGCTTTCGTACGTGTGGGTGAAAGCCGACGACAACAAATTTCGCAAGCTCGTCTGGCTCACCACGTTCCTGACACTCGATCTCGTGATGTTCGGCGGCTTTACGCGTCTCACCGATTCGGGTCTCGGTTGTCCTGACTGGCCGGGTTGTTACGGCACGTCGTCGCCGTTTATTGCGCATGCGGCCATTAACGCCGCTTATCAGGCGATGCCGACGGGGCCCGTGAGTATCGGCAAGGCGTGGATCGAAATGATCCACCGCTATTTCGCCATGGCGATCGGTGTGTTGATCATCGCGCAGGTCCTGATTGCCTGGACGGCGCGTTTCAAGCGCCGGCCGCTGCACGTGTCGCCCTGGTGGCCGACGGGCATCCTGATGCTGATCGTGGTGCAGGGCGCGTTCGGCGCGTGGACGGTCACCATGAAACTGCAGCCGGTGATTGTGACCACGCATCTGTTGCTCGGGCTGGCGTTGCTCGGCTCGCTCGGCTGGCTGGCTGCGCGCCTGACGCCGATTCCGGCTATCGATCCCGCCGCCGCCCGCTGGTTGCCCGCGGCGCTCGTCGGCTTATTGATGCTGGTGGTCCAGATCGCGCTGGGCGGCTGGGTCAGCACGAATTACGCGGTGCTCGCCTGCACGGACTTCCCGTTGTGCAACGGCGCATGGATCCCGCCGATGAACTTCGAGCACGGTTTCCACCTGTGGCGGGCGCTCGGCATGACCGGCGACGGCGATGTCATCTCGCAGGATGCGCTCGTCGCCATTCACTGGACCCACAGGACCTTTGCAATTGTTGTCGTGCTATACACATTGTGGCTAGCGGCGAAGCTGCGGCGATTTGAGTCGTTGAGAAAACCCGCCAACGGCATCATGATCGTGATCGTCGTGCAGTTCCTGACGGGATTGTCGAACATCCTGCTGCAGTGGCCACTGCCCATTGCCGTGGCGCACAACGGCGGGGCAGCCATCCTTTTGCTCTTGCTCGTTATGGTAAACTTTCGAATCTCTTCCAGCCGTCCCGGCCACGTTGTGGGGTCGTCTGCCACCGTCCCGCGCGAGCCCGTTCCTGCAGCACTTCCGCGCCAAGCTCCGTGAGTTTCTATGGACAGCACGACACTGATTTCCCCTTCCGGTAACCGCCTCTCGCAGTACATCGCGTTGACCAAACCGCGCGTGACGCAACTCGCGGTTTTCTGCGCGGTCATCGGCATGTTCCTGGCCACTCCGGGCATGGTGCCGTGGACTGTGCTGATCGGCGGAACCGTGGGCATCTGGTTGCTGGCCGGGGCCGCGTTCGCCATCAACTGCCTGATGGAACAAAAGATCGATGCCATGATGCGCCGCACCGCGTGGCGTCCGTCTGCGCGCGGCGAGATCACGCCGGCTCAGATCCTGCTGTTTTCAGCGGTGCTCGGCGGCGCGGGCATGTGGACGCTCTACACGTTCACGAACGGGCTGACCATGTGGCTGACAATTGCCACGTTTGTTGGCTATGCGGTGATTTATACGTGCTTGCTGAAACCCGCAACGCCGCAGAACATTGTGATTGGTGGCGCATCAGGCGCCATGCCACCGGCACTTGGCTGGGCCGCCGTCACGGGTCACGTACCCGGCGACGCATGGATTCTTGTCCTGATCATCTTCGTGTGGACACCGCCGCACTTTTGGGCGCTGGCGTTGTACAGGCGCAAGGACTACGAGAACGCCGGCTTGCCCATGCTGCCGAACACGCACGGCGAGAAATACACGCGCCTGCATATCCTTTTGTACACGGTGATCCTGTTTGCCGTGACCATGATGCCGTTTATCTCCGGCATGAGCGGCGTGCTCTATCTGGCGTCCGCTGTCGTGCTCGGCGGCGTTTTCCTGGGTTATGCGTGGAAGATTTATCGCGAATATTCCGATGCTCTCGCGCGCAAGACCTTCCGGTTCTCCATCGTGTATTTGTCGCTGCTGTTCGGCGCGCTGCTCGTGGATCACTACGTGCGGACGGTGATCGGTTTATGAAGTTTTCAGTTCGAAGGATCGCTGTCTGGTTGGGATTCATTTTGGCCGCCGCGCTGCTCGCAGGATGTGACAGTAAGCCGGCGTTCACAAATCTCGACATCACGGGCAATACACAGTTCGGCAGCGATTTTTCGTTGCCCGACACCAGCGGCAAACCGCGCACGCTCGGTGATTTCAAGGGCAAGGCCGTGGTGCTGTTTTTCGGCTATACGCATTGCCCGGACGTTTGTCCGACTACGCTCGCTGAACTGTCACAGGCGCTCTTGAAACTCGGCGACGACGGCAAGCGCGTTCAAGTGCTGATGGTCACCGTTGATCCCGCACGCGATACGGCGCCATTGCTGGGTGAATATGTGTCGGCGTTCAGTCCGGCGTTCATCGGCTTGCGTCCAGCTGACACGGCGGAGCTCGTCAAGATCACGAAGGATTTTCGCGTGTATTACGCGCAGGTTCCCGGCAAGACGGCGGGCGATTACACCATGGACCACACGGCCGCGAGCTATGTCTTCGACCCGCAAGGGAAACTCAGGTTGTTCGCACGCGACGGGCAGGGCGTGGATACGTGGGTACATGACCTGAAGTTGCTGCTCGATTAAGCTTGTTGCCTGATAGCGGGCGCTTGCCACCAGTGACACCAAGGCCGTTTCAACTCACGTTGAAACGGCCTTTTTCGTAGGTGATGCGCATGGATTCCCGCTTCAACTCATCGAAGAATGCCGGTCGCAAATCATCCTCACGGCAACTGCGGCAAATTCAGTCCCGGTGCGAGCCGCGTGGCATTGAATTCGATGATGTCGTAGTGCACGAGCCGTTGCTGCGAGAACGGGTCCTCCGCAATGATCGCGTCAAGCCGGTCACGGCCCATGGTCGCCGCCAGGATAACGCCGCCGTCGCGCGGTACTTTGGGTCCCGCGATAACAAACGCGCCTACGTCGAATTGCCGTTCGAGATAGAGGTGATGAGCGCCGAGCGCGTCGTCGATTTCAGCGAGCGCGCCGGTGTAGCGTAGATGGATGCGGTACATGGGCAATTTCTAGAGGTGATGAGCGCGAGCGCGTCGTCGATTTCAGCAAGCGCGCCGGTGTAGCGTAGATGGATGCGGTACATGGGCAATTTCAACGGATGAAGAACGGGCCTCAATATTAGGCCCGCGCAGTCGCCACGGCGCGCACGCTTTAAGAGGCGCGGGACTCTTTCAAGCGCTTTTCCCATTCTCCCTGGCCGCTCAGTTCCTCGAACCCGAACGACCGGAGAAGAGGGGCAAGCGGAGCCGGGCTCACATCGGTCGCGCAGACGATGCGGTCATATCCGGCCTCAGTGGCAAACCTCACGGACGCACGGACCAAACGGCGGGCGATACCGCCCCGCTTTACCCCCGGTTCCATGAACAACACCGAAAGCCGTGCATTCACGGCCGACACGCCCGTCAGCAGGCTCGCGCCGACGCTGACGCCATCGCACTCGGCGATCCAGCAGCCATTGCGCAGCGGATCGGGCGCGGTCAGGTAATCCGCTACGACCATAGCTGTACGCGTTTCCCGCTCATGTTGCGTTTGCCTTCCACCGGGGGCGAGTTGCGCCTCACGCTCGACGATCCAGCCAAAATCACCCGGCCGTGGACCACGCAGTTGAACGCGCGGCGCATCGACGTTCGGCCCGAGCAGGCGCTGGAAACAACCCATGGATGCAAGCAGTTGTGCGCGTTCGCCTGGCGTCAATGCGTCCAGCGTGGCCGAAACGTCGGCGCGCACGTGCGTGCTTCCCGCAGCCAGCGTCGTTTCCCCGGCCGCGGTCAATGAAACCTGGTTGCGGCGGGCGTCGCCGGAAAATGGCTGCCGCTCGATCAATCCGGCGCCTTCGAATTGCGTCAGCATCCGGCTCAGATAACCGGTATCGAGCCGGAGCGTGCGCGAGATATCCGCCGCCGTGCACGTACCGGCGTGCATGACGGCAAACAGCACACGCATTTCTGTCAGCGACAGTGCGCTGTGCTCGACCAACTCATGTGGCGCCCTGACGTGGCGCGCATAAAACCATTGGAAGCGGCGCACCGCGTCTGTCAGGCCGTCGTTCATGGAGCTATCCATATCCGCCTCGTTCTCTCGTTTTTATGTCGTTCACCGTTTCCCCCAGTGAATCCGTTCAGGCCATTGTGCCAATAAAAAGCATGATCGTACGTAAAAGCACTGAAGGTAGCTCTTGCCGCGGTCAAAGGGCGTCTATAGTGTGTAGACCAGCCGCCATGAAGTGGGCTGTCATTCGAGGGTAATTACCGATACGAAAGGTCCAGCGAAATAAATTCAAGATACGTTCAACCTATTGATAATTAACAACTTTGTATGAACAGGTGCAATTGATTTCGAAAATTGACTGGTATTATTTTGGTTATATAATGGGCTCGCAAAAGATGGCAACTTCATGACCATTCTTATGCGCATCCGGTCAGTCAAACGATCGTAAAAATTGGTCGCAAAGTGTCAATCAAGGTGTCTGGCTAACGCCCTGTTCTTGCGTTATCAGTGCATGAGGCATCGCGCCAGAGTCCTCTCAACTAACGGACCGGCGAGACGTCGAAACAGACGTCGCAGAACAATTCCAGAGGCGAAAAACGCCATCGCGGGAAGTCACCGGGGAAACGTTTCATCGGCGACTTCCGGCCTGCTCGCAGCGGGTGCGAAGGTTGATGGAGCTTCGTCATGCGCACAGCGCGCGCCGCCAGACGCGCCTAACGGGCGTTAAGCGGCACGTTTCACGAGAGAGATTCATGCTGAAAGGAAACATCCTGACGACCGACGGCTGGATATACGGCTCGGTCGAGTTTGCGAACGGACGGGTGACGGCGCTCGAAGGCGCGCGCGTGGACCCGAAGACCAACGATGCGCCGTACATCTTGCCGGGCTTTGTCGACTGTCACGTCCATGGCGGCGGCGGCGCGGACATCATGGAAGGCGGCGACGCCGCGAGCACCGTTGCGCGCGAGCACGCAAAGCATGGCACCACCAGCATGCTTGCCACGACTATGACCGCTCCACGCGACGAACTCACGGCGGTCGTGAGAGGCCTGGGCGAACAATCCATCCGCCGCGCGTCCGGTGGCGCACGGGTGCTTGGCGTGCATCTGGAAGGTCCCTATATCAACCCCGGCAAGCTCGGCGCGCAACCTGATGCGGCAGCGGTTGCCGTGCGCGACGAAGTGCTGAAGTACCTGTCGCTCGCGCCCATCCGCGTGGTCACCATCGCACCGGAAATTTCCGGACACATGGAAGTGATCCAGGAAATGGCGGCGCGCGGTGTGCGCGTGCAACTGGGTCACTCGCTCGGTACTTATGACGACGCCGTCAACGCGCTCAAACACGGCGCACGCGGTTTCACGCATCTGTTCAACGCCATGTCGCCGCTCCATCACCGCGATCCCGGCATGGTCGGCGCGGCGCTCGCGCATGCCGAATACGCTGAACTGATTCCCGATCTTCTGCACGTGCATCCCGGCGCAATCCGGGCTGCGTTGCGCGCCATTCCGCGCCTGTATGTAGTCACCGACAGCACCTCGGCGTCCGGCATGCCCGACGGCGAATATCGCCTGGGCAGCCAGCACGTCACGAAGTGCATGGGCGGCGTGCGTCTGGCCGACGGCACGCTCGCCGGCAGCACGCTGACCATGGATCAGGCGCTGCGCAATCTTGTCTCCATCGGCTTGCCGATAGCGGACGTTTCCAATCGCCTGTCACGCTACGCCGCCGATTATCTCGGCCTTGAGGACAGAGGCCGGATCGCGCGTGGCGCGTGGGCGGACCTCGTTGTTTTCGATCGCGAACTTGCGTTGACGGCTACTTATGTAGAAGGTGAATCAATTGTCGAATATGCTTGACGAGGCACTGGCCTCCGCCGAAGTGGTGGTCGCCCAGCTCGCCGATACTTCCCACATCGAAGCACTCGCCGCACGGCTCGCCGAAGAACCGCGGCATGTTGCACTGACCGTTGCACGCGGTTCATCGGATCACGCCGCCAGTTACTTCGCAGGACTGACCATGAGCCGTATCGGCGTGCCGGTCGCGTCGTTGCCTATGTCGGTGGCGACCTTGCAGCAAGCGCCTTTGCGCGTCAAAGGCCAACTGGCCGTGGCGTTCTCGCAGTCCGGAAAGAGCCCCGATTTGATCGGCACGATGCAGGCTTTGCGTGCCGCCGGCGCGCTGACCGTGGCGGCTGTCAACGCGCCCGGTTCGCCGCTCGCCGAAGCGTGCGAGTGGAATCTACCGCTACTGGCCGGCCCGGAATTGTCGGTGGCCGCGACCAAAAGTTATATCGCGATGTTGTCGCTGTCGGCAATCGTGATTGCGCACGTGCAGAAAGACGTCGAGTTGCTGAGCGCGCTGAAAACACTGCCGGACGCATTACGCGCGGCGGGCAAGCTCGACTGGTCGCACGCTGTCGATGAACTGAAGAACGTTGACCGCATGATCGTGATCGGCCGTGGACTTGGCCTCGCGATTGCCCAGGAAGCGGCGCTCAAGCTGAAGGAAACATCGGGCATCCAGGCCGAAGCGTTTTCGAGCGCGGAAGTGCGTCATGGTCCGATGGAGCTCATCGGCCAGGACTATCCGTTGCTTGTGTTCGCGCCGCGCGGACCCGAGCAAGCGGGTTTGATCCAGCTTGCCCGCGACATGCGCGCGCGTGGCGCTCGCGTGCTGCTCGCCGCGCCCGCAGACGTTCCCGAAGCCACGTTGCCGCTCGTCGAGACTGCGCATTTCGCGCTCGATCCGATCGCCGCAATCCTGTCGTTCTATGTGATGGCCGATGCCCTGGCTGCCGCGCGCGGGCGTAATCCCGACGCGCCGCGCCATCTGGCCAAAGTCACCGAAACCCGTTAATCGAGAGTCATCCGATGCGCCGTGCCGAGGAGTCCCTGTTGAATCATTCCCCTGAAAACCCGAACGATTTCGTGTTGCTCGCGCCGTTCACCGGCCCGATGGTGCCGCTCGCCGATGTCCCCGATCCTGT
>DASYLW010000054.1:0-13252 GCA_036009385.1 Caballeronia sp.
GTCTTCACCGACTCCGTGACCGACGCCATGTCGCTTGAGCGCTCGGTCGCGAGAGTGTCCACCGACGCGCGGCGCGACTATGTTTTCCACATCTTTGTGCAGGGCGAGGTCGACGCGGCAAAGGGCATGCAGAAGAAACGCAGTGCCCCGAACTCGGTTCAGGGAATAGTCGTTTTCGACATGGACCAGCCGTTTCGCATCGAGCGGTCCGACTGCCACGTATTGACGATGTTCGTGCCGAAAGCGGCCGTTGAGGCCACGTTCCCGGACGGCGATTCAATTCATGGCCGCATTGTCGAGCACGGTGCGCCGCTGACTCAGCTCGTGACGAATCACGCGTTGGGGCTCAGCCGCGATCTGCCGGGAATGACCGCGGCGCAGGCAGTGCGGGAAATGGATGCCGGCGCGCAACTGCTGCTCGCGGCCTTCCGCAAGCAGGCAAGACTGACCGGCGACGCCCGCGCAGCCCTGCAAACGGCCGTGATGAGCCAGGTGCGGCGATACGTTGAAGCGAATCTCAACCAGCCGGAGCTTTCGCCTTCCAGCGTGGTGGATGCGTTGCAATTGAAGCGCGCCACGATCTACCGCTGGTTCGAGCATGAAGGCGGACTGGGCGCGTATATCCGCAATCGCCGTTTGCGCGAGGCAGCCGACGAGCTGGTCCGCTTCCCGCACCTTCAGGTTATCGATATTGCCTACGGACTGGGATTCAACAGCGCGTCGGATTTCACACGCGCGTTTCGCCGCGCTTACGGCATGAGCCCTCAAGATGTGCGGGCTCGCGCGCTTGAGCTGCAGCGGGCGAGCAAGCTGGAATTGCTGTCTTCGTACGGGCCCGGCGGCAGATAGCGCGATAACCCGGCACTAAGCCGGCGCAATCACCCGATCAGTCGAGCGTCCTTTCCGGAAATCGCTGCAGGGCAAACAGCGTGATGCAGGTGGCGGCGATCAGATACCACGCGGGCATCATCGGATTGCCCGTCGCAGCGATCAGCCAGGTGACGATGAGCGGCGAAAAACCGCCGAAAATCGCCACCCCGAAGCTGTACATGATGGACAGTGCGGCGGCGCGATGCTGTGGCGGAAAAGCCTCCAGCATCATCACCGTGCTCGCCCCGGCATTGCTGAGCGCAACGGCCACATACCCGAGGATGATCAGTAGCGCGGTGACATCGCCTACGCCCATTCTCAGGCTCAGGAAGGCCGGGTAAGTCAACGCAAGGCATACCGCGAGCGCCAGGTACTGGATCGGCTTGCGCCGCTTTTGCCGATCGGCGATCCGGGCCACCAGCGGGTTCGCCACCAGGATTACGAGACCGGACAGGCTGGCGGTC
The DNA here is from genome assembly GCA_036009385.1 of Caballeronia sp. Lineage (GTDB taxonomy): Bacteria > Pseudomonadota > Gammaproteobacteria > Burkholderiales > Burkholderiaceae > Caballeronia. The sequence goes on from DASYLW010000054.1 coordinate 1,335, forward strand.
AGCAGGCTGATGACCGGGGGCCGGTGCAAGGTCCGCACCAGATAGCTCGGCATGTAGAACACCGTGATGTAGATACCGATCGACGGCGCGGCCATCATCAACGTTCCGTATATGAGCGTGCGTGCGTGTTCCGAGAACAGGGTCGTGAGCCGGGAGCGCTCAGGCACCTCGATGACAGCCCAAGGCATGCGTCGGCGCAGATACCAGCCCACGGGGCCGATCAATCCGCCGAGCACGAACGGAATCCGCCATCCCCATTCGTGCATGTCGGCCGGCGAGAGCACGGCGGTAGTGATTGCGCCGACCATCGCAGCGGCAAATGCGGCCGCGCCCTGGCTCGCGCCACGCCAACTGGTGAGATAACAGCGGCGGTCGCGCGGGACCGACTCCATCAGTACGGCCGACGCCGGCCCGATCTCGCCTCCTGCCGCGAGCCCCTGCATGAGTCGCGCGAGCACCATCAACGCCGTTGCAGCCGGGCCGATGGAGGCAACCGTCGGCAGGCAGGCGATCAGCCATGTGCCGAGTGTCATGAATGCGAGCGACCAGGTCATGCCGGCTTTGCGCCCCCGGCTGTTGGCGATCTGCCCGATGATGACCGCCCCGAGCGGGCGCATGACGAACCCTGCACCGAAGGTTGCCAGCGACAGCAGCAGCGAAGACAGCGGGTTGTGCGACGGGAAGAAAAGTTTGCCGATGATGACGGCGGAGAAGCTGTAGACCGTGAAGTCGTACGCGACAAACGCGTTACCGATGATGGTAGCCAGGACGATGCGTGCGGGTCTTGCTTTTGGGGCTTGAGTCAGGTGGTCTGCTGCGGGGTGCATGGGTGCGGTCTTGGGGGCGGCGGCGCCCATATGCATGGGTCGCTATTTTCGGCTTGAGCGATGGCCGGGGAATGATAGGGCAACGCGAATACTTGCGCTTGGAGCCCCATCGGCCCTGATATAAAAATTTGCTTTGGCGCCGACTGCGAGTGTCCTGCCGAGTGTCGAGAAAAATTCGGCGGTGAAGAACACGAATAAATAAGGAATGGCGGCAATAGTCAACGCGCTCGGAATATCCGAGCGTTGTATTTGCCGGCACGACGGTGAACCATGTTCAGAGGACGGGACAGGACCAAACTTCGCAGACGGTGTCTGCGAAATCCGCTTTGGGTCATCGGAGCGTATTGAAGCCCGGTGCGAACTAACCCGGCGGCGCGTCAGGCAACGTGCCGCCTTCCGAGTGCGTGCGCAGCGTCGTCATGGTTCTTTCGGCTAGCACCGCATCGCGCTTGGACAGCAAATGGCCACGCAGGATCGACGCCATACGCTTGCCGTCGCGTGCCTCCAGCGCCTCGATCATGGCTTCGTGATCGCGGATTGCGCTGTCCCACTTCACTGTCTGAAAGTTGGACCGGAACCGTAATGCCTGCAGTCGCCGGTTCACCGATATATAAGTCTGCCGCAACGCCGAATTGCGCGCGGCGTCGTTGATCTTGTCGTGAATGGCCTGATTGCGGCTGTAATATCCCGACAAGTCGTTCTGCTCCCGGCACGCCAGCATCGCGTAATGCAGCGCCTTGATTTCGCTCAGCTCGGCAGACGTTATGCGCTCGCATGCGAGTTCGCCCGAGAACGCTTCCAGCCCGCTCATCAGTTCGAAAGTCTCGCGAATCTCAGCCTCGCTCATCTGTGAAACCGATGCGCCCCGGTTCGGCAGGATATCGATCAGCCCCTCGGACGCCAGCACTTTCAGCGCTTCACGCAACGGCGTGCGCGAAATGCCCAGCGTCTCGCACAACGTACGTTCGTTGAGTTTCACGCCGGGCGCCAGCAAGCCCTCGACGATGAAATTACGCAGATGCTCAACCACCGTGTCATGCAACCGCTGCCGCTCAACTTTTGGAAGCGTGGCTCCGGTTTGCGAAATCTGCGCGATCTGTGAATCCTGCAGATGATCATTTTGCATTCAATACCTCAACCCTTTTCTATTGACACGATTTTACCGTACCACGCCGGTAAATTTGGAGGGGCGGGTTTCCACCTAACAAAAACAAGCATTTAACACTTCCGGTCCCCGCGATGGTGCGCTAAAGTATTTTGCATGCAAAATTCAAAGGATGCATCATGTTAAAACTGGATTTCCATCCCGCTGGTCGCCATTTCCTGCAGATTCCGGGTCCCAGCCCGGTCCCGGACCGCATTCTACGGGCAATGAGTTATCCGACGATCGACCATCGAGGACCGGAATTCGGTGTGTTAGGCCTGAAAGTCCTGGACGGTATCAAGGCCATCTTCAAGACCGGACAGCCGGTCGTGATCTATCCGTCATCGGGCACGGGCGCGTGGGAGGCGGCGCTCTGCAACACGCTCAGCACCGGCGACACGGTGTTGATGTTCGAGACCGGCCACTTCGCGACGCTCTGGAAGAAGATGGCCGAGAACCTCGGATTGAAGCCGGAATTCCTGGGCCTGCCAGGCATTGAGGGATGGCGGCGCGGCGTGCAGGCCGACATGATCGAAGCGCGTTTGCGTGAAGACACGCAGCACACGATCAAGGCGGTTTGCGTCGTCCATAACGAAACCTCGACGGGCGTCACGTCTGACATTGCAGCGGTGCGTCGCGCGATTGATGCGGCCGGACATCCGGCGCTGTTTCTCGTCGATACCATCTCCGGGCTTGCGTCGGCGGATTATCGGCATGACGAATGGGGCGTGGATGTCACCGTGTCCGGTTCGCAAAAAGGCTTGATGCTGCCGCCGGGGATCAGCTTCAACGCGGTCTCGCAGAAAGCAATCAAGGCGAGCAAGGACGCGAAGTTGCCGCGTGCGTTCTGGGCGTGGGACGAGATCATCGAGATGAACAAGAGCGGGTACTGGCCGTACACGCCGAACACCAATTTGCTTTACGGCTTGTCCGAAGCGCTGGAGATGATCGGCGACGAAGGGCTCGACCAGGTTTTTGCCCGCCATCAAAGGCTGGCTGCGGCTTGCCGCGCTGCGGTCAACGCCTGGGGACTGGAGATTCAGTGCGCCGATCCGGCCGTTTATTCGCCAGTGCTGACGGGCGTGATGACGCCCGAGGGAGTCGACGCGGATACGATTCGCAAGACCATCTACGAGCACTTCGATATGTCGCTTGGCACCGGCCTCGGCAAGCTGAAGGGCCGCATGTTCCGCATCGGGCACCTGGGCGACTGCAACGACCTCACGCTGATGGCGACGCTCACAGGCTGCGAAATGGGCCTCAAGTTGTCCGGTGTGAAGCTGGCGGGCAGCGGCGTGCTTGCGGCGATGGACTACCTGACGAGCCACACGGCAACGCCGGCATTGAAGGCGGCGGCGTGATACGAAGCTGGTCACGCATGACCAGCTCTCGTTCGCAAAATCACCGAATACTCAACCGCGCGTAGACGCCGATGCTGACTAAATCTTCCGAAGCGCTGGTCCAGCCGATTCACCTGTTGCCGGCGTCGGCGCGCGCCACGCTGTCGCCGCTGGCCATGCGCCTGCGCCAAGAGTTGCGCGGTGATGTGCTATTCGACCGGGCGGCGCGCGGACGCTACGCGACGGATGCATCGATCTACCAGATCATGCCGATGGGCGCCGTCGTACCGAAAGATCAGGCGGACCTGCTGCTCGCTTTGGAGATCGCACGCGACGCACATGTTCCCGTGCTCGCACGCGGTGCAGGGACGAGCCAGTGCGGCCAGACGATTGGCGAAGCGCTGGTTATCGATACGAGCAAGTGGCTCAACAATATCGTCCACTTCGATCGTGAAGCGCGCACGGTAACGGTAGAGCCGGGCGTGGTGCTCGACCATCTGAACGCGTGGCTGAAACCGCACGGCTTGTGGTTTCCCGTCGATGTATCGACCAGTGCGCAATGCACGATCGGCGGCATGGCGGGAAATAACTCGTGCGGCTCGCGGTCGATGGAATACGGGATCATGGTGCACAACGTGGTGTCTATCGACGCCGTGCTGGCCGATGGTCATCAAGCCTCGTTCGCGGCATTGCACGCGATGTCATCCGACGCTCGCACGCGTTCGCTGGTCGAAGGGGTGCAGCGCATAGCACAACGCGAACGAGATGAAATCCGCGAGCAGGTGCCGAAGGTATTGCGCCGCGTAGCGGGCTACAACATCGATCTCTTCGATTGCCAAAGCCCCTTGCCCTTCAGCGCCGATGGCGAGCCGAATCTCGCGCAATTGCTGGTGGGCTCCGAAGGCACGCTCGCTTTCAGCCGGCAACTCACGTTGAAGCTCTGGCCTTTGCCCGAGCACAAGACGCTCGGCGTCGTGAACTTCCCCACGTTCCACGACGCGATGGACATGACGCAGCACATCGTCAAGCTGGGGCCGGTCGCGGTGGAACTGGTCGACCGCACGATGATCGACCTGTCGATGTCCAATCCCGCGTTCCGTCCAGTGATCGAACGTGCGCTGGTCGGCCAGCCTCAAGCCGTGTTGCTGGTCGAATTCGCCGGCGAGGACAAGGCCGTGCAACTCGCGAAGCTTGCACGGCTCGTGGAACTGATGGGCGATCTGGGCTTGCCGGGCTCGGTGGTCGAAATGCCCGATGCCTCGCAACAAAAAGCATTGTGGGAAGTGCGCAAGGCCGGCCTCAACATCATGATGAGCATGAAGGGCGACGGCAAGCCGGTCTCGTTCATCGAAGATTGCGCGGTGCCGCTTGAACATCTCGCGCAGTACACCACGCGTCTCACCGAGGTCTTCCACAAGCATCACACTGAAGGCACGTGGTACGCGCATGCGAGCGTCGGGACGCTGCACGTGCGGCCTATTCTCGATATGCGCCGCACTGGCGCAGAGAAAATGCGGGCGATTGCGGAGGAAGCGTCGGCGCTGGTGCGTGAATACAAGGGTGCGTATTCCGGCGAACACGGCGACGGTTTGTGCCGCGGTGAATGGGTCGCGTGGCAATACGGACCACGTCTGAACGAGGCGTTCCACGAGATCAAGACGCTCTTCGATCCCGAGAATCGCATGAGTCCGGATCGCATCGTGAATCCGCCGAAAATGGACGATGCGACGAACTTTCGTTTCCCGCCGACGTATCGGGAGCGTGAGCTCGCGACGCAGCTCGACTGGTCGCAATGGAACGTGACACGCGATCCGTTGACAGGTGTCGAGACCGCGCCGGGAACGGGCGACGATCACACCGGCGGCCTCGCGAAGGCCGTCGAAATGTGCAACAACAACGGCCATTGCCGCAAGTTCGATGCTGGCACCATGTGCCCGAGTTATCGCATCACCAAGGACGAGCAGCATGTTACGCGGGGCCGCGCGAACACGCTTCGGCTCGCGATCAGCGGACAACTCGGTGAGGGTGGGCTCGCGAGCCAGGACGTGAAGGATGTGCTCGACCTGTGTGTGTCGTGCAAGGGCTGCAAGCGTGATTGCCCGACGGGCGTCGACATGGCGAAGATCAAGATTGAAGCGCGCGCCGCGTGGGCGTCGGCGAACGGCTTGCGCATGCGCGACCGGCTAGTGGGCTTTCTGCCGCGTTACGCGCCGTATGCGAGCCGCATGCCGTCGTTGTTCGGATCGGTCGAGCGCTTGCCGCGTTTGGCAGGCTGGTTAAAAACCCGTCTGGGCCTTGCGCCGCAACGCGCGTTTCCGCGCTTCGTGAAGTCGTTTTTATCGACGGCCATACAGCCCTTGCCACCCGCGCAGGGCGACAAGGAAGTGCTGCTTTTCGTCGATACCTTCAACAACTATATGGAACCGGACAACGCCCGCGCCGCCAAGCGCGTGCTCGAGGCGGCGGGATACACGGTTCATCTGAACATCAAGGCGGGCGAGCGGCCGCTGTGCTGCGGGCGCACGTTCCTGTCGGCGGGACGGGTCGACGAAGCGAAGGCTGAAGCGCGCCGCACGCTTGACACATTGCGCCCATATATAGAACGCGGCGTGCCGGTCGTCGGTCTTGAACCGTCGTGCCTGCTTTCCTTCCGCGATGAATTCCTCGACTACGGTTATGGCGATGAAGCGCGCAAGCTCTCGCAGTCATCGTTCTTGTTCGAGGAGTTCCTGGTCCGCGAGAAAGAGGCGGGACGCCTGCGGCTTTCGCTGAAGCCCCTTACTCAACCGAAGGCGCTGGTTCATGGCCACTGCCATCAAAAGGCCTTCGACGTGTTTCGTCCCGTGCAGGCCGTGCTCGGCTGGATTCCTCAACTGGAGGTCTCGGTGGTTGAATCGTCGTGTTGCGGCATGGCCGGGAGTTTTGGTTACGAAGCCGAGCACTACGAAGCATCGAAGGCAATGGCGGAGTTGTCGTTGCTGCCCGCCGTGCGGAAAGCACGAAAGGCACAGGATGCAGTGATCGTCGCCGACGGCACCAGTTGCCGTCACCAGATAGCGGACGGCACGGACGCGAAGGCGCTGCATGTCGCCCAGGTACTGGCCGCGGCGCTTAGGGACTATTGATCAGCACGGGTTCACATAACAGCGGACGGCGTCATATTCCGCGCATAGGAGACCAGCATGGCACGACCGCGCAAACCCAGGATTCGCACCAGCGCTTTAACGCCCATTCAGTAGAGCTTCAATAAACCTTTAGCAAGTTCCGGATGCAGTTCGCTTCGGGTGCCCGTGGGCGCCTTGATGAAGCACGTACTACTCAAGGAGACGATGATGTTCCGTCGAGCTACGACGCGCGTTCTGTTGCTGCTATGCGCCATGTATTTCATTACCTACATTGACCGTGTCAACGTCAGTACCGCCGCCTCGCAATTCGGCGCGGAACTGCACTTGTCGCATGTCCAGATCGGCTTTGTTTTTTCCGCATTTGCCTATCCCTATCTCGTCTTCCAGATTATTGGCGGATGGTTGGGAGACCGCTTCGGACCGCGCCGCACGCTTGCCGTCTGCGCGGTGATCTGGGCCGGCGCCACGATCATGACCGGGCTGGCTGGCGGGTTTGTATCGCTGATCATTGCGCGCTTGTTGCTGGGGCTCGGCGAAGGGGCGACGTTCCCCACCGCTACCCGCGCAATGTCGAACTGGATGCCCGCCGATAAACGCGGCTTTGCACAAGGAACCACGCATGCCGCGTCGCGCATTGGTAACGCGGTAGCACCGCCGTTGATCGTCTGGTTGATGATTGCAACAAGCTGGCGCGGTGCTTTCATCGTGACCGGGATCGTGAGTTTCCTGTGGGCGATTGTCTGGATCTTTTATTTCCGCGACAACCCGCGTGACCACAAGAGCATTACCGCCGATGAATGCGCCACGCTTTCATCGTTCTCAGGCGTCAAGCAACGCGTGCCGGTTCCATGGCGCGCATTGCTGGGACGGATGGCGCCGGTGACGGCCGTGTACTTCTGCTACGGCTGGGTGTTGTGGCTCTTCCTTGGCTGGATTCCGCAGTACTTTCTCCACAACTACCACATGGAGCTGGGCAAGTCGGCGTTGTTCGCTTCGGGCGTCTTTTTTGCTGGAGTGCTCGGCGACTGGCTTGGCGGCTCGATCACGGATCGTATCCTGCGGCGCAGCGGAAATCTGCGCGTGGCCCGTAACGTGATGGTCGGTGTCTGCATGCTCCTGACGCTGCTTTCGCTTGCGCCCATCATGCTGGTTTCCAATATGTCGATCACGTTGGCCGCGGTTTGCCTGAGCGGCGGATTTTTCTTCAACGAGATGACGATCGGACCCATGTGGGCCGTGCCCATGGACATCGCCCCGAAGCACGCCGGCACCGCTAGCGGCATCATGAATTCGGGTTCTGCGTTAGCCGCGATCATCAGTCCGGTTGTGGGCGGTTTCCTGATCGACAAGACGGGGAACTGGAACCTGCCTTTCACGGTTTCCATGATCCTGATGGGCGTTGGCATTGTGCTCTCGTTCACCATGCGGCCGGATCGCGCACTGGACGATGTCGCTGCTGCGGGCGCTGAAGGAAAGGAAGGCGCTGAGCCGGCGAGGAAATTTGTCTAGATGATTCTTTCTCCAGGAGACGATGTGGCTGAACCATCCATCTTGACCGAACGTGAGGGTTTCATCGCGACGGTTGTCATCGATCGGCCGGCGAAGCTCAACGCAATGACCAAGCCGCTTTGGCAGTCGTTGGGCGAGACCATTGATGCGCTCTCCGCCGATGATTCCATCCGCTGCATCATCTTGCGCGGCGCCGGCGAGAAAGCCTTCTCGCCGGGCAACGATATCGCCGAGTTCCGGACCGATCGGTCCAACGTCGAACAAGCCCGTGCTTATGGGGCGATCATGCATCGCGCGCTATCGTCGCTGGGTGCATGCAGGCATCCGATTGTCGCGATGATTCACGGCATTTGCGTGGGCGGGGGACTCGAGATTGCTGCCATGTGCGATCTGCGGATCTGCGGAGAAACCAGCCGCTTTGGCGTGCCGATCAAGAACCTCGGGCTGGTGATGGCGCATGCGGAACTCGACGCGCTTGTGCAACTCGCGGGTCGCGCCGTCGCGCTTGAAATCCTGCTGGAAGGGCGTATTTTCGGGGCGCAAGAGGCCCTGGCCAAAGGACTCGTTACGCGGGTCGTAGCCGACGACCAGGTCACCGCCGAAACGCTTTCGACTGCTGCCCGGATTGCCGAGGGCGCACCTTTGGTCGCACGCTGGCACAAGCAGTTCGTCAAGCGCGCGATGGACCCGGCGCCGCTTACGCCGGAGGAACGCGACGAAGGTTTCACGTGCTTTGGCACGGAAGACTTTCGTACCGGCTATCAAGCCTTCCTCGACAAGGTCAAACCGGAATTCAAGGGGCGTTGAAATGCTCGAAACAGAAACAGGCAGCAAAGGCCCGCTTAGCGGGATGCGTGTCATCGAGCTGGCTCACATCATGTCCGGCCCCATCTGCGGAATGATGCTCGCCGACATGGGCGCCGATGTCATCAAGGTCGAGAAGATTCCCGGCGGTGACGATTGCCGCCGCTTCGCTCCCATCCTCGAAGGGGGAGAGTCGGCGTCGTTCATGATCGTGAACCGCAATAAACGTGGTGTCGCCATCAACCTCAAGACCGACGGCGGCCGTGAAGTGCTGCGCAAAATGCTGGCTACGGCCGACGTAGTCACCGAGAACTACCGTCGTGGCACGATGGAAAAACTCGGCATGGGTTATGAAGCGCTCAAGGCGGAAAATCCCGGCTTGATCTATTGCGCAATCTCGGGTTTTGGCCGCAGCGGACCTATGGCCGACAAAGGCGGGTTCGACCTGATCGCGCAGGGCATGAGCGGTCTCATGAGCATGACCGGCGAACCGGGTCAGGCGCCGATCAAGGCGGGCTCGCCGGTCACTGATATCAACGCGGGCATTCTCGCCGCGCTTGGAATTTGCGCGGCCTACTCGGCCAGGCAACAGACCGGACGGGGCCAGATGGTCGATACCTCGCTATTCGAAGCCGGTTTGCAGCAGATGTACTGGGCCTTCGCCAATTACTTCGCTGACGGCACGGTGTTGCCCAAGGCAGGCTCCGCTAATCCGACCAGCGCGCCGTATCAGGCCTTCCGGACCCGCGACGGCTGGGTGAATATCGGCGCGGCGAATCAGAGCAACTACGAGCGGCTGGTCGGTGCGCTGGGTATTGCGGGTCTCGCCGAAGACGAGCGCTTCTCGACCAACGCGGGGCGCTTGAAATATCGGGGAGCGCTGGTCGAAATCCTGACAGCGCGGCTCATCGAGCGAACGACGAACGAATGGCTTGCTGCTTTCGATGCGATCGGCTTGCCGTCGGGGCCAGTGCTCGGCGTGCCCGAAGCGGTGGTGCATGAACAAGCGCTGGCGCGCGGAATGATTGTCGAGACGACGCATCCGGTAGCGGGGCGCATGCGCGGTCTGGGCTTGCCGATTCATTTCTCTGATGGACGTACCGAATCGCCTGTGCCCGCGCCGCTCTTAGGTCAACACACGGTGGAAGTGCTGCGGGAATACGGCTTCTCCGATGAACGTATTCACGCGCTAAAAGGGGAAGGCGCCATTGTTGCCAGCGATGTAACGGCGTAAGCAAACCCTTTGAGACGTCCGGCTTGCCGGACGTCTCAAAGCTAAATCCGGACTTCATCCATCGCGCTAAGCACATTCCCGCTTAAGAGGAATACCTTAAGCCGCCAGCAAGTTGATTTAATCCGTCATCGAGCGAAAACACCGCGTCGTTTTTGATCAATAGCGTGAGCAAAAGCATCACCTGACACCCCGCCATCCGGTGATAAGCTACGCGATGTCCTGACAAGCCGGTTTTCGTATCGAGCTCGCTCGACTTAGCGCTTTTCGCGTTACCTTCGACTCGTGATCACCATGCCTTTAGCCATTGCCCAAAACAGAGCGGTGCCGCTGCGCAGCATCACGCAGATTCTCGCCGCCATGTTTTGCTTTGCGGTGGTCGATGCCCTGGCAAAGTCGGTGAGCCTGAAATACCCCGCTAACGAGGTCACGTTCTTTCGGATGATCTTCGGCTTGCTGCCCGCGTTTGCGATGTGCCTGCAAGGCAAACCCTTGAGCGAGCGGCTAAGGACCTTGGATTTTCCGGCGCAGACACTCCGCGCGATTACCTTGCTGTGCGCACTTGGCTTGTTCTTCGCGGGATTGCCTTACGTGCCTTTGAGCGAAGCGGTTGCTATCGTCTATTCGGAGACGATCTTCGTGATCGTGCTGGCGCCCCTGCTTCTCAAGGAAACGCTAAGGCGTCGTGATGCGGGCGCGGCTGCAATCGGCTTTATCGGCGTGCTGCTGGTCGTGCGTCCAGGCAGCGGCCAGACGAGTTGGCTCGGCCCGGTGCTTCTTGTCGCAAGCGCGGTGTTCGGAGCTCTATCGATTCTGCAAATCAAGCGTATCCGCGCATCGAACGATTCGAGTGTCACCGTGCTTTACTTTACTGCGATCGGCGCGCTCGTCAGCGGGCTCTCGCTGTTTTTCGCGTGGCAAACGCCGACGCTCGATTTCCTCGGCGTCATGGCCTTGCTCGGTGTCCTGGCCGGCACCGGGCAATTGCTGTTGACCATGGCGTTTCGTCAAGCCGATGCAAGCGCACTCGCGCCGTATAACTACACAAGCATTGTCTGGGCGGCAATCTTTGGTTACGTGGTCTGGGGTGAGACGGTCGGCACGGTGTCGCTGCTAGGCATCTTGCTCATTGTCGGCAGTTCAATACTGGTGGCGATCAGGACCAAGCAAGCCGACGGCCCGCTGGTTTAATCAAGCTTATTCAATCGACAACCTTAGCGCAAACGCCAGCAAGGCGGCCGGGAACGTCCAACGCTGCAAGACTTGCGCGCGCGGATGACTGCGCAGCCAGCGCGACATCCGAACGGCGGAAAACGCCAGTGTTGTGTCGAACAGCGCGCCGATCACGACCAGCACCACGCCCAGTTCAAGAACCTGCGACCAGACCGCACCCGCGTTCGGATGCACGAACTGCGGCAGCAGCACCGAACAGAACAGCAGCGCCTTTGGGTTGAGGAGGCTGCTCAGCACGCCTTTCGACAAGGCGGTGCGCAACGGCGGACGCGTCTTCGATGTCATGGTGTTGTCGTCGAGACCGAACGCCGGCAAACGGAGTTCTTCTGCCAGGCGGACATCGGCATCGGCGCCTTGGGACGCGCCGTCAATTCGAAACACCGCATCGCATTGCCGTATCAGGCGATTCGCGACCGGGTACAAGAGCGTTTCGCTGATCGCGTCGCCCACCGCTTTGGAGCCGCCGCAGCCGCGAGCAGAAGCGCTGCCCACTCGCCGATCATCGGCAGATGCCCGAGCCCGTAGACTTGCAATGCGGCCTCTTCAAGCCGATGAAGATTGCCAGCAATCAACGCGGCGTCCCCATTCGTGCCGCTGCGGTATGGTCCCGCGACGAGTATCAGTTGAGGCGTCACGGCGCACTCCTTTCAATGACAGCATTCAAAGCGGCGAACTGCAGCAGCATGATGGTTTTCGCATCGACGA
>DASYLW010000055.1:0-10185 GCA_036009385.1 Caballeronia sp.
GAGCTCGGCCGCGAATGGCTCGAACCCGAGTTGTTTCGCATAGGCGCATCAAGCCTTGTCGCCGATATCGAACGGCAACTCGAGCATCACGTCACCGGCCGCTATTCGGCTTTCCATCGACATCCGGTTGCTTGATTCAGCGCCGCATCATCTTTTACACGAGCTCCCCATGAGCGTAGCCGACTACTTCACCTCGATGGATTACGGACCTGCACCGGAAGACGACGGCGCCGCGCGCGCCTGGCTGGATCAGCACGCGACCGGCTTTGGTCATTTCATCGACGGCGCCTTTCGCGCGCCTTCGGCCGGTGAGCAATTCGACTCGCTGGAACCCGCTACGGGGCGCGTGATTGCGAGCATCGCGCAGGGCGATCACGCGGATATTGATGCAGCAGTTGATGCTGCGCATCGAGCGCTGCCCGCGTGGCAGGCATTGGGCGGCGCGGGCCGTGCACGGCATTTGTATGCGCTCTCGCGCATGGTCCAGCGGCATGCACGCTTGTTTTCGGTGCTCGAATCGCTGGACAACGGCAAGCCGATTCGCGAGTCGCGCGACATCGATATCCCTCTTGTGGCACGGCATTTTCTGCATCACGCGGGCTGGGCTCAGTTGCAGGATCGGGAGTTTGCCGACTGGGCGCCGCTGGGCGTGATCGGCCAGATCGTGCCGTGGAATTTTCCGCTGCTGATGCTCTCGTGGAAGATTGCACCGGCGCTCGCGCTGGGTAACTGCGTGGTGCTTAAGCCCGCGGAATACACGCCGCTGACCGCCTTGTTGTTCGCTGAATTGGCAGCGCGTGCAGGCTTGCCTGCTGGCGTGCTGAACGTGGTCACGGGCGACGGCCGCACGGGCGCTGCGCTGGTCGACCATCCGCGCGTGGCGAAGATTGCGTTCACCGGATCGACGGAAGTGGGCCGGCAGATTCGTGTCGCAACCGCGGGTTCGGGCAAGTCGCTCACGCTTGAACTCGGCGGCAAGTCGCCGTTCATAGTCTTCGACGACGCCGATCTCGACAGCGCCGTGGAAGGGGTCGTCGATGCAATCTGGTTCAACCAGGGTCAGGTCTGCTGCGCGGGTTCGCGGCTGCTGGTGCAAGAAGGTGTTGAGAAGCGCTTCATCGATAAATTGAAACGCCGCATGGACACGCTGCGCGTCGGGCCGTCGCTCGACAAGGGCATCGATCTGGGCGCGATCGTGGACACCGTTCAGCTTGAGCGTATTCGTTCGCTCGTCGAACGTGGTGTGCAGGAAGGCTGCGAGATTCATCAGCCGAAAGGGCTTCGGATGCCCGAGCAAGGCGCGTTTTATCCGCCCACGCTGGTGACGAATGTCGCGCCCGCGTCGACGCTCGCGCAAGAGGAAATCTTCGGGCCGGTGCTGGTGACAATGAGCTTTCGCACGCCTGACGAAGCGGTCGCGCTGGCGAATCATTCACGCTATGGGCTGGCCGCGAGCGTGTGGAGCGAGACGATTGGTCGTGCGCTCGATATCGCGCCGCGCCTGCAATGCGGCGTGGTCTGGATCAATGCGACCAATCTCTTCGATGCCGGTGTCGGCTTCGGCGGGTATCGCGAATCGGGCTTTGGCCGTGAAGGCGGACGCGAGGGGATTTACGAGTATCTGAAGCCGCGTGCGTGGACTAAGCTGGCCGTTCGTTGCGCGCCTTCGGGGCCTGTTGCGCAGCCTTCCGCTTTCGAAGGGGACGCTAATAACGTCAGTGCGCTCGACCGTACCGCGAAGCTGTTTATCGGCGGTAAGCAGGTTCGGCCGGACAGCGGATACTCGCGGCTTGTGCATGCGCCGTCGGGGGCGATCGTTGGTGAAGTGGGCGAGGGTAATCGCAAGGACGTGCGTAACGCGGTCGCCGCTGCGCGCAGCGCTGAAAAGTGGTCCCAAGCCAGCACGCATAACCGTGCGCAGGTACTGTATTACTTGGCGGAAAACCTGTCGGCGCGTGCGGACGAATTCGCCAAGCAACTCGTGGCGCGGACAGGCGTTTCTGCCGCCGATGCCGAGCGTGAAGTCGAAGCATCCATCACGCGTCTGTTCACCTATGGCGCGTGGGCCGACAAGTTCGATGGCGCGGTGCATTCGCCGCCGTTGCGAGGTGTTGCGCTGGCAATGCACGAACCGCTCGGCGTGATCGGCGTGGTGTGTCCGGATGAAGCCCCGTTGCTGGGTCTCGTCTCATTGATCGCACCGGCGCTCGCGTTGGGTAACCGCGTCGTCGCCGTGCCGAGCGAAACATGCCCGATGATGGCGACCGATTTTTATCAGGTGGTCGAGACGTCGGACGTGCCGGCGGGTGCGTTGAACATTGTTACCGGCGAGCGTCGGGCATTGGCGTCGACCTTGGCGAAACACGATGATGTCGACGCCTTGTGGTGTTTCGGCGGCGCGGATTTATCGACGCTGACAGAGCGCGAATCGGTGGGCAATCTGAAACGGACGTTCGTCGATTATGGCCGCGTGTTCGACTGGTTCGACGCCGCAAGCGAAGGCCTGCCGTTCTTGCGTCAAGCCGTGCAAGTCAAGAACATCTGGATCCCGTACGGAGACTGAACGCCAGGGACGCGCGGGTTCGGAATAGAATCATGAGCGATGACCTCGCAGCACAGCGAGGCACGCTCAACATGAAGGAGACGCAATGCTGAAGAACCTCGATCCGCTGCTGAACGCCGACGTCCTGCACGCGCTGTGCGCAATGGGACACGGCGATGAAGTCGTGATCTGCGACGCCAATTTTCCGGCCGATTCCGTCGCGCGCCAAACGGTGCTCGGCCATGTGCTTCGACTCGACGGCGCGAATGCGCCGCGTGCGATCCGCGCGGTCTTGTCGGTGCTGCCGCTGGACAGTTTCGTCGATCATCCGGCTGAGCGCATGGAAGTGGTCGGCGACGCCAACGCGCTTCCCGCCGTGCAGCGCGAAGCACAGGCTGAAGTGGACGCCGCCGAAGGGCGCGCGACGCCCTTTGCTTCCATCGAACGTTTCGCGTTTTATGAACGCGCCAAGCAAGCTTATTGCGTGATCGCTACGGGCGAAGCGCGCGGGTATGGCTGCTTCATCTTCAAGAAGGGCGTGAATCTTGCGCCCGATGCACCCGCTTCGGATTCGGCTTCAAATCCGGAGAGCACGCGATGAGCCGCAGCGTCGTCATCCTCGGCATCTACGTGACGGATCTCACGTTCCGCGCCGAGCGCATGCCGCTGCTTGGCGAGACCATCGCCGGATCGGCGTTTGCGATGGGGCCGGGGGGCAAGGGCTCGAACCAGGCTGTGGCCGCAGCACGCGCCGGCGCCGATGTGATCTTCTGCACGCGTCTGGGCGCGGATGCGTTCGGCGACATCGCACGTTCGACGTGGGCCGCTGAAGGCATCACGGCGCGGGCGATGACTGCGGATGGCGTGGCAACTGGCGCGGCGCATATCTTTGTTGACGATGCCACCGGCGGCAACGCGATCATCGTTGCAGCGGGTGCGGCGGGACGCTTGTGCCCCGAAGACGTTGAAGCGATAGAGGCCGATATTGCGACCGCCGTCGTGTTCGTCACGCAGCTTGAACAACCCATTGCTGCCGCACGGCGCGGTCTCGAACTTGCGCGTCGCCACGGGGTGACGACCGTGTTCAATCCAGCGCCTGCGCTACCGCTCGACGACGACATCTTCCCGCTCTGCGACTACATCACCCCGAACGAAACCGAAGCAACGGCGCTCACGGGTATCCAGGTTGCTTCCGTCGACGATGCTCGCCGTGCAGCAGATGTCCTGCTAGGAAAGGGCGTGCGCGCCGTGATCGTGACGCTGGGCGAAGCGGGCGCGCTACTTCACACGCTGGAGCAGTCGGTGCTGGTGCCGGCCTTCAATTGCGGCCGCGTGGTAGAGACCGCAGGCGCGGGCGATGGCTTCACCGGCGGCTTCGCCGCAGCGCTCGCGCGCGGCGAAAGCCCGCTGGACGCGGTGCGTTTCGGCTGCGCGTTGGCGAGCTTGTCGGTGACGCGTCCCGGTACCGCGCCGTCAATGCCGACGCTCGCTGAAATTGAAGCGGTGCTTCTTGGTGAACCTGTGAAGTCCGGCCGCGTGTCGGCTCACCAATCCTGAACGGAGGAGTGCCTCGATGAACCCATCGAAATGGCTCGCCGACCGGCAACTGAATTTCCTGGTCGGTGTGAACCTGCTGGTCGTGATTGTCGCGACCGCGTTGTCGCATGGCCAGTTCGTCGATATTGACAACCTCCAGTCCATGG
This sequence comes from Caballeronia sp., assembly GCA_036009385.1. Lineage (GTDB taxonomy): Bacteria > Pseudomonadota > Gammaproteobacteria > Burkholderiales > Burkholderiaceae > Caballeronia. Next base: position 4,246 of record DASYLW010000055.1, read on the forward strand.
GTAGTCAGTTGCCCGAACTAGGCCTGCTTGCACTTGGCATCATGCTCTCGATGGTGTCGGGCAATGGCGGTATCGACTTGTCGGGTGTCGCGCTTGCGAACCTCTCGGGCATGGTCGCGGCGCAACTGCTGCCCATGCTCGTTTCCGCCGATAACTCCCCGTCGCTCTACACCGCGGTGTTCTGCGTGATTACCGTGATGCTTGGCGCCGTCGGCGGCTTGATGAACGGCGTCATCATCGCGCGATTGAAACTCACGCCGATCCTCTGCACGCTCGGTACGTCGCTGCTGTTCACCGGCATTGCCGTCGTTTTGAGCAACGGTGCATCGGTGCGGGTGGAATACGTCGATGCCCTCTCCGACATCGGCAACGGTACCTTCCTGCAAGTGCCCGTCTCGCTGTGGATTTTCGTGGCCACCGTGTTGCTGCTCGGCTGGGTGTTGAAGCGAACGCCCTTCGGCTTGCGGCTTTACTTGATGGGCACGAATCCGAAAGCGGCGTTCTACGCCGGTATTCCGCGCGACCGCATGTTGATCGCGACCTACGGCATGTGCGGCGTACTCGCGTCGCTCGCCGGGCTCATCAGCGCGACGCATACGTCGAGCGCGAAGTGGGATTATGGCAACTCGTACTTGCTGATCGCGATCCTGATCGCGGTGATGGGTGGCGTGAATCCGGCGGGTGGTTACGGGCGGATCGTCTGTGTTTTCCTGGCCGCGACCGTGCTCCAGTTCCTGTCGAGCCTGTTCAATCTGCTTGGCGTCTCGCAGTTCTTCGGCGACTGCGCGTGGGGTTTCTTGCTCCTCGCATCGCTTGCGCTGGCGGGTGGAGAACGCGTGCGGGCGATCTTCGGCCTGGGCGGCGCCGCACCCGTCACGAAGGTCCCAAAGCCACCGGTTGCGTGATTGCACAAACAAGTTTCGCCGGCTTCAAAAACTTCATCTCATGTTCAGCACATACCAACCATAACGGAGACAACGCATGAAACTGAATCGAATCGTCATCGCGCTTACCGCAGTCACGCTTGCGGCCGGAGCCATTGCTGCCGCGCAGGCCGCGACCGACCAGACCATCGTCACGGTGGTCAAGGTCACGGGTATCAACTGGTTCAACCGGATGGACGACGGCGTGAAGGAATTCGCCAAGGACAACCCCGGCGTGAAGGCGTATCAGACGGGTCCGGGACGCGCGGACGCTGCGCAACAACTGAAGATCATCGAAGATTTGATCGCGAAGAAAGTCACGGCGATCGCGGTGGTTCCCTACGATCCGCCGACCCTTGAGCCGGCACTCAAGAAGGCGATGGATCGCGGCATCAAGGTCGTCACGCATGAAGCGGACAACGAGAAGAACACGATGGTCGATATCGAAGCCTTCGACAACACCGCGTACGGCGCCGGCCTGAATGAACGACTGGCGAAGTGCATGGGCGATCAGGGCAAATGGGCGGTGCTGGTCGGCTCGCTCGGCAGCCGTTCGCAGGTGCAGTGGGCGGATGGCGGTATCGGCAATGCGAAGCAGAAGTACCCGAAGATGGATCTGGTCGAACCGAAACTCGAAACCAATAACGACGGCGAACGCGCCTACCAGGTTGCGAAGGAAGTGCTGCGCAAGCACCCGGACCTGACGGGCTTTCAAGGATCGTCGTCGCTGGACGTGATCGGCATTGGACGTGCGGTGGAAGAGGCCGGCAAGATTGGCAAGATCTGCGTGTACGGCACGGGTCTGCCGACGGAAGCCGGCAAGTTCCTGGAGAGCGGCGCGATCAACGGCATTGCGTTCTGGGACCCGAAGCTCGCCGGTATCGCGATGAACAAGATTGCGAAGATGCTGATCGATGGCAAGACGGTGGAGAACGGTACGGACCTGGGTCTCGTTGGTTATAACAAGGTCACGGTTACCAAGGGTCCGGGCAAGGGCATCATCGTGCGCGGCACCGGCTGGGTAGACGTCGACAAGACCAATTACAAGCAGTATCCGTTCTGATTGTCTTCGCGGAAGCAGCAAAGCGCGCACGGCTGCCGTGCGCGCTGTCTTCAGGAAGTTGAAAGGGTAGAAGGTTCAATGATGAGTACAGCGCCGCTTCTCGAAGTTGTCGATATCCACAAGCGCTTTACCGGCGTATATGCGCTGCGTGGCGTAAGTCTTTCGTTCCAGCGCGGGCAGATCTATCACCTGCTTGGCGAGAACGGCTGCGGCAAGAGCACGCTGATCAAGATCATCTCCGGCGCGCAGCCGCCCGACCAGGGCGAGCTTGTGATCGAAGGCGTCAGGCATGCGCGGCTTGCGCCGCTTGCGGCATTGTCGGCGGGTATCGAGACCGTGTATCAGGACCTTTCGCTGCTGCCCAACATGAGCGTGGCGGAGAACGTTGCATTGACCGCGGAACTGGCCGCGCACGCGGGGCGGCTTGCGCGGACCTTCGATCGACGCGCGCTGGCGAAAACGGCGGCGCGCGCTTTGGAAGCGGTGGGTTTGCCTGGCGATGACGATTTCCAGGCCACGCTGGTTGAGCAATTGCCGCTGGCGACGCGGCAACTCGTGGCTATCGCGCGTGCGATAGCGAGCGAGGCGAAGTTCGTCATCATGGATGAGCCGACCACATCGCTTACGCAAAAGGAAGTCGACAACCTGATTGCGGTGCTGGCCAAGTTGCGTGCCGATGGCGTCGCTGTGCTGTTCGTGAGTCACAAGCTGGATGAGTGTTACGCGATCGGCGGTGAAGTGATCGTCCTGCGCGATGGCCAGAAGATGGCGCAGGGACCGATCGAGAATTACACGAAGGCGCAGATTGGCGAGTTGATGACCGGCAAGCAGTTATCGAACGAGCGATATCGGCAGGCCGAAGTCATGGATGGCCACGACATCGTGCTGGATGTGAAGGCGCTATCGCGGTCGCGCCAGTTCGCCGATGTCACGTTCTCGCTGCATCGTGGAGAGATTCTTGGCGTGACGGGTTTGCTTGATTCGGGACGCAACGAACTGGCGCGGGCATTGGCCGGCGTGGCGCCCGCGGATAGCGGCACGGTCACGTTGGACGGTTCTGTCGTGAGGCTCAAAACGCCGTCCGACGCGAAGTGGCAACGCATAGGCTATGTGCCGGAAGATCGCTTGAACGAAGGGCTTTTCCTCGATAAATCCATTCGCGACAACGTCATCACCGCGATGATCTCAAGTTTGCGCGACCGCTTTGGACAGGTTGACCGGAAGCGCGCACGCGAGCTTGCTGAGCGCACTGTAAAGGACTTGCAGATCGCGACGCCTGACGTCGATAAACCGGTTCAGTCGCTTTCCGGTGGAAACCAGCAACGCGTGTTGATTGGCCGATGGCTGGCTATTGATCCTCGCGTGTTGATCCTGCACGGCCCGACGGTGGGCGTGGATGTGGGATCGAAGGACATTATTTACCGCATCATGCAGCGGCTGGCGGAACAGGGCATCGGCATTATTTTGATCAGCGATGACTTGCCTGAGCTGCTGCAGAACTGCGACCGAATTCTGATGATGAAGAAGGGGCGCGTCTCGAACGAATATCGTGCGGGGCAATTGACCGAAGCCGATCTTTATCACGCTTTACTTTCAGAGGCAGCATGAGCGAGTCACTTCATCGCGTTGCTCAGACATCGCGGGGCGCATCGGCGCCCGGTCCCGTGTTGGCCGAGGTTGCGCCACCGTTGCGGCAACTCAGTTTTACTGCGCGGTTGATGCGTAATCCTGAATGGTTCACGCTTGGGTTGATTCTTGTAACGTGTCTGGTGGTTGGCACGTTGAATCCGCGCTTTTTCCAGTTCGCGACGCTCTTCGATTTGCTGCATTCGGGGACAACGGTGTCGTTGTTTGCAATGGGGACGCTGGTTGTACTCGCATCGGGCGGCATCGACGTGTCCTTTACGGCCATTGCCGCATTTACGATGTATTCGATCACGAAGGCCGTTTTTGCGTGGTGGCCCGATGCGCCGTTTGTCTTGATTCTGCTTTGCGGGGCAGTGGGCGGCGTGTTGCTTGGATTGATCAATGGCGTGCTGGTGCATCGGCTGAAAGCGCCTTCGCTGATCGTGACTATTGGCACGCAGTATTTGTATCGCGGCTTGCTGTTGACGTTCGTGGGTACGCAGTTCTTCATGAATATCCCGCATAGCATGGATAGCTTCGGGCAGTTGCCGCTGTTTTTCTATCACACGAACGATGGGCTTCGGGCGGTGTTGCCGGTGTCGGTGATCGCGCTGTTTCTTGCCGCGGGCGTGACGTGGTGGCTGCTCAACCGGACGATGATGGGCCGCGGTGTGTATGCAATGGGTGGCAGTTTGCCGATCGCCGAGCGGCTTGGTTATAACCTTCGGGCCATTCACCTGTTTGTGTTTGGGTACACCGGGATGCTGGCGGGGATTGCCGGGATTCTGCATGTATCGACGAACCGGCTGGCGAATCCGTTCGATCTGGTTGGGACTGAGCTGGATGTTATCGCGGCGGTGATTCTTGGCGGGGCCAGGATTACCGGCGGAACGGGGACGGTGGTCGGGACGCTGTTGGGCGTGGTGCTGGTTACGCTGATCAACAGCGTTTTGATCCTGATTGGCGTGCCGAGTACCTGGCAGAAGGTGATTATCGGCGCGTTTATTCTGGTGGCGGGGACGTTGTTCGCGCTGGGGAGGCGGGCGGCGTAGGGGAGGTTGATTTTGCTTGCGGGCAGTCGTTGATTAAACCACCCGGAAAGTTTGCCGTGTGGTGTTGATTTCATGCAATCACGTGGCGCTACAAAGGGTCGCTCGCAATCCACCACTTCACTGCGAGCGATGCACGCTACGTCCTTCGTCACTGCCTCCGGAGCTTACGTCCGGACTTCGTGTTCAATAGCGCGCTCGATCAACTGATTGAGGCTGATCCCTTCGGCCGCAGCTGTTTCAACCGCTCGAGCGTGAAGCTCTGGATCGATCCGGGCATTGAATCTGCCGGAGAAGTGGCGGACCGGATCGATACCGTTCTCTTTGCAGACGTCGAGGAACACAGCCAAGGACTTGGCGCCTTCGGCTTTAAGTGTGGGGATGTCGCTGGCGTAGAAGTCCGCGCCGCCGTTTAAACCGAGAAATTCGCCGCGCAGCATGTCGGTCTCGGGGTCGTAAGTGACAACCGCGCGATGGTTGCCGATGCTCAAGATATTCATGGTTTTACTCCGTTCGTTTCCAGCCACTTGCGCACACTGGCGATAGCACCTTTATCGGTGGTAGGCCGTGGGTGCGGGCGATGGTAGACCTGAACCTGGTCAAACAACACGACCGCAATACGCGAGCCTTCGCGTTCAGTGATCGTTGCTCCAAGTTCAACGAAAAGCGCTTCGATGTCGGCCCAACGCACGTTGCCCGATAAGGGGCGGGCAAAAATCAGCTCAAGGGTCTTGGTGTGCGCTCGTTTCATCTGAGAATAGTACCATAAAACGGTACTATGAAAGGGATGTGTGGCGTATGCTTTTGAGGCGCAGCTTCCAGCGCCTCGTTTAGTTGCTGTCGACGGGCAGTAAGTCGACTTCTACCGCGAGCCCAATCAATTGGACATTGACTAGCAAATCAGAAGTCAAACTCACTTCCTCACTTCCATCCCCTTCTCCGTGATCAACGAATCAAACTGATCCAGTTGGGAAAATCGCACCGCCTTGACCTTCCCCAACTTGCTGGCATCGACGACAAGATGCCTCTCGACCGCACTCTCCATTGCAGCCTGTTTGATTGCCACTTCGTGAAAATTCCAGCACGTCACACCGCGCGCTTCATCCACCCCGCCGGCCGAAATAAACGCCTTGTTAATGCCCATCCGCCGCAACGTCTCAATGCTCTCATTGCTCGAAAACGAATCCGACGAGGGCGCGTAAACGCCGCCCAATAAAATCATCCGCACATTGGCCTTGCGCCGCAAAATCTCGGCCACATTCAGCGAATAACACAGCAC
>DASYLW010000056.1:0-8229 GCA_036009385.1 Caballeronia sp.
ATACCTTGAGAGCGCTTAATAGCCGCTTAATAGCCCCGTTTCACATCGACTATGCCGGATATCGGCTCGCCGCGCGTGAGCGCCATGATCTTGCCCGCGACTTGCTCAATGCTTTCTTCGCGCAGCGTTTCGGCCGAGATATGCGGCGTGATCGTGAGGCGCGGCGTGGTCCAGAACGGATGATTGTCCGGTAGCGGTTCAGTGTGGAATACATCAAGTGTCGCGGCGGCGATCTGGCCGGTTTGCATGGCGTGAAGCAAATCGTCGTCGACAAGATGCCCGCCACGCGCCAGATTGACCAGATACGCGCCCGGTGCAAGCCGTTCGAACGTGCGCCGGTTCAGGATGCCTTCGGTATCCGGCGTATGCGGCAGCAGATTGATGAGCACCCTCGCGCCGTCGAGGAAGGTGTCGAACTGTTCGTTGCCGGCGAAAGTCTTGACGCCTTCAACATCGCGCTTGGTACGGCTGAATCCTCGCACCGGCATGCCGAATGCCGCCAGCGCCGTCGAAACCCGCGCGCCAAGAACGCCCAGGCCCAGCACGCCGACCGTGAAGTCCTTGAGCGCATAGGGCGGCAGTTTTTGCCAGCGATGTTCGCGCTGGAGCGCATCGTATTCGTCCAGGCGGCGCAGGTAGCGCAGCACCGTGTGGGTCGCGTATTCGACCATCTGGTGGCCCATGCCGCTATCTTCCAGCCGCACGAGCAGCGCGTTGGGCGGCAGCGTGCCGGGTTGCTTTCGTTCGATCTCAAGGATTGCATCCACTCCCGCGCCCAGATTGAACACGGCCTTCAGATCCGGCCGGTTCGCGAACAACGCCGGCGGCGCGCGCCAGACGACTGCGTAGTCGGCGGGGGCGTTGTCGCCGGGTTGCCACAGGCGTACATCGGCGCCGGGAAGCGCGCGGGCGAGATCGTCGAGCCAGAGCGAAGCCTCGGCTTGGTGTTCGTAGAGAATGATATTCATCGAAGGTTCGTGTTTGTTCGCGAGGAAGGGCAGGCGGACTCAGCGTTGAATTGTGTCCGAAATTAAGCCTATTTTACGGTTTCGCCGCGGTTTCGCCGATTAGCACGCGTAACACCGGGGACTACGCCACTTATTTCGCCCGATCGCCTCCGATCGCTGCTCGCGCCTCCGATAACCAAATGACGAAAACTTGGTTCGCACGGGCGCTCTCACACAGCAGAATTGTTCCTCACCATGCTGGCTACGAGCTGGCAGCGAGGTTCACATGGGTTCATGCAGCACATCCGCCTGGCCGCCGCGGCTTGTTACCGTACCGGGTTTGCACGGCAGCGAGGGCGCGCACTGGCAAACGTGGCTGGAGCGGCAATTGCCGAAATCACGACGCGTCGAGCAGGACGACTGGGACGCCCCTCAACTCGACGCGTGGGCGCAATCCGTCGCGGTTACGGTGACGAGCGTGCGCGGTCCGGTGATTCTTGCCGCGCATAGTTTCGGTTGCCTCGCCGCCGCACACGCCATCGCACAAGGGTTGACGGGCGACGCCGTCGCCGGTGTGCTGTTTGTTGCGCCGGCCAGTCCGGACAAGTTCAAGTTCGCCGGCGCGTTCGAACCGCGTCGTCTTGGCGTGCCCTCGGTGCTGATTGCGAGCATGACCGACCCGTGGATGCCCTTCGACCAGGCGATGCGCCTCGCGAGCCAGCTCGGCAGCGCGTTCGTGAATCTCGGGGATTCCGGGCACATCAACACGGCGGCGGGTTTTGGTCCGTGGCCGCGTGCAAAATATTTCGTCGATACCCTTATTCATTGCGCAGCCCCGGCGCGTTTTGCGGAGCAGCCCGACGAGTTTGACCGCTTCGAGCAGTTCGAACAGGCAGCGTATGGATGAGTTGTCCGATGCAATACATCCCCGGCTTTTCGATAGAATCGCCGCTTCATAGCGGTTTTCATTATTCGAATAATCGGGGGATGTATGGCGGGTTTGAAGCATTGGGCAGCAATCGCGGCGCTGGGTTTTACTACGTTCACACCGTTCGCTCACGCCGAGACGGCGTTGCTCAACGTCTCGTATGACGTCACGCGCGAGTTGTACAAGGACATCGATACCGCGTTTATCGCCGGCTATAAGCAGAAGACCGGCGAGACGCTTTCCGTGCGCCAGTCGCATGGGGCGTCGAGTGCGCAGGCTTTGTCGGTGATGCAGGGGCTGCAGGCTGACGTGGTCACGATGAACCAGCCGAACGATATCGACTTGCTGGTCGAGCGCGGCGGCCTGGTGCCGGCCAACTGGCGCACGCTTCTGCCGAATAACGCGGTGCCGTACACGACCACCATGGTGTTTCTCGTGCGCAAGGGTAACCCGAAGAATATCAAGGACTGGAGCGATCTCGCGCGTCCCGGCGTGCAGGTCGTGATCGCGAATCCGAAGACGTCGGGCAACGGACGTTATGCGTATCTGGCTGCGTGGGGTTACAAGAAGCAGCAAGGTGCAACCGATGAACAGACTCAAGCGTTCGAAAAAGCCATCTTCAAGAATGTGCCAGTGCTGGATACGGGCGGACGAGGTGCTACGACAACCTTCACACAACGCGGTATTGGCGACGTGCTGGTGACGTTTGAAAACGAAGTCGCGTTGATGGATGCGGGTGCAAACGGCAAGGATTTCGACGCGGTGTATCCGTCGATGAGTTTGTTAGCGGAACCGCCGGTCGCAGTGGTTGCCAAGGTCGTGGACAAGCGCGGGACGCGCAAGGAAGCGCAGGCGTACCTGGACTATCTGTGGACGCCGGCGGCGCAGGAAATCATCGCGCAGCATCATCTTCGGCCGCGTAACGCCGAGGTGCTGGCGAAGCACGCAAGCGAATTCAAGCCGATCAAGACGTTCACGGTGGAGCAGGTTTTCGGCAACTGGCAGAAAGCGCAGCAAACCCATTTCTCCGATGGCGGCACGTTCGATCAGGTGATTGTGGATAAGAACTGAGGGGCGAGTGAATTCGCCAAGCAGTACCCTTGGACGTTTCGCCGAAATGCGCCAAACCCGTTACATGTAACGGAGGGCGTGATGAGGCAAAATGTTGCCGAACGAGTAGGAAAGCGCCGCGCGGCATTGCGTGCGGCGGGACTTCGCCCGTCTTTGTTGTTGCGTGAGGATTCGCATGAAACCGAGATCCTCGATTTTATTGAAGCCAGTATGGACACGAAGGGTTGGGAGTGAGGCGCGGCGATCTGATTACCGTTTCGGTTCAAGGTAACTACGGAAAACCGCACCCCGCACTGATCGTGCAATCGGATCTGTTTTCGGAGCACGGGTCAGTGACGGTTCTGTTGCTGGCAAGCGAATTGCGCGACACGCCGCTATTTCGGGTGACTATCGAGCCCGACGAAATTAATCAATTAGCCAGACCGTCTCAGGTAATGGTTGATAAAGCAGTCACCATGCCGCGAGAAAAGCTCGGCGAAGTGTTTGGGCGGCTTGAGGGCGAACTCATGATAAGCGTGACCCGTGCAATGGCCGTGTTTCTGGGTATTGCATAAAAGCGATTCACAGGTGGACTCACGAAAATACAAAAGCCCCGAAGTATGAACTGCACCCCAAAAGTTGGACACCCGTCCAACGATTTGGGGCGCAGTTCAGTATCGGGGCTTTTTGCCGCTACTTCACCAACTCTTCACTGCACCTGCGCGTGCCCGCATTTCACCTCACAGGCTTGCGCCGCCTGCGTCTGCTGCGACGCTTGCGCTTGCATCCCCAAACGCTCCAGCAATTTCCTATCGGCTTCGGCTTGCGGGTTGCTCGTCGTCAGCAACTGGTCGCCGTAGAAAATCGAGTTCGCGCCGGCGAGGAAACACAGCGCCTGCAGCGCTTCATCCATCTGTTCGCGTCCCGCCGACAAGCGCACCATTGCCTTGGGCATCGTGATGCGCGCCACCGCGATCGTGCGCACGAATTCGAATGGATCGAGCGGCGCGGTGCCGGTCAGCGGCGTGCCTTCCACCTGCACCAGATTGTTGATAGGCACCGATTCCGGATACGGCTCCATGTTCGCCAGTTGCGTGATCAGCCCAGCGCGTTCACGGCGCGACTCACCCATGCCGACAATCCCGCCGCAACACACGTTGATACCGGCATCGCGGACATGTTCGAGCGTATCCAGACGATCCTGATACGTCCGCGTCGAGATGATCTGGCCGTAGAACTCCGGCGATGTATCGAGGTTGTGGTTGTAGTAATCCAGCCCGGCATCGCGCAGACGCTCCGCCTGGTGCCCTTCCAGCATGCCAAGCGTCACGCAGGTTTCGAGACCCATCGCCTTCACGCCGCGAATCATGTCGGCGATCGGTTCCAGATGCTGGTCCTTTGGATTTCGCCACGCCGCGCCCATGCAAAAACGCGTTGCACCGTTTGCCTTGGCGATTTCCGCGGCCTTCAAAACTTCATCGACGGCCATCAGTTTTTCGGCCTTCAACCCCGTATCGTGATGCGACGACTGAGGACAATACGCGCAATCTTCCGGGCAACCGCCGGTCTTGATCGACAGCAGCGTGGAGAGCTGAACCGTGTTGGCATCGAAGTGTTCACGATGCACGCCCTGTGCGCGAAACAGCAGGTCGTTGAACGGCAGGTCGTAAAGCGCGACGATATCCGCCACGCGCCAGCGAGCCAGCGATTGCGGAGCTGAAGTTTGGGTCGTCTTGTCGATGGATTGCACTTGCGTCATGTGAGGATCCTTTTCGTATTGCAGATAGCGATAAATTACTGGCCCGCGCCGGCTGAACGAAGCGTGTCCAGCAGCAGGGAGGTATCTATATAAGTCGTCGCCGTGCGAGCATCCGGCGGCGTGAGGCGGGGAATCGTCCCTAGCAGCGGCGCGTTGTATTGACTGTCGAGCCGCAGCCGGATTGCTTCGATATTTTCAGCAGGAAAGAGCATGGCGGGATCGATCTGGTTGGCCACCCAGCCCACCAGTTGCAACCCTCGCGCCGCGATGGCCTCAGCGCTCAGCAACGCGTGGCTGATGCAGCCGAGCCGCATCCCGACCACGAGCACGACCGGCAGGTTCAACGCGAATGCGAGGTCGGCGGTATCGTGGACATCGGTGAGCGGGACGCGGAATCCGCCCACGCCTTCGACCACGACCACGTCCGCTTGCTGCACGGCGAACTGATGCGCTTCCACGATCCGCGCAATATCCAGCGACACATTTTCGCGCGCCGCAGCAATATGCGGCGCGGCGGCTTCTTTGAGCATGAATGGCGTGCGTATCGATGGTGGCAGTGCGACGTTCGCGGCGGCATCGAGTTGATCGGCGTCTTCGTTGTGCCACTCGCCGTCGCGTTCGAACGCGCCCGCCGCGATGGGTTTCATCGCGGCGGCGCGCAAGCCGAGTGCTGCAAAGCCATGCAGCAACGCAGCCGATACCAGCGTCTTGCCGATCTCGGTATCGGTGCCGGTGACGAAGAGCGAGAGTGGTGCGGTCATGATCGATTGCTCAGGGTTTGCAGCGCGTCGTCGAGCTTCGCGAGGTCGTCGTGGCTATGCGCGGCGGAAAGCGAAATGCGCAGGCGCGATGTGCCAACGGGCACGGTCGGCGGCCGGATCGCCGGCACCCACATGCGGTATTCATCGAGCGCGGCGGTGAGCTTCAGCGTCTCTTCATTGCCGCCGATGATCAACGGTTGAACGGCGGTATGCGAATCCACGGGTAACCATCGCGTGCGCTTTAGTATGGCCCGCGTACTGTCGATCAACGTAGCCAGATGCGCACGCCTTGCGTCGCCTTCCTGCCCCCCGATGATCTTCAAACTCGCCGATACGGCGTGCGCCACGGCCGGCACCGATGCCGTCGTAAAGATGTACGGCCGCGCGCGCTGCACGAACCATTCGATCACCGTTTCATGCGCGATCACGAATGCGCCAGACACGCCTGCCGCCTTGCCCAAGGTGCCAACGTACACCAGATGCGGTGAGCGCAGTGCAGCCTCAGTCAGCGCGCCGCGGCCTTGCGGACCGAGCACGCCGAAGCCGTGCGCGTCGTCGACAACCAGCCACGCGCCGTGACGCTCCGCCAGTTCGAGCAGCCGCGCGAGCGGGGCGATATCGCCGTCCATGCTGAAGACCGAATCCGTAACGATGATCTTCGTCCCGGCCTCATTCGCGGATGCATCGAGCATGGCGTCGAGCGCCTCGGCGTCGGCATGAGGATAGATGCGAATTTCCGCACGCGACAGACGGGCGCCATCAATCAGCGATGCATGGTTCAACGCGTCGCAGAACATCAGCGTGTCGCGACCGCCTGACGTGCCCAAGGCGCCGAGCGTTGTCAGCGTCGCGAGATTCGCCATGTAACCGGTGCTGAAGAACAGCGCGCGCGCCTGGTCGACGAAACCGCCGGAGAACGCCGCGAGGTCGTCTTCAAGCTTCGCATGCGCGCGCGAATGGCCGCCGAGCAGATGCGATCCGCCGCTGCCCGCGCCGTATTTTTGTGCGCCTTCCGCCAGTGCTTCGCGCAAGGTTTCGTGCGCGGCCAGCCCGAGATAATCGTTGCTCGCAAAGCCGATGATCTCGCGTCCGTCCACCGTCATGTGCGCGGCGCAGGCGCTGTCGGCGATTCGACGGCGACGACGTAAACCGTTGCGCTCGATATCGGCAAGGCCTTGTTTCAGGGTCTCGAAAAGAGCGGGCGATGTGATGCTCATGCGGCCTCCGATAACGTGGCGTCGAAGACAGTGCGCGTGCGTCCGGCGAGCAACGTAAGCTCGTCGTCGCTGAGGATGTACGGCGGCATCAGATAGACGGTTTTGCCTATCGGTCGCAACAATAGCTCGTGTTTCAAGGCATTTTCGAAAAAACGCCGCGAGAACGAGCGCGCTTGAGCGGGGTCGTCAATGATCGCATCGAAGGCGAATATCGTGCCGCATTCGCGCAGGTTCCTGACATGCGGATGATCTGCAAGCGGGTTAAGCGCGGCGCGCAGCGCGGACGATTTGCGCCGGTTTTCTCCAAGGACATTCGCGCTGTCGAACAGCTCGAGCGTTGCCAGGGCGGCGCGGCAGGCGAGCGGATTGCCCGTGTACGAATGCGAGTGGAGGAAACCGCGCGTCATGTCGTCGTCGTAGAACGCGGCGTAGATTTCATCGCGTGTCAGCACGATGGATAACGGCAAATACCCGCCGCTGATTCCCTTCGATAAACACAGGAAATCCGGCCAGATCGCAGCCTGTTCGCATGCGAAGAACGTGCCGCTGCGGCCACAGCCGACTGCGATTTCATCGGCGATGAGATGTACGCCGTAGCCATCGCACAAAGCGCGCAAGCCCTTCAAATACGAAGGATCGTGCATCGCCATTCCGGCTGCGCATTGAACAAGCGGTTCCACGATCACGGCCGCAAGCTGTGAGGCTTTGGCGTCGAACAGTGTTTTCATATCGGCGAGCGCGCGTTGCGCAACGTCACGCGCCGTCTCTCCTTCGCGGGCCTGGCGAGCATCCGGCGATGTCGCCACATGCGCATGACGAATCAGCGGATCGTAGGCGTCCTTGAACAACGCGACGTCGGTCACGCCGAGCGCGCCGATGGTCTCGCCGTGATAGCTGTTCGCGAGGCAGACGAACTCGCGCTTCTCCGCGTGGCCGCTGTTGCGCCAGAAGTGGAAGCTCATCTTCAGCGCGATCTCGACTGCCGATGCGCCGTCCGAAGCGAAGAACGCATGGCCCAGCGTGTGCTGCGTCAGGGCGTGCAGACGCTCGGCGAGCAGGACGGCGGGTTCATGCGTGCAACCGGCGAGCATCGCGTGTTCGAGCGTGTCCAACTGATTTTTCAGCGCGGCATTGATGTGAGGATTTGCGTGGCCGAAGAGGTTGACCCACCACGAGCTGATGGCATCGAGATAGCGATGGCCGTCGTGGTCATAGAGCCACGCGCCCTTGCCGCGAGCGATGGGCACGAGCGGCGTGCGCTCGTGGTGTTTCATTTGCGTGCATGGGTGCCATACGGCACTTAGCGAGCGTGCAACCCAGTCATCGGGTGCAGGCTTTGGCTGCTTGTTCAGGTTCAAAACGACTCCAGGGGAAGCGGCCAGCCGTGCGCTTGGGCGAGCTCAGGCGATGCTCCCGAATACATTCAGGCAAGCCACGACGGCTTGCTCTTTTCCAGAAAACTGCGCACGCCTTCGCGCCCTTCGTCCGAGGCGCGAATCCGCGCGATACGGTCGGCGGTATCCGAGATCAGTGTTTCATCGATTGATTTGTCCGCCAGATCGACCAC
>DASYLW010000057.1:0-7035 GCA_036009385.1 Caballeronia sp.
CGGTTTCCATCTGGTCATTGATGCACTGAAACTGAACGACCTGAACACGATCTTCGGGCTGGTCGGCATCCCCATTACCGATCTGGCGCGCCTCGCGCAAGCCGAGGGCATGCGGTTTATCGGCTTTCGTCACGAGCAGCACGCGGGCAATGCGGCGGCTATCGCCGGCTACATGACGCAGAAGCCGGGCATCTGCATGACCGTTTCGGCGCCGGGTTTCCTGAACGGCCTGACTGCGCTGGCCAACGCGACCACCAACTGCTTCCCCATGATCCTGATTAGCGGATCCAGCGAGCGTGAGATTGTCGACTTGCAGCAGGGCGACTACGAGGAAATGGATCAGCTCAACGCCGCGAAGCCGTACGCCAAGGCTGCGTACCGGGTTTTGCACGCGGAAGATATCGGCATTGGCATTGCGCGTGCGATCCGTGCGGCCGTGTCGGGCCGGCCCGGCGGTGTCTACCTGGACTTGCCGGCGAAACTCCTGTCGCAGACCATCGACGCCGTGAAGGGCAAGCAGTCGCTCGTACGCGTGATCGACGCGGCGCCGCGCCAGCTGCCGGCGCCTGACTCGGTCAAGCGCGCGCTCGACGTGCTGAAGGGCGCGAAGCGTCCGCTCATCCTGCTCGGCAAGGGCGCGGCTTATGCCCAGGCCGACGCACAGATTCGCGAGCTGGTTGAAAAGAGCGGCATTCCTTATCTGCCGATGTCGATGGCCAAAGGATTGCTGCCCGATACCCACGAACAATCGGCGTCTGCCGCGCGTTCGTTCGTGCTGCAGGAAGCAGACGTCGTCCTGCTGATCGGCGCACGCCTGAACTGGTTGCTGTCGCACGGCAAGGGCAAGACGTGGGGCGCCGCGCCGAAGCAATTCATCCAGGTCGACATCTCGCCGACGGAAATCGACAGCAACGTGGCAATCGCTGCGCCGGTGATTGGTGATATTGGCTCCTGCGTGTCGGCCTTGCTCGATGGCATCGATGGCAGCTTCCCGAAGCCGAGCACCGAATGGACCGGTGCAATCTCCGAGCGCAAGAACAAGAACCTGGAAAAGATGGCCGCGACGCTGGCCAAGAACCCTTCGCCGATGAATTTCCACAGCGCACTGCGCGCGATCCGCGACGTGTTGAAGACGCGTCCGGATATCAACGTGGTCAACGAAGGGGCAAACACGCTCGACTACGCCCGCAGCATCATCGACATGTATGAACCGCGCAAGCGTTTTGACTCGGGTACGTGGGGAATCATGGGTATCGGCATGGGCTTCGCGATTGGCGCGGCAGTCACGAGCGGCAAGCCGGTGGTCGCCATTGAAGGCGACAGCGCGTTCGGTTTCAGCGGCATGGAACTCGAAACGATCTGCCGCTACGATCTGCCGGTTTGCACCATCGTGTTCAACAACAACGGCGTGTATCGCGGCACCGACGTGAACCCGACCGGCGGCAAGGACGTTGCGCCAACTGTGTTCATCAAGGGCGCGCGCTACGACAAGATGATCGAGGCATTCGGCGGCATCGGCCGCCACGCGACGACGCCGGAAGAGCTGACAGAAGCGCTGCAAGAAGCCATTGCATCCGGCAAGCCGACGCTCATCAATGCGGTTATCGATGAAGCCGCCGGCACCGAGAGTGGCCGCCTGACGAATCTGAATCCGCAAAGCACGGCGATGAAAAAGTAGTCCGCTTGGAAGTTACCGCCGGCATCGGCAGCTTTGCCCAAACGCGCCGCCGATGCCGCCGCCAGAACATGAGTAACCCACCTTTAGCCAGTGAGTCAGGAGACAGGAACCATGAGCAAGCCACTTGAGGGAATCAAGATTATCGACTTCACGCACGTGCAGGCAGGCCCCGCTTGCACGCAGTTGCTCGCGTGGTTCGGCGCCGATGTGATCAAGGTGGAACGCCCGGGTTCGGGCGACGTCACCCGCACGCAATTGCGCGATATCCCGGACGTCGATGCGCTGTATTTCACGATGCTCAACAGCAACAAGAAGTCGCTCACGCTCGACACGAAGAAGCCGGAAGGCAAGGAAGTTCTGGAAAAGCTTATTAAGGAATCCGATGTGATGGTGGAAAACTTCGGTCCGGGCGCGCTCGACCGGATGGGTTTTCCGTGGCAGTACATTAAGGAACTGAATCCGAAGATGATCCTGGCGTCGGTTAAAGGCTTCAGCGACGGTCACCATTACGACGACCTGAAAGTCTATGAGAACGTCGCGCAATGCGCAGGCGGCGCGGCATCGACTACGGGTTTCTGGGATGGTCCGCCGACCATCAGCGCAGCGGCGCTGGGCGACAGCAACACCGGTATGCACCTGGCTATCGGCATCCTCACCGCGCTGATCGGACGCGACAAGACGGGCAAGGGGCAGAAGGTCGCGGTATCGATGCAGGACAGCGTGCTGAACCTGTGCCGCGTGAAGTTGCGTGACCAGCAGCGTCTGGACCGGCTGGGCTACCTGGAGGAATATCCGCAATACCCGCACGGCGAATTCAGCGATGTCGTTCCGCGTGGCGGGAATGCCGGCGGCGGCGGGCAGCCTGGCTGGGTGCTGAAATGCAAGGGCTGGGAAACCGATCCGAACTCGTACATCTACTTCACGATCCAGGGTCACGCGTGGGCGCCGATTTGCCGCGCGATCGGCAAACCCGAGTGGATTGAAGACGCGAACTACAACACGGCAACGGCGCGTCAGCCGCATATCTTCGACATCTTCAAGACGATCGAAGAATGGCTCGCCGATAAAACCAAGTTCGAGGCGGTGGACATCCTGCGCAAGTTCGACATTCCGTGCGCGCCCGTGCTGACGATGAAAGAGCTGGCCAACGACCCTTCGCTGCGTGAAAGCGGTACGATTACCGAAGTCGCACACAAGGAACGTGGCTCGTATCTGACGGTCGGCAGCCCGATCAAGTTCTCGGAGATGAAGCCGGAGATTACGGCATCGCCATTACTGGGCGAGCATACGGATGAAGTGCTCGAGAGCCTGGGTTACAGCAGCGCGCAAATCGCCAACTTGCATCAGCAACAAGCCGTTTAAACGCGAACGTGCGGCGCCGTGGATTGCCTTGATGGATCCACGGCGCGGCCGGAATCGCTACCTGAAATAGAAAGGCCGTTTCAATCATGAATAGCGCCGCGCATACAAAATCCCCCATTGATTTCGAGCAGCTGGTCGGCGTGATCGGCGACGCGGTTGTCATCTCCGACGCCAGTGGCGCAATCACCTTATGGAACCCCGCTGCCGAGCGCATGTTCGGGTTTACGCCTGAAGAAGCGCTGGGTAATTCGCTGGACCTCATCATTCCCGAACGCTTGCGCGGGCGTCACTGGAGCGGCTATGAAAAAACCATGGCCACCGGTGAGACCCGTTACGGACATGACGTGCTGCGCGTGCCCGCCGTGCACAAGGACGGCCGGTCTTTATCGATTGCATTCACGGTCGCGCTGCTGCATTCAGCGGGACCGGAAAAGAGCGTGACTGGCATCGTAGCCGTCATACGCGATGAAACCAGCCGCTTTACCGAAGAGCGAAACCTGCGCAAGCGCCTCGCTGAACTCGAAGCAAAATCCGGCGCGTGATCCGAACTGAGGGACTACGCCCGGGACTGCGCGCGGGATTGCACTACGGTACAAGGAGACGACAATGACCGCCGAAGCGGACGTGAAACGTTACGAGCTGCTGATTGGTGGCGAAGCAGTGGCGCCCAGTGGCGGCGCGTATTCGAGCATCATCGATCCGTCGACCGAGACGCGGATTGCGACCGTTGCCCAGGGCACGGCGGCCGATGTCGACCGTGCCGTGCAGGCGGCGCGCGCCGCATTGAAGCCATGGAATGCAATCAGGGCATCTGAACGCGGCCGGATCCTGATGCGCTTTGCGGAATTGATGCGTACGCATCAGGACGAAATTGCCGCAGTGGAAAGTCTCGATGCCGGAAAGCCCATCTCCGGCGTTCGGCGCCAGGATGTACCGGCCGCTATCGACACCCTCGCGTATTACGCGGGCTGGTGCGACAAGATCACTGGACAAGTAGTGCCCACGCGCCCGGACGCACTGACTTACACCGTGCGCGAACCGGTCGGCGTGGTCGCGGCTATCGTGCCGTGGAATTTCCCGTTGATGATCGGCATGTGGAAGATCGCACCCGCGCTTGCCTGCGGCTGCACGCTGGTCGTCAAGCCGGCGGAGCTGACGCCGTTATCGGCGTTGATGCTCGGACGCCTTGCACTGGAAGCTGGCGTACCGCCGGGCGTACTTAATATTGTTACCGGCAAGGGCTCGGTGGTGGGCGACGCGCTGGTCGGCCACCCCGGTGTGGACAAGGTCACGTTCACTGGTTCGCCAACGGTCGGGCGGGGAATCCTGCAGGGCGCGGCGGTCAACTTCAAGCGCGTCACGCTTGAGCTGGGCGGCAAGTCTGCCAACGTCATTTTCGCCGATGCCAACCTCGATCAGGCTGCACGCGCGGCTGCGTCGGGGATCTTTTTCAACGCGGGGCAGGTGTGTTCGGCGGGCTCGCGGGTGCTGGTCCAGCGATCGGTGTATGACGAGATCGTCGAACGTCTGGCGCAGCGTGCGAAGTCGATCACGCTGGGTGATCCATCGCAGAAAGAAACGTCCATGGGACCGCTCATTTCCGCGAAGCAGATGCAGTCGGTGCTCGACTACGTGGACATCGGGAAGAACGAAGGGGCGTCGGTCGTGTCGGGCGGGAGGCGATGGGGCGAGCGTGGCTATTTTGTGGAGCCCACGGTGTTTGCCAATGTCGAGCACGAGATGCGCATTTCGCAAGAAGAGATCTTCGGCCCGGTAGTCAGCGTAATTCCCTTCGACGATGAAGCAGACGCCGTGCGTATTGCCAACGGGACGCTGTACAGCCTCGCGGCGGGCGTATGGAGCGCAGATATTGGCAGGGTGCACCGGATGGCGTCAGCGCTCAGGGCAGGCACGGTCTGGGTGAATACATACGGTTATACGGACGTGCGGTTACCGTGGGGAGGCTCAGGCGATTCGGGCTTTGGCCGCGAGCACGGGGACGTGGCTATCGAGAACTTTACGGAGCCGAAGAGCGTGTGGGTGTCGTTGGCGCAATGAGGCTGACGCAATAAGCTGGATGCAAGAAGGGGCGGGTTGATTAACCCGCCCCGTTCCAGAGCTTGATAGTTGCTTGGAAGCTGGTGCTTGGTACATGAGGCATGACCTCAGGCCCGGACCACTCTATACGTTAAGCGTCAGGCGGCTTCAGCGTGCGGGCTGTCGCACTCCGGCCGCCACATCCGTGCGCCGCGGGTGTCGTCGGCGCGGGCGATAGTTGTGGCACGGCATGCCTCGTAATACGCGTTCTTTCTGTCCACGATGGCCTGGCACAGGAATTCCGCGCTATACGCTTTGAGCAAGTGGGGGCAATGCGCTTCGATGTACTGCGCGATGCGCGCTTGATCGCTCGCAGCGTGCGCCAGCGACTTAAGCGTTTCGACGTCCCAGCGGAACATCAGGTCAAGTTCTTCGAAGGCGCTGTTGTAGGCACAAAGCTGAGTCTGGAGTTCGCGCGCATCGGCGATCGTGGCTTGTGAACGGTTCATGGTCGTCTCCTTAGTTAGCCATGAAATCACAGCGTGATGTGGCTGCGTGGCTTAACTGCAGGATAGGAACATTGATCCATATACGATAGTCACTTGTTTTTAGCCTAACTATTAAAGATACCTAATAGATGGTTTACCCGATATGTGTAATTGCCGAGATTTGAGCCGCCCCTTCGTCGATGAGGAATTGCTTGAACGCCATCGCCACTGCCGGAAGCCGCTTGTTATGACGATGCACGAGATACCAGTTGAGCATCACGGGAAAACCCGCTATGTCGAGCACGGCCAGCCGCCCGATCTGCAACTCCATGCTGACCGTGTGCGCCGACAGGAAGCTGATCCCCATGCCGGCGATGACCGCCTGCTTGATCGTTTCCGTACTGGTGATTTCCATGGCGATGTTCAGCGGCTTGAGTCGTCCCGCGAAACCTTCTTCCATCGAATTCCAGGTGTCGGAACCCCGCTCCCTGACGATGAACGGCTCGTCGACAAGCGACTCCAGCGCAATGTTCTTCTTGCCCACCAGCGGATGATCAGGGGGCGCCACGATCACGTAAGGGTGCGGGGCAAACGACACGTTCTCGGTGTCCATGTCCTTCGGCGGGCGAACCATGATCGCGAGGTCGGTAAGGTTGTCGGTGAGCTGGTGCAGCAGTTCTTCGCGGTTATGAACAGCGAGGTTCAACTTGACGTCGGGATTGCGTTTGGTGAATTCAGCGAGCAGGCGCGGGAAGAAATAGTCCCCGGCGCTGATCACGGCCACGTTCAGGGTGCCTCCGGAAATACCCTTGAGTCGCGCCATGGCGTCGTCGGCTTCGCGAAACTGTTCGAGAATCGCGCGACTGTGGTGAAGCATTTCCTGACCGGCGGAGGTCAGGTAGATCTTCTTGCCGAGCTGCTCGAACAGCGGCAGTCCCGCGTGCTCCTCGAGCTGCTTGACCTGCGTGGAGACGGCCGGCTGCGTGAGGTAAAGCTCTTCGGCGGCGCGCGAGAAGCTAAGCCGCCGCGCAACGGTTTCGAATATCTTCAGTTGCCTGAGCGTCGCATTACGCATCATGGCGGATCTCCACCTATAAACGATCCTGTATTTATACAATAAATTTTTCTAATTTTCCCTAATCGTTTTTCTGCCGCAGGATGCTTTCAACGTGCGGTAGTTTCGTAATGTGCACGCAGGGAGAGGCAGGAGCAGGGTTCTTCCCTATAACCTTCCCTATAACCATCAGAACATTGGCAATCGCTTAAAAATGATTCCTCTTTTCACCGCTCTTATGTTTTACGGCCTGGAGAATGGATATGGCCGTACCTGCCCAAAGGCGCCATGAACACGTTTTCTGACCGACCAAGTCCCCTCACACCGGTAAACAACACACGGTGTGCCGCAGTCGATTGAGTCATCGATATAGCAGTCGATGAAGAAGCTGATTACGCGCCGCACGAGCGCTGAAA